>JAJRWL010000226.1 GCA_024276875.1 Gammaproteobacteria bacterium
CGGTCAACTGATTTTTCTAGTATAAACTGTAAGGATGCATAGGGCTGAATGTTAATAGCACCTATATTTACAAAAGCCGCTTCAAGATAGGCACTAAAGGCGTGGCCATCAAAATCAGCCTGTGCCTGCCGAGTCAGCCCACCTACTACAATTTTTCGTGAATGATCAACCTGGTTATTTGAATAACTCAGCATCGCATCAAAATGTAGATTGCCAGCGCGGTATCGCCCATATCCACCCAACTGCCAGGATTCCATCTTTGCCTCGCTCTGTGGTTTATCTTGCGAGGTGTCTCCCTCACTGTACCCAGCCAATACACCATAGGTTACACCACGGCGTGTTGAACGATCATAGCCCGCCAAAAAGCCATAGACATCATAAGAAGTATCACCTGCTCCAGCACCACCATCTATAGCACCCGCACCACCAAAACCGCGCATCCAAACACCCTGTTGCAGACTCTGCACAGAAACATCATCTTGAACCGCATTCAATACAGCATAGAGTGCCAGCGGATTACTTGCCCCCTGATTGACCCAACTGTGCATTGCAGAAAATGCGGTATGTCCGGTCATACCATCCTGACTATCCAGATAGGCCAAGCGATTGGATGTTGTCTGCACCAATGTGCGCTGCTGAAGTTGTGTGGTTTGACTCATACCAGAAACATCTGAACCTGCAATAGATTGCAGAGCCTCACTAGCCTCTGCTGCGGTTAACAGATCAAACTTATCCAGTACAAATGCAGCATCAGCAGCGGCATTTCTACCCATGGAATCCATAGCTTGAGCGGCTGCCCGCTGGGTGGAGTTGGTTACTACATCAGCATTCCCCACATCATTGCGTATCAATCGTAAAAATACATTCTGAGAGTCATAACTCAGCAGTGGATCAAGGAAGGCGAAGTTTGAACTGACATCTGCAAATCGCCCTTTAACCCCACCAGGCGCAGTCAAAATTGTATAGCCTGTTCTTTTTTTATAATTGCCCGCTTGTGCTTCAACATTAACATGACCACCCTGCAAGGTGGCTGTGGCATTTTCTCGACTAAGCAGGATTCGATCAGCCTCACCTGCTGCATTTACTTTCACAAGAAAAGAGGCGGTTTCTGTAAAACTTATATCGCCGGCAATATTTAAGTCTCCAATATCAGTACCACGAACAATAGCCCCCTGATTAATAACATCCGCATCAATCAGGCCACTGCCACCTAGCTCTGCACCAGGTGAAACCTGAATAGTGTTCCCATAGTTGGGCCGCATTACCGTTACAATCTCTTGGACACCCTCAAGTCTAATAATGCCAAAGGAAAAAGGGGGCAGATCATTAACTCGCCCCTCCTCGTAAAAGGAGTGCCCAATAGTGCCCGCAATATCTAAACGCCCTTCCTGAACCTGAGCCAACGTCATGAAACGACTATCACCGGCAAGCTGCAAGGTACCTGAGCCAAGCTTACTGAAACCAGCACCCGAGGAGAACGCGCCCGCAAGTACCAAGTTGTGTATTGAGGTATCAATACTACCCCCAGATATAGTAACGGGACGGGTTGAGCTAACATCATCTGCTATCTCCAGGCTACCCTGGACGATATGCAACTTTGCATCAGCTGCACCTAAGGCGGCATCATCATTAATCGCTAAGGCTCCAGTAAAAAACGTACCGCCTGTATGGGTGTTTGCTGTAGTTAGCGACAATTTGCCTGGGCCAAATTTAAATAACCGGCCATCCCCTTGAACATGACCATTACCTGTTTTGATCAGCTCACCATCACCACTCATATCTCCAGAGTATGCCGTGATGGGTTCTCCATAATATCCATAGGTATGATCAATCTTAAGAATACTGTTATTTATTACAGTATTACTCAATCCATTTGCGTGCGTACTGTAGATGCCTTGCTCAATGCGGGTTACGCCACTGTATTCAGCCACGCCCCCCATATAAAAAGCACCTGCACCCACTTTGGTCACTCCACCCGTCCCCATAATGCGCCCACTAAAATAGCTATCCTGATTGTCATTAATCGTTGCATAAGTATTCGCAGTAGCAATTATGCATTTAGCACTATTTATCGTGTATTTTGACAAGTGCAGAGCGAGAACTTATGCAACGATTAATACCTCAAATAAATGGGTTATCAATCGATCTAAATAGATAGATGGAAAAAAAGGCTAACTATCCCGCCTAACATCCATGCATTGTTGCAATGAATAGTGCCAGTCAGGCAGAACCAATCCAAAGGTGTCATGCCGTTTTGTATTGTCTAATACAGAGTAGGCTGGACGTGCAGCGGGGGTTGGATAGGCAGCACTGGCAATAGGCAATAAGCGGCAAGCAGACTCTGTGTTTTCTAAAATAGCCTGCGCAAAACCAAACCAACTTGTCTCTCCTGCTGCGGTAAGGTGATAGATACCACGTTTTTCAGCAAATTGAGCCGGTTCCATCTTTAATTGCAAAGTGATCTGCGCGGTAACTTCAGCAATCATTCGACTCCATGTGGGGCTTCCTATCTGATCATTTACAATACTCAACTCGTCCCGCTCAGCAAACAGTCGCAGCATCGTCTGAAGAAAGTTTTTTCTATACTGGCCATAAACCCAGGCTGTACGCAATATCAGCACACTCTCTGTTGCATCAAGCAGCGCCTGCTCACCTTGCAGTTTAGTCCTGCCATACACCCCCACAGGGTTGGTTTTATCATATTCTTGATACGGGCAAGTTGAAGCCCCATCAAAAACATAATCAGTGGAGTAGTGAATAACGGCCGCACCCTGCTTAGCCGCTAGCTCACCAATAATGCCTGGGGCAATAGCATTCACGACCTCTGCCACATCAGGTTCGCTTTCAGCTTTATCTACAGCCGTATAGGCTGCTGCATTAACCACCAGTGTCGGTTTGACTTTATCAAAAGCTTGCACCAGCGTATCAGGCTTTGCCAAGTCAACAATGAAGCTACTTTTATCACCACGAGCTGTCGTTACAACCTCACCCAAGGGGGTCAGGGTACGCAGTAGCTCTCGGCCTACTTGGCCATTACTACCAATCAACAAGATACGATGGGGACCCTGAGCCACTGTTTATTTATCCAGATAAGGCGGCAATACATCATCAGGCAGATCACGCAGATAAGGCGCATCTCTATCTTTGTCAGAAAGAATAGGGGATTCAGATAAAGGCCATTCAATCCCTAATTCAGGATCATTCCATTGCACAGAAAACTGTGTTTCCGGATGATAGTTATCCGTACATTTGTAACTAAAAAGCGCTTCATCACTGAGCACATAATAGCCATGTGCAAATCCTTCTGGGATATAAAATTGGTGCTTATTTTTACCTGACAGGCGCGCACCCACCCAACGGCCAAAATAGGGAGAACCACGGCGCAGATCCACTGCCACATCAAACACTTCACCAACAATTACTTGCACCAGCTTGCCCTGGCCATGAGGGTGCTGTAGATGCAGTCCACGCAACACGCCTCGCTGCGAAAAAGCATGATTATCTTGCACAAAAGCATCGGGCATACCATGTTTTGCATAGCGTTCCTGTTGCCAGGTTTCAATAAACCAACCACGATCATCACCAAACAGTTGAGGCTTAATCAAGAGCACTCTGGGTATCTCGGTCTCTTCAACCTTCATGAACAGGCTCTATCACATAACGCTAACAAGTATTGGCCATAACCATTTTTCTCAAGCGCTTTACCCAACACCCTAACCTGCTGCGCATCAATCCAACCCTTTAAATAAGCGATCTCTTCTGGGCAACAGACTTTCAGCCCCTGACGCTCTTCAATAATTTCAATAAAGTTACTTGCCTGCATCAATGATTCATGAGTCCCTGTATCCAACCACGCTATACCTCGTCCAAACTTTTGCAACCGTAGCGTGCCCTGCTCTAAATAGAGTCGATTAAGGTCGGTAATTTCCAGTTCACCGCGAGGGGAGGGTTTGAGTTTTGCCGCCAATTCTGTGACCTGACTGTCGTAAAAATAGAGCCCCGTAACAGCATAGTTGGACGCAGGATTGGCTGGCTTCTCTTCTAAACTCACCACATGGCCTTGTGCATCAAAACCTGCCACACCATAGCGCTTTGGGTCTTTTACCCAGTAGCCAAAAATTGTCGCCCCCTCATTATGCTCAGCAGCCTGTCGCAACACCTCAACCAGTCCATCGCCATAAAAGATGTTGTCCCCTAGTATCAAACAACAGGGTTGGCCTGCAATAAATGTCCGTCCGATATGAAATGCTTGAGCCAGACCACCCGGCTCTGGCTGTACGGCATAACTCAGGTTAATACCCCATTGGCGACCATCTTCAAGCAGTGTTTTAAAAAGCGGTGCATCTTGAGGGGTTGTAATAATCAAAATATTGCGAATACCCGCCATCATCAAAATAGCCAGCGGATAATAGATCATGGGTTTATCGTAGATAGGTAGTAGTTGCTTGCTCACAGAACGGGTGAGTGGGTAGAGCCGAGTGCCAGAGCCACCCGCTAATATAATGCCCTTCATAATTCTGACCCTATTGTCTTTATACTTGGCCTAACCGTTCGCCCTGATAACAGCTATTCATCACACGGCAACTCCATGATGGGTTATCAAGATACCACTGTACTGTGGTACGCAATCCCGACTCAAAGGTCTCTTGCGGCTGCCAACCCAGCTCTTTTTTAATCTTGGAAGCATCAATTGCATAACGCAAATCATGCCCAGGACGATCAGCAACAAAGTTTTTCAGATGTGCATGAGGCACATAAGATGACTGCGGCATAAACTCATCTAAAATAGCACATACGGTGTCCACCACTTCCAGATTGCTCTTTTCACTATTACCACCAATATTGTAGACCTCTCCCAGCGCGCCCGCCTCTAGCACCCGCCAGATTGCACGACAGTGGTCCTGTACATATAACCAGTCACGAACATGGCTACCATTACCATAGATAGGCAGCGTTTTTCCCGCCACCGCATTCTGAATAATCAGTGGAATCAGCTTCTCTGGAAACTGGCATGGGCCATAATTATTCGAACAATTCGTGGTAATTACCGGCAATCCATAGGTGTGATACCAGGCTCGCACTAAATGATCTGATGCTGCCTTGGATGCAGAGTAGGGGGAATTGGGCGCATAGGGTGTCTCTTCAGTAAAAAGCCCTTCTGCGCCCAGTGAGCCATAAACCTCATCTGTTGAGACATGCAAAAATCGGAATGCTTTTGCCTGATCATCAGGCAGGCTCGAATGATATTGTTTACTGCACTCCAGCAGATTAAACGTGCCAAACACATTGGTCTGAATAAAATCACTCGGCGCATCGATAGATCGATCAACATGGCTTTCAGCAGCAAAATTTATCACCGCAAAAGGTTGATAACGCCTTAACAGATCAGCCACTAACGCTTGGTTACAGATATCTCCCTGCACAAAGGTGTAACGATCACCCTCTTTAATGTCAGCCAGGGTATCCAGGTTGCCCGCATAGGTCAGCAAATCAAGATTAATAACCCTGACATCCTCCTGGCACATCAGCAGATGAATAAAGTTACCACCAATAAACCCTGCCCCACCCGTAACCAATAGCGTCTTCATGTGACTGCTCCTTAAAATGGAATATCATCATCAAAATCAGCATCAGGCGCTGGAGCAGGAGCCGATGAAGAGGGTGCTGAGTTTTGTGCTGGGCGGTTGTTGTCAAACGATGCCGTACCACCACCACGACTATCAAGCATCTGCATCTGATCAGCCACAATCTCTGTTGTGTAGCGATCCTGGCCGTTTTTATCCTGCCACTTGCGCGTCTTTAATTTGCCTTCGATGTAAATTTTTGAGCCTTTTTTACAGTACTCACCCACAATTTCACCCAGGCGGCGAAAGAACACCACACGATGCCATTCCGTGTGTTCTTGTGTCTCCCCTGTATTCTTATCTTTCCAGGATTCTGAGGTTGCCAAGGTGACATTCGCCACGGCATTACCATTGGGCATATAACGCACCTCAGGATCCTTCCCCAGATTGCCGATAAGAATGACCTTATTTATACCTTTTGCCATTACTGTCCCCTTCTACTCTAAATTTAATAATATCAGTAACCAGCTGAACCTATGTTTCAGCCAAAGAAAACGCATCCAATGCCGATGGATCCATCATATCGGGGTCTACCTTAAGATAAGCCACACCCTCTTCATTCACAATCGTCGCCTCAACCACCCCTGTCACAGATCTGATACGAGCTAGCAGGTCATCTGACTCATCCGCACTTAAAACGCCCACATTTAGCAGTTGATTGCGCAGATTGCGTGGCCGGCTCATGCCTGATGCCACCAATAGCCACACACTGGCAGAGGCCGCACCCAGCAAAAAAACACCGCCAAAACCAAAAGAGCCCTGCATCCAACCACCAAAAACACCACCAATAAAAGAACCCGCAAACTGGGATGTGGAGTAGATCCCCATCGCCGTTCCTTTACTCTCTGCCGGAGCCATCTTTGAAACCATGGAGGGCAATACCGCCTCCAGCAGGTTAAAGGCGGTAAAAAAGAGCACCAGCGCCACCACCAACCCCGTCAGCGATGTATACAGAAAATAGAAGGCTACCTGAGCCACCCCCATAACTAGGATCGCACCCAGAAAGATCTCTTTCATCTTGCGCTTTTTTTCTGCCAGAATAATGAAAGGCACCATCAGCACAACAGAACCCAATAAGACCGGCAGATAGACCTGCCAATGCACAGCGCTGTCCATCCCCAGGATATCACGCAGCACCAAGGGCACAGCCATAAAGACAGAGGTAATCGTCATATGCACGGTCAAGATGCCGTAGTCTAAGCGCAACAGATCCGCATTACGCAACACGCGAGCAAACTGTCCGGCAACCGCCTCTGCATCCCGATGACGATGGCTAGACTCAGGCTGGGGTACCAGAAACAGCGCAACACCCACACCACCTATCGCCAAAACAGCCGTTAGCCAAAAGATACCAGGGACGCCAATCCAATCATTAAAAATAGGCCCTAGAACAAGCGCCAACATAAACGCCCCACCAATACTCATACCAATAATGGCCATGGCCTTGGTGCGCTGCTCTTCCCGTGTAAGATCAGCTGCCAATGCCATAACGGCGGCGGCAATGGCGCCACTGCCTTGCAGGGCGCGCCCGATAATCACCCCTGTGATGCTGTCAGAAAGCGCAGCAACAACACTGCCAATCGCAAAGATAAACAGCCCACCCACAATCACTGGCTTACGGCCAATACGGTCGGAGAGCATGCCAAAGGGGATCTGCAACAGCGCCTGGGTTAAGCCATAAGCACCGATTGCTACGCCCACCAGCAACGGAGTCACCCCCTCCAGCTCATCGGCATATAGTACAAATACAGGCAAGATCATGAAAAAGCCCAGCATGCGCAGGGCATAAATACCCGCCAGGGAAAATGTCGCCCGCTTCTCTATCGCGGACATTCCGTTCTTATTATCGCTGCTCACTATTAATTTCTATTCTTCAGGCTTCGCGTAAAAAATGGTAGACCGCGTATAGTAGCAGATTCGCTTTTTTGTCGATACGGAACACATGAAAAACATCCTGATTCGCGGGGCACGCACCCACAATCTAAAAAACATTGACCTGGACCTGCCACGAGACAAATTGATTGTCATCACCGGCCTCTCTGGTTCGGGTAAATCATCACTGGCCTTTGACACCCTCTATGCCGAAGGGCAACGTCGCTATGTGGAATCACTCTCCACCTATGCCCGACAGTTTCTCTCGATGATGGACAAACCGGATATTGACCATATCGAAGGGCTATCTCCCGC
>JAJRWL010000227.1 GCA_024276875.1 Gammaproteobacteria bacterium
CCGCGAATGGAAACAAAAAGATTGATGCCAGCAACACCAACTCATAAACAACCAAGAAAGAGAGGCTAATCGCAAAAACTCTATTTTTGGTGCCCCAAAACAGCCCCTTATCCATCGCGGCCATTTTGACCAGAACAACCACCCAGGCGGCCATCATAAGAAATTCCATGACCAACATCGATAGAGGCAACCCGTTAACATTCAGGTATACATTAACCGCGGTGACAACCGCCCATAAAGCGCTGATCGCAACCGATGTTAATAGATAGAGCCCTTGAGATCGCTTGCGCCAGCCGGTCAGCAACATTAACCATAAAACAAAAAAAGCCGCTGCCGTCAGACCATAGCCTAACGCGCCAAACTCATTGGTCAATGTCAACATAATACAAAAAACCTGATTCTCTCGCGAAGGCGCAAAGCACGCAAAGTTAAAACCAACTACTTTTACATATAACTATCTTTTCTCTGCGCCCTTGCAGTCGTGTGGTGAAAAAGCTTTTAGCTTTTAGCTCTTCCCTTTCCACTTTCCCCTTTTTGTCTTTCCTCTGCTCTTATTCATCGGCCACCTTTGCCCCATAATACTGCGCCAGCGGTCTGGAATAAGATAATCAAATCAAGAAAAAGGCTGTAGTTTTTCACATAATAGAGATCAAACTGCAGCTTTTCATAAGAATCCTTTTCAGAGTCCCCATAGGGGTAACAAATCTGTGCCCAGCCGGTGATTCCCGGCTTCACGCGATGGCGCTCAGAATAATAATCGATGCTTTCTGACAGCTGTTCAACAAACACCGGGCGCTCAGGCCGCGGACCAACAAAGCTCATGTCACCCCTTAGTACATTCACTATTTGCGGTAATTCATCAATCCTGAGTTTACGGATAATGCTGCCAACTCGCGTAATACGACTATCGTTTTTCATTGCCCACTGAGCCTGCCCATCACCCTCCGCATCCACTCGCATACTGCGAAACTTCAACACCTGAAATAATTTCCAGTTCTCCCCAACCCTCACCTGGCGATACAGGATAGGCCCTTTGTCTTCAAGAAAAATCGCGATGATCGTCACCACAATGACAGGTAATGAGAACAACAGCAGCAGCAAGCTCGCAATAATATCAAAAAGACGCTTTGAATAGACCCTCAATACACCATACTTAAAGCCATCGGAGAACACCAGCCAACTTGGGTTCAAGATATCAATCATCACTTTCCCTGTTTGGCGCTCAAAGAATGACAACAACTCCACCACGTCAACACCGCTCATGCGACAATCAACGATCTCATGCATCGGGAAACTCTTGCGCCGATCCTCAATCGCAACCACTATTTCATCAATTTGATACTTTGTTGACAATTCCAGCAACGTCACATCATGTTGAATAATCGTCTGCTCAACCATGACACGCTCTCCGGGAAACTTCACATACCCTACAATGGTGAATCCACGCTGATCTGTTTTACGGCGCAGTAGATTATTAATTGCCATTGCTCTGGTACCAACGCCCAGCACTAAAATGCGCCGGTTTCCGGTGTCATCATCCAGATACCGGACGAACAAAAAACGGATAGCAATGATACAGACCAGCGCGACCAGCGAGGATAATACAGACTCACCGCGACCCAGCGCCACGCCAGGAAAGACATAATAAATAATACTGAGCAATACAAGACCCAAAATCAGGCCTGCGGTCACTCGCAGCAAGACACCCCCAGCCCCTTCACGCATATGACGCTGGTACAGCCCCATAAACGTCATTGCACTCAACATCAGGCTGGAAAACAGCAATGACTGCCCAAACAGAGACCCGTCATGAATAATCGCGGCATCGCCGCCCCACGAGTGCAGCGACACCCCTAGATAGACTGATAACATCAAGATCAGGGCTTCGATCACCCCCAGCAAAACAAACGCTGTCGGAATATAATGCCTGAAGATTCTTACCATAGTTAAAGAACTTATCATTTAAACTTTAAAAAGCCATATATTTGAAAACAAGCACACTATAATGCAAGATGCGCCCACCTCTCAAATAAAAAGCAAAATATCTGAAAACCCATTCCCGGCTAAATTTAGCTAAAATCTCGCCGTTTACCTCGTTTATGTAATATTATAACATCAATAATATTGTTCTTCTGCAAACCAAATTTTAACAAATGGAATTTAATCGATGAAAGTCACTGTTTTTGGATCTGGTTACGTTGGCCTGGTGACAGGCGCCTGTCTTGCCGAGGTTGGCAACGACGTTGTCTGTGTTGATTATGAATGAGCTCTCCAACATGGCCGAACGCCTTGGTGCAGACATAGAGCAAGTTCGCCTTGGTATCGGATCCGACCCCCGTATTGGCTATCACTTCATCTATCCTGGTTGCGGCTATGGCGGCTCATGCTTTCCTAAAGATGTGCAAGCGCTCGAGCGCACCGCCCATGAAATTGGCTACGACGCACCACTTCTGCAAGCTGTCGAGACCGTCAACAATCGCCAAAAAACGGTGCTCTTCCAGAAAATCAGTCAACACTTTGCCGGCAACCTCAAAGGTAAAACCTTTGCAGTATGGGGGCTCGCCTTTAAACCCAAAACAGACGGCATGCGGGCAGCCCCTAGCCGCACCTTGATGGAGGCGCTATGGGAAGCAGGTGCAAAAGTTCAGGCCTATGACCCAGAAGCGATGCAAGAAGCACAGCGAATATATGGAGACCGCCAGGACTTAACTCTCTGCGAAGAGACTAAAAGCACACTCTCTGGAGCCGATGCCTTAATTATCGTCACTGAATGGCAGACCTTTCGTAGCCCTGATTTCGGTCTCATTAAAGAGCAGCTACGCTCTCCTGTCATCTTTGATGGCCGCAATATCTATGACCCAAACGCGTTACACAATCAAGGCTTCACCTATTACGCCATCGGGCGTCCGTAAGACAACACAAGAGAGGGACGCATCCAAATGCAATCACAAGACAACGTAAAAATTGGCATGATAGGGCTAGGCTATGTCGGTCTGCCGCTTGCCGTTGAGTTTGGTAAAATCATACCGGTTATCGGATTAGACATCATCCCGGAACGCATTGAAGAGCTAAAAGCAGGCAAAGACAGCTCGCTTGAAGTCGAGCCGGAGGAGCTAGCTAAAGCGAGCAAACTGACCTTCACCTGTAACCCTGATGATCTAAAGGGCTGCAACGTCTACATCGTCACAGTACCGACACCTATTGACCACCACAAACGTCCCGACCTCTCTCCGCTGGAGGGCGCGAGCCTCGCTATTGGTAACATCCTGTCAAAAGGTGACATCGTTATTTATGAGTCAACGGTCTATCCCGGTGCGACCGAAGAGACCTGTATTCCGCTTTTAGAGCAGGCATCAGGGCTCACATTCAACAAGGATTTTTTCGCCGGCTACAGCCCAGAGCGAATCAACCCCGGCGACAAAGAACATCGCGTCACCAATATTTTAAAAGTCACGTCGGGATCCACACCAGAAATAGCTAATTTTGTCGACGAGCTGTATCAAAGAGTCATCACAGCAGGCACCTACAAGGCTAGCTCCATCAAGGTTGCAGAGGCCTCCAAGGTGATCGAAAACACTCAACGGGATGTCAACATTGGTCTGATCAACGAATTAGCCCAGATTTTTGGCCACCTGGGCATCGATACCCAGGAAGTCCTGGAAGCAGCAGGGACCAAGTGGAATTTCTTGCCCTTTCGACCTGGCTTAGTCGGCGGCCACTGCATTGGGGTGGATCCTTATTATCTGGTCCACAAAGCGCAAGAAGTGGGTTACACCCCCACTATCATCCCGGCAACCCGGGCACTTAATGACAATATGGGTCAGTACGTTGCGCAAAGAGTCATTCGCCTGATGGCACAACACCGACGCTCTATTGTGGATGCCAATGTGCTTTTACTGGGATTTTCTTTCAAGGAAAACTGCCCCGATCTGCGTAATACCCGAGTCGTTGATATCATGGCCGAGCTTGAGGGCTATCATGCCAATATCTCAGTATATGACCCATGGATCAACCCGGATGAGGCGCACCATGAATACAGCATAGCGCTGGAAAAAACATTGGCTCCTAATACTTATGACGCCATCATCATCGCCGTGGCTCACGATGAGTTCAGGGAGATGGGAATAGACAAAATAAGGGCACTGGGCAAACCGGGTGCCGTGATCTTTGATACCAAATACCTCTTCCCTGCCCAGGATACAGATGGGCGGTTATGATAAAAGCAGAGTGAAAGGGTAAAAGAGGAAAGAAAGGCCTAAAGCCTTATTCACCACCTTCGTTGTGAATAAATAGTAATAGAGCATTATTTATAAAGGTAAACATACGTTATGAAAGTTTTGGTCACTGGCACTGCTGGCTTCATCGGTGCTTATGTCGCTCAAGCCCTGTTAAATCGGGGAGATGAGGTTGCCGGTATTGATAACCTCAATGACTATTACGATGTCTCACTCAAAAATGCCCGCCTGATTCCATTAAAGGAGCAACCTGGTTTTACTGATATTCGCGCTGACCTTGCCGACCGTCAGCGTATTGACCAGATTTTCAAAGAATACCAACCTGAACGGGTAGTACACCTGGCTGCTCAAGCTGGCGTGCGGTATTCGCTCCAGAACCCTCACGCCTACGCCGACAGTAACTTAAGCGGCCATACTGGAAGGGTGCCGAAACTATCATGTTAAACACCTGGTTTACGCCTCTAGCAGCTCAGTCTACGGGGCAAACACCCGAATGCCGTTCTCCATTCACCATAATGTGGATCACCCGGTTAGTCTCTATGCCGCAACTAAGAAAGCCAACGAGCTGATGGCTCATAGCTATAGCAGCCTGTATGACATTCCAACCACTGGCCTGAGGTTTTTTACCGTGTACGGCCCATGGGGCAGACCTGACATGGCCTATTTCTCGTTCACAAAAAAAATCCTCGCAAAAGAACCTATCGATGTTTTCAACTATGGAAAGTGCCAACGCGGCTTCACCTATATTGACGATATCGTAGAAGGCGTCATCCGAACGTTTGATAACATTGCCACCCCGAATTCTGACTGGTCAAGTGACAAACCGGATACAGGCACCAGCTACGCTCCGTATCGAATCTACAACATAGGCAATAATCAACCAGTTGAGCTATTGCGTTTTATTGAAGTGAGCGAAGAGTGTCCTGGGATACCTGCGGTGAAAAACATGCTGCCCCTGCAATCGGGAGATGTTCCTGCGACTTATGCCAATATTGATGATTTGGTTAACGACGTCGGCTTCAAACCAGCAACATCCATTGAAAATGGCATAGAAAATTTTATTACGTGGTATCGTAGTTATTATAAAGAGTAACCAAAACTTGAGTTTACATATGATCACAAAAGCAGTCATTCCAGTCGCCGGGCTAGGCACTCGCATGTTGCCAGCGACAAAAGCGATCCCCAAAGAGATGTTGCCGCTAGTTGACAAACCGCTAATACAGTACATCGTTAATGAGTGTATTGATGCTGGCATTAAAGAGATCGTTCTCGTCACGCACTCTTCAAAAAATGCCATCGAAAATCACTTTGATAAATCTTTTGAGTTAGAAACGACACTGGAAAAGAAGGTTAAAAGAAAGCTACTAGAAGAGATCCAGGCAATCTGTCCCCAGGAAATCACCATTATGCATGTCCGCCAGGGACAGGCGAAAGGACTAGGGCATGCGGTTGCAACAGCTCGCCCGCTAATCGGTGACAATTCATTTATTGTTATTCTGCCCGATGTGTTAATCGACGAAGCCTCTTGCGACCTCAAAACCGATAACCTCGCCGCGATGATTCGGCGCTTTAATGAGACGAAAGCGAGCCAGGTCATGGTAGAGCCAGTCCCACCTGAACAGGTTTCAAGTTATGGTGTCGTTGACTGCAATGGCGCAACATTGTTACCTGGCGACTCTGTGGCGATGACAAAAGTCGTTGAAAAACCAAAAACAGATGAAGCCCCATCAAACCTGGCCGTCGTCGGCCGCTATGTATTATCCTCAAAAATATGGGATCTGCTTGACAATACAGCCCCCGGCGCTGGCGATGAAATTCAACTGACCGATGCCATTGCCAGCTTGATTGATATCGAAACCGTCGAAGCCTTCCACATGACAGGTAAATCTCATGACTGTGGCTCTAAAATAGGCTATATGAAGGCCTTTGTTGAATACGGGCTTAGGCATCCAGAGAATGGCGAGGAGTTCAGAGAGTACTTGGCCTCGAAAAGTATTTAAACAAATATAGCGCAAAACAAAAAAGCCCCGTGTTGCACAGCAACACGGGGCTTTTTTTATCGAACTAGATCAGTCCTATTTATAATAACCGATCATCTGCTCTAGAGACTTGGCATTGATTTTTGAAGCCTGGCCAGCACAACCAAATACTTCGTAACGCGCCTTACAGATAGCAGACATCGCCTTGGTAGATTCCTTCAGGAATTTACGTGGATCAAAGTTTGCGGTATTTTCCGCAAGAAACTTACGAACCGCGCCCGTTGAAGCCATACGCAGGTCGGTATCGATATTGACCTTACGCACGCCATTTTTAATCCCTTCAACGATCTCTTCTACAGGAACACCATAGGTCTGCCCCATATCACCGCCATAGTTATTAATAGTCTGCAGCCATTCCTGGGGCACAGAAGAAGAACCGTGCATGACCAGATGGGTGTTAGGAATCACTGCATGGATCTCTTTAATGCGATCAATGCGCAGCACGTCACCCGTCGGTTTCTTAGTGAACTTGTATGCGCCATGAGAGGTACCGATCGCGATAGCAAGTGCATCAACACCGGTCTGCTCAACAAAATCTTTCGCTTCTTGTGGATCAGTCAACAGCAGGTCCAGATCCAGTTTTCCTTCAGCGCCGTGACCATCTTCTTCACCCATCTCACCGGTCTCAAGAGAACCCAGACAACCTAGTTCACCTTCAACAGAGACACCACCCGCATGCGCCATATCGACAACCGTTTTGGTCACATTCACATTGTATTCAAATGAAGATGGGGTCTTCATATCTGCTTCTAAAGAGCCATCCATCATCACAGATGAAAAGCCAGACTGAATAGAACGCAGACAGATCGCAGGTTCAGAGCCGTGGTCCTGATGCATGACAACAGGGATGCGTGGGTATTGCTCAATTGCCGCAGCAATCAAATGACGCAGGAAAGGTTCGCCCGCATATGAGCGTGCGCCTGCTGAACCTTGCATGATGACAGGTGAATCAGTCGCGTCCGCTGCCCGCATGATCGCGTGAACCTGTTCCATGTTGTTTACATTGAATGCTGGCAGACCATAAGCGTTTTCCGCAGCATGATCCAGTAACTGGCGAAGTGAAATCAGAGCCATTTCTGTTTCTCCTATTTATTTAAGTTAAGTTATTAAAATTAAAAATTTGGAACCTGTCACATATCGCAGATAACTAAAAACCATCAACCTCCAATACGCACAATCTTCATCGAATTCGTGCCACCATCAACCCCAACCTTGTCACCTTTGGTGATAATGATCAGATCGTCTTTTTTGACGACACCATATTCTAATAATACTTTCTGCGCGTGAGCACTCAACTGATACTGCTTAACATCATCAATATTAATACTCATCGGATACACACCGCGGTACATCGTCATACGTCGCTGGGTTTTTTCACTTTGTGTCAGCG
>JAJRWL010000228.1 GCA_024276875.1 Gammaproteobacteria bacterium
GTTAAACGCACACCTGTCAGTCGCTCGATCTCAATCATGTTCTGATGTGCATCAATGCTGGCTTCAATCAATGCATTGTTTGCATTCAGCACCTCAGCTTGAACAGTGCGCCACTCCAGGTAGCTGTAACGTCCAAGATTGTATGCGCGGAGGGTCTCTGTGAGTGCCTGCTCAAGCGGTGGGATAATCTCGCCACGCAATGTCTCGATTACATGCAAGCTATATAGCAATTTTTCATACAAGACATAGAGCCTGGTTTCGATCTGAATGCGCATCGCGTGCTCTTGCCGGTCTGTTTTAGCTAGATTGGCGCGTGCTGCCGCAATGCGCCCCGGATTGCGGGTGCGTTCGCCAAACGGGATGCTAATGCTGGCAACAAGTGCCTGGTCATTGCTGCTGTTGCTGTGGCGGATCCCTGTATTCAGATGCCAGCTGGGTCTCTCTTTAGCCAGTGCGAGCTGTAACTCCGCCTTTTTCAGGAACCGCTCTGACGATAGCCGAGTGAACTCAGGGTTTTGTCGCAGTCGTGATTTGAGCGTTGCAAATGATGCGACTTTGAGTGTTCCGGTAATGTCGCCCTCAACCCGTGCAAAAGCAGGTGTCGTCTCCCCCCACTGGGCGGCTAACTGACGATTTGCTGATGCCAGTTTATGGTCAATCTCTTTGCGTTCTAGTTTTCTGCGTGCCAGTTCAGCTTGTGCCCTGGAGCGTTCAGCTTTGGGTGCCTTGCCTGCTTTTACTCGTTTAGTGACTGATTTGATTGTCTCTGCTGCAATCAGAACCGCTTTGTCTGCATTCACCTCTCGTGCCTGCCAGGCCAAACTGACAAGGTAACGACGTGCCGTCTCTGCCGCAGCATCCAGTTGCCTGACATCGGCTTCAACCGTGAGCAGGGATGAGCCGGCACGCGCTGCATTAATAAGGCGCTGGCGGACACCGCGTTCAACCACCCAACTAATACTGAGGGTGGCTTGTGCGCTATCCACACCGCGGTTATCGCCCGTGCCTAAAGCATCTTCCAGCTCAAAGCTTAATTCAGGGATGGGTGCTAGCCCCGCCTGTAGTACGCGTCCCTGTTGCGCTTTAAGCTGGTAGTCAAAGGTGCGCAGGTCTGGGTTCTGCTCAATGGTTCTGGTGACGGCTTCATGCAGGCTGATTGTGCGCTTGCCTGCATCAAAACGGGGGGCTGCACTCACGGCTGTCGTGAGGAGTGTCAAACAGAACAGGGCTAACGGCTTACTCGGTTGTCTCGGTATAAAAAAAGATCTCAACATGACCCAACTCCTGACGTGATGCCGTTAATACGACACGCACGGAAAAAACATGCGGCATTCTCGTTCCCAGGCTCTGCGTGGGAACGCATACGAAAGCGTTAATATTTAAGCTCTGGTATGCATCCCCATGTGAGAGCATGGGAACAAGAAATGTCTTCAGAAAGCGTAAGGCGTTAGAGTGGAGGGGCGCGCAGTGGTGGAAAAAGGTGATGTTACCAGGGAAGAATAGCGTCTTTATCACGACGACGATGAAATGTCTGCCGATAGAAAGCGGGTAGGAGTAAAGCAAACACAGAGACCAGTAAGGCCAGCGTAAGTACGCTGTTGGAAACCTTTTTCAGCAGGCCATACGCACTGACATCAAGCTCTGATAGTACCTCATCGTGGTTATCACCATGGGAAATGTCGGTAGAAAGATGGACTTCACTCAGGTGCGAATGCTCAGCTATTGTTTCTGCGGCAATATGACTATGTTGCTGATCATGGTCATGATCAAGATTGTGTACATGCAGTTTCACACCCTGGGCGCACAATAACGCCACGGAGAGAAGCAGTGTCCACAGGAATAAAGTTTGTTTTTGTGTCTGACGGAAAAGAATCATCGGCGGCAGTTTAGGCGACTATATTGGCCAAAAGCAAGGATCATGCGCATGTTTTGATGTCAGCGTCACTGAATATGGCGCTTAGTGAGATAATGCGTAGAATAAAAGGTGGTACGTCGAGGTGGTTGCTTGAGATGCTTTCGAAGCGAAAGAAGCGTTACTGGGGTCGCCACTTCTGGGCAAGAGGATGTTTTTGTGCGACGGTGGGGTAGATACGAAAGAGATGCCCCAAGATTACTTGGAACATCACTTTGAGCCGAAGGAAAGTACGGATTTAAAATGAAAATTGAGTCGGACGAACAGAGACTATCCACCCTGTATCCGGACTTTTAGTCCAAAAAATTAACTCACCGGTCTTGGGCTGGTGGTTGTCGAGTCTATTTTTTGAATAAAGCTATCTGACTATGAAACTGAAAACGGTGCTTCTTGGTTCTATCATTCTTGCTGGAGTCCTCTTTGGTGGAGCTAAAGGGTACATCCATTACCATGTCTCAAGTGAGCTGGATAAAATAATCTCAATGGCCAAGCCATTTGCAGAGATTCGATATCAGGGCATTAGCTCAAGTTTCGAAGGTCGTATTGCCGTTGAAAATATCCGTATCTACCCATATGCCAGTCATGATGAGATCACGATTGAATCAGCTCAGATATATGGAGATGGTCTAATATTTCTCTATCAATTGATGATGGATGGTTTTCAAAATAGACCGCCAGAGAAATTTGGGTTATCCGTCACAGGCTTCAGCATTCCATTGGCCGGTGATCTTGCGGTTAATTATTCCAGTATGTTGGCGGGTGTTAAGCGGGCATCGGGGGTCACAGATTCAGATGGTTGTGGATTGATGACGGGGCTTTCCCCCGATCTGCTGGGCTCACTGGGTTTTTATGCCATCATCATGGATACAACATTGGATGTTGATTTTGATCAGGCTGCTGGCCGAGCTGAAATGCAGATTGGTTTTGATATGCGTGATGTTGAATATTCGCAAATAACAGTGCTGATGACGAATGTGTCTGAGCCGAGCGCCATAATGATTGGCATGCAGCAACCTCAGCTTTCTGAGTTCTCTGTAATTTACCAGATTGATCCTGAATTTGTTGCTAAATCCCAAAAACAGTGTGCAGATGCACGAGGGCTGACGGTGGATGCCTTTATAGAATCAATGCTGGAGATGGATGAAAAGCAGCTTGCGCAACAGTTGGGGTTTGTACCAGGTTCAGGTTTGCTGGCTGCCATAAAGCGCTTTATCAAAAGTCCGAATGAGGTCAGTTTTAGTATTCACCCACCGCAAGCGATTGATCCTGCCAGCCTCTCTCTTTATAAGCCTGAAGAGTTGCTAACAATGCTGAATTTGGAATTATCGGTTAATGGCGAACCCGTTACGGATCTTAGTTTTAGTCGGCTTGAGCAAACAACGGGTGATGTCGCTGCAAGTGAGGCTGGGCTAGCATCATCGCTACCAGGTGCAGTCGCTCTCTTCTCACCCACGACCCAGCCGACTAGAAAGTTAAGAAAACCAGCCCCTAGTCGGCGCTATGTGCCAACACCAATAGTACAGTTACACAACTATATTGATAGAGATGTGCGTGTTTATATCAATCAGGAAGGTGCCGTGCGTAGGGGGGCGTTAATGTCGGTAGCAAAAGATGAGATTATTATTAAACAGCGGCTCTCTGGCGGTGATATGACGACAGCCGTACTGTTGCCGCAGATCTTAAAGGTTGAGGTTTATAGGCGACCTGATTAATGGATGTTTATTTCTTGCCGCAAGCCTAACATCGTTAATTTACTTTAGGCTAAAATAGCCGTCTGTTCATCAACATTCAGGCTGCACCTCCCCATGTCAAAATCTCCTGTAGAACGCCATTGCACCCAAGGGGTGTTGGTTGGCTCTGTTGTTATTGGCGGCGATAAGCCCGTCGTAATTCAGTCCATGACGAATACGGATACCGCTGATGTCAGCGCGACTATCAAGCAGGTAGTGGAGTTGGCAGAGGCAGGCTCAGAGCTGGTACGGCTTACTGTCAATACTGAAGAGGCTGCTCAGGCGATCCCACAAATTCGTGAAGCGCTGGATCGGCGCAACTGCAATGTGCCACTGATTGGTGATTTTCATTTTAATGGCCACAAGCTGCTAACCCAATATCCTGAATGTGCCCAGGCTCTGGCCAAATACCGGATTAATCCTGGCAATGTAGGGCGCGGTGCTCATCGTGACAGCCAGTTTGCCAGCATGATTGAGATGGCTGTTCGGTATGACAAGCCGGTGCGCATCGGTGTCAACTGGGGCAGCATGGATCAGGAGCTGGTCGTACGCATGATGGATGAGAATGCCAATGCACCTCAGCCAAAAGATACGGAAGAGGTTATCCGTGAGATTATGGTGGTTTCAGCACTGGAGAATGCCAAGCAGGCTGAAGTCGTGGGGTTGCGATCGGATCAAATTGTGCTCTCTTGTAAAATGAGTGGTGTACAGGATCTCGTTGCTGTCTATCAAGAGCTGGCACAGCGCTGCAATTATGCACTGCATTTGGGGTTGACTGAGGCCGGTATGGGGACTCGGGGGGTTGTGGCTTCTACCGCTGCGCTGGCGGTGTTGTTGCAACAAGGTATTGGTGACACTATTCGCATCTCGCTCACCCCTGAACCGGGTGCACCACGCACTGAAGAGGTGGTGGTTGCCCAGCAGATCCTACAAGCGCTGGAACTGCGTAATTTTACCCCCGCTGTTATTGCCTGCCCTGGCTGTGGGCGTACCAGTAGCACCGTCTTCCAGCAGCTGGCAAAGGATATTCAAACCTATCTGCGGCAACAGATGCCGGTTTGGCGTAAGCTTTTCCCTGGGGTAGAGAATATGACAGTGGCGGTGATGGGCTGCGTGGTTAATGGCCCTGGTGAGAGCAAGCATGCCAATATTGGCATCAGCCTGCCGGGCAGTGGTGAGCGCCCTGTGGCACCCGTTTATGAAGATGGTGAAAAAACCGTGACATTGAAAGGCGATGATATTGCTGAGAAGTTTCAAAAAGTGGTGGAACGTTACGTGCATTCGCACTACTCATCAGATTGCAATCATTAACAGCGTTCTTTAATTAACCTAAAAAACTTAGCGATTAAACCTTTTGGGGTTTTGTTTCTACCCCTCTTTGCTTCTACTTTTGGCTCTGTTATACGGCGGCACAGAAAGATAGAAAGCCCATCCAGCTCTGCAATCCTGACGGAGCTGATTTATTTTTACATTATCTATTGCAAATAAGAGTGATTCGCATTAGCATTCGTTTTCGGCTATCGAAATACTTAAATTTAGGCAATATCAGTGACCACTCATACTTTTGCACATCATGAATAAAACAGATTATAAATCTAAGAGCCAACCTCTCGTTTCTGATAAAGAGCTGTTGGTCAGACGTATGTGCAGCCAAGATCTGTTTGGCTGCCGCACAGAGATGATGATTGAACATGCAGGTCAAGAGTACCGGCTACGCATTACTCGGCAAAATAAATTGATACTGACTAAATAGATTACACACTATGCACTAGCACCACCATTTAACTTTTACGCCAGCCCGCCATTCATCGGTTTTTACCCTAGCCAGCCAGCGTTGTATTTTTTACTCAGGAGTAAACACCATGCAGCAACGGCTGAAAAAGCGATTTGTCCCCACATTATTGGCACTGGCTATATCTACAGTAATTACTGTACCTGCATGGGCAGCAAAAGCTCCTAGTGCAGAGGAGATGTGGCAGCTTATTTTAGAACAGCGTGAAATCATCCAGCGCCAAAATAGAAAGATTGATCAGCTGAGTGAGCAATATAAGCAGTTGGACTCAAAGACCAGAGAGACCGCAGAGGCCGTTGCTGCAACCGCTGATGCTGTCGAACAGGCCGGAGCAGGTGATGCCGGTTGGCATAACCGCACCACGGTTGGTGGCTATGGTGAGCTGCACTATAATAATCTGGATGCTAACAACCCTGGCACAGGCAGTGATAAAGATGAGATGGATCTGCATCGCTTTGTGATTTTCCTTGGTCATGAGTTTAATGAAGATATACGCTTTTTCTCAGAGCTTGAGGTGGAGCACAGCATTGCCGGTGAGGGTAAGGTTGGTGAGGTTGAGGTGGAGCAAATGTATATCGACTTCGATATTAATGATCAGATGACAGCGCGTGGTGGTCTGTTTATGCTGCCCATTGGTATCCTCAATGAAACCCATGAACCCAACACTTTTTATGGTGTAGAGCGTAACCCTATTGAGTCAAACATTATCCCCGCCACATGGTGGGAGGGTGGTGCGGGTATTCACGGTAAGTTTGCACCCGGTCTGGGTTATGATCTGTATGTACATACAGGTCTTGAGACCAGTGCTGGCAGTCAATACGCTGTTCGTAAAGGTCGGCAGAAAGTAGGTAAAGCCAATGCCAAAGACCTTGCCGGAACAGCGCGTATCAAATGGACGGCCATCCCCGGTCTTGAGTTATCGGGTTCTGTGCAATACCAAAGTGGCGTTGCTCAGGATACGGATAGTACTGCGGGTAACGCCATGCTCTATTCTGCCCATGCCGTATTGCAAAGAGGGGTCTTTGGTTTGCGTGCGCTCTATGGTCGCTGGGATCTGAATGGCAGCGGCCCAGAGAGCCTGGGGGCTGACAAGCAAAATGGTTTCTACATCGAACCCTCTTGGAAAATCAACCACCAGCTGGGTCTCTTTGCGCGCTACAACCAATGGGACAACCAAGCTGGAGACAGCAGCGGTAGTGAGAAAGAGCAGATTGATATTGGTATCAACTATTGGCCGCATGAGAATGTCGTCATCAAGGCTGATTATATGAAACAGAATTTCGATAATAAGAAAGGACAGAAGGGATTCAACCTCGGCTTAGGGTATCAATTCTAATGAAAACGGGGTTCACTCTGGGGTTGCTTCTGCTCACCGTTACATCACTTCATGCCAAAGGGGTTTACCAAACGCCGGAGGCATTTATACAGGAGAGTTTTCAGGGTGAACCCCCCGTAGCAAAGATCATCTGGCTCAATAAAACCCTAAAGAAAAGCATGGCCAATATATTAAGCCACCCCTACCGTAGCCTGAGATTGCGCTACTGGGGAAAAAACCAGCGCACCGCCTGGATTTTAAATGAGATCGGTAAAGAAAAGCCAATAACCGTTGGGGTTGTCGTGCAGGCAGGCAAGCTCCAGCAAGTCACTATTTTGGCATTCAGAGAGAGCCGAGGGGATGAAGTGCGCTACCCCGCATTCACTGACCAATTTCAGGGGGCGATGCTCAACAAGGGCGGCCGTTTAGATAAACCCATTGATGGCATATCAGGTGCCACACTCTCAGTGCGAGCGGTTGAAAAAATCACCCGCATCGCACTTCTTCTTCATCAACAGACACCGTTTGCCAATGCGCTTACGCAATAAAAGAAGACCAAAGCTACATCACTGGCACAAATATCTTGGCCTTTTCGCTGGGGTCTTTACCCTCTGGATTACCCTCAGTGGCGTGCTATTAAACCACTCACCTGAATTTGGATTGGATCAAAAACAGCTGCCCAATAGTTGGGCACTGACCCGTTTGAACACCCAAGCACCTTCTGTTATTGGCTACAAAACGGGGGGGCAGCAGTGGGTTATTCAACTTAACGACAGGCTCTATTTGAATAGTCAGCAGATCGCAACCAATAGTGGCTTGCTTATCGGAGCCATTAGTTTGCCGCAGATGCTGGTTGTCGCCACGGCTGAGTCACTCTGGCTCTTTGACCACACCGGCCAGCTAATCGAACATATGGGTTGGCGACTTATGCTCCCTTCACTGCCTAAAAAAATAGCCATTGCCACAGAGGGACAACTGATCGTATACGCCGATAATAAATGGTACAGCAGCGATGATGCCCTATTCAACTGGCAGCCCGTAACAGCACGCAACTTTCACCTTGTGCAGCCAACACAACTGCCCGAAAAAATGACGCAGCAGCTCACTGAAGGCTATAGTGGAAAATCAATGAGCTATGAGCAGCTGCTGCTGGGATTACATACAGGGCGTATTTTTGGCAAATACGGTGTCTACCTGATTGATCTGATTGCTATCATATTGGCAACCCTCGCCATCAGTGGCTTTACGGTATGGCTACGGCGATTGTGATTTTAGTCGATTAAAGTTGAGGCAATCTCTGCTTGATTTAAGGTTTTAAGTGATAATGCCCCCCTCTGGCAAAGGCAGGTGAAACCACCTGTAGCAACACATCGTTGCCGCTTACATATGTGCAATCATTTGATGGCTGAACGAATAACAGCACAAACATTGCAGTAGTAGTTTACAATCACCCTCTTTTTTATTTGCAGCCTATATTTCTCCTATGCCTATTCTTACGCTACACAATCTACAGTTGAGCTTTGGTGGCCCGCTGTTGCTGGATAATGTCAACCTGACGATCGACCGAGGCGAGCGGATCTGTCTGCTGGGGCGCAACGGTGCAGGCAAATCGACACTGATGAAGCTTATCGGCAGTGAACTCAAGCCTGATGATGGTGAGATGATTGTGGAGAAGGGCGTCTGTATTGTGCGCCTGACCCAGGAGGTGCCAGAAGGCATTGAAGGTTCAGTATTTGATGTGGTCTCCAGTGGCCTGGGTGAAACCGGTGAGTGGGTGCGGGAGTATCACCATATTATTGTAAAACTGGAGACCGATTGCAGCGAAGCCCTTATGGAACAGCTCTCCCGTGTACAGCAAAAGCTGGAGGCAGCGGACGGCTGGCAGATGGAGCAGCGGGTAGAGTCGGTTGTCTCCCGTTTGAGCTTAGATCCCGATATTGAATTTACGGCGCTCTCTGGTGGACTGAAACGTCGTGTATTGCTGGCGCGGGCACTGGTGTTAGAGCCGGATTTGCTGCTGCTGGATGAGCCGACTAACCATTTGGATATTGCCTCTATTGAATGGCTGGAGGAGTTCCTGCTTGGCTACGGTGGTAGCCTGCTGTTTATTACCCA
>JAJRWL010000229.1 GCA_024276875.1 Gammaproteobacteria bacterium
TAGCTAACGCGTCACAAGCTTTAATATCCACACCTTCAAGCCCATCCAGTGCGGTTGCTGTCACATCATCAATATAGTGTGGAGCCTGCTTTAGAAAATCTAACATGCTTTCATATGAATGAGGTAGGGCAGGTTGGCAGTGCTGGTCATAGATCGCCTTGTTCTGGGCGTTCATTGAAATGGACAGCGCATCCACATATTTAGCCAATTCAGGCAAAACATTACGCTTATGCACCAAGTTGGCCAATCCATCGGTGTTTACTCTGACTCGCCCCCCTTTCGATTTAATAAAGCTAGCAACCTCTAATAATACCTTCAGCCGTATTGTTGGCTCGCCAAAACCACAAAATATTATCTCTGGATAGTCTGTAGGATCACCAATAGAGTGGATGATTTTAGCAGTATCAGGCCGCTGCTCTATCGTAAGATCGTACCCCTTTACCTCTGGGTGTCCCAGGGTTTTAGGGCAGAAGGCGCATTCAAGGGTACAGCGATTGGTAATGCTGAGATAAAGTTGTTCCTCTATTTGATAGCTGATGGTTTGTGTCACGGGAAGATGGCTTGTCTATTGCTGCTTTAGCTCGTTAGAGGCATGTTGAAAAGAGTAATATGTTTGTGGGGCATTAAGTGGCGTATTCTATCAGCTTTTCTGAATCCATCCAGTTGTAGCCTTGTCCAATATAAAATGAGTCTGAACCTGGGGCGTATTTTAAGGCGATGTCATCGTTAATTGTTGGTCACTACTGACACCCAGTGCAGCAAATAAAAAATCCTGAGGTGTTAAAGGTGATTTCACATGATCAATGAGCCGCTTCCAGCCTAAGTAAGAGGATAATCCCCGTTGTAAGGCTTTCCCACCGCGTTTACGCGGCTTGCGTGCCATGTTTTTCTTTTGGCCTTTAAATGATTTGAGAAAGAATGTTTCATCGGCTTCTGCTATGCCCGCCAATGTTGTAGCCTTCTGGGTATTTGGCCGCATTAAAAAGAGGTGACGCCAACGAAAGGTGGTGTTTCGGTGTACACCACAGACAGCTGCGCTTTTGCGTACACTTCGGCCACCGACTAATTGTTGAGCGTATTCCAGCCACTTTTCTTTATGACGTAAGCGTGAGAGAGGCGTGCCTGTCAGCGCATTAAATGTGGCATGGCAATCCGTACACCGATAACATTGTAGCCTAGAGGCAGAGTCCCAGTGTGTGAAATGAGGATGGTGACAGTGAGGGCAAGATGATACGGCCAATAAGCGATGTTCAATGAGAAGCTTCACCGCTTGAATGTGCTCTAATTTATGTAAATGCTCGATGAGCTGACGTTTTTGATGGGGTATTAAGCTTTCTAGTACGGCGGACAAGGCATGAAACTCTTTGGTTTTCATCACATCACTTATCTTATTGATTGCTCTACTCTAAAATATAGACCAACAATTAACGATGACATAGCCAAGATAAAGCTAAGCGCATGGGTGCTGATGGTTGGCTACAGAAGCCTTTTGACCCCAAACGATTGATTAAAGCAGTAAATAGCTGTTTAGCTAAAGCAGGTCATCTCTTACCAACTAGATAAATAATAGCCATTGCTAAATGCAGCAATAAGGTCGTGTAAAGGTAAAGGAAGTAATGAGCAAACATTGCCTTCACCTTTATCACCGGTTTTCAGCATGATGGATAAGTCAGCCCCAGTATTTTTCTAGGTTAAATTATCGTTATAATGTTGAAGCAGGCAGTATTAAAAAAACCATTATTTAACTGGTGTAGCTAATGATCCTGTTCAAGAATGATAGAAATACTGGTTGCTGTCCAGCCTGAGTCGCCAATGGGCGGTCGCTCAAGATCAGACCAGAGTTGAGCTATCTGGGGGAGGGATATGGCGTTGGCCTGAAACTCTTGGGCTTCGCGCCGTAATGCTACGAGATATATATTATTTCCGACCAGATTAACTAGCTGTGTTAGGTTGAGTGTTATGCCATGTTCGGTTTGTAATATCTCTAAAACATCATCAAAGCTGTGGATGGCGAGTAGTTCTTGCGCGGTTATGATCAGTTTTTGGTTATCTTGCTGGGCGTTGGTTGCCGTTTCAGCAAAACCTTGTTTGTTAGTGATAGTGCTGTGTGTTTCTTTTTCGTGGGTTTGTTGCATGGTGATGGGTACGCAACGAAATTTTTCAACTGCATCACGGGTAAAATCACTGGCTAGGTTGGGGTGGCTTTGATTTAACCTATCTAATTGATCGGCACACTCTTTTAGTGCTGAATAAAAATCAGAGGTGTTCTTATTGTCCATTACTGTGCCTATAAACTTGTTGCTATTAGTACATTCTTGAAAGACCTTTCGCAGTATATGGGTATAGCGGCTGTATTTGCTTTTTCTTTAAGCGGTGGTCTGTCGGTGGAGTAGGCTAAGCTGTTGCCAGTTGTAGATCGGGCCATCGGTGCAGACGTAGCTGCTACCTAAATAGCAATGGCCGCACTCACCCACGCCGCAGTGCATGCGCCGCTCTAAAGCAAGCCAGATATTTTCTGCGGCTAATCCCTGCTGCGTGAAGTGATGAGCCACCGCATTCATCATGACTTCAGGGCCGCAGGTTAGAATAATTTCAGCTCTCCCACCTAATTGAGCCTCTATCTCTGTTACATGATCCAGTGGTGTGCCGGTGATCTGTTCTTTGTTTGATGGGTGCTAGAAGGTTTCAATAATAGGCATGCACATATGCCAGGTTGAACGCTCATATTTTAGAACCTGATCGGCAGGCAAGCGGCTGCCATAGATGAGTCCGACGGGGGCGTTTTTGTTGGCTGTCAGGTGATCAGTTATTGCGGCTAGTGGAGCCAAACCAATGCCCCCTGCGATGATCAATGTCCGTTTCCCCTGGAATTGTGCTATTGGCCAGCTGTTACCAAAAGAGCCGCGAAAGCCGATGAGATCACCACCGTTGCATTTGAATAGCTCAGTTGTCAGTGAGCCTGCCTGGCGAATTAGCGCCTTGAATCGTCCCTCTGCATCAGGCAGGGAGAGGTAGGTGAATGCGGCCTCACCATAGCCAGGGATAACCAGGGTGAAGAACTGCCCAGGTTTGGCCGTGTGCTTTATGCTGTTGGTCGGTTCAAAGGTAAAGTGACGGGATGCCTCGCCATCATCATAGATCGCTGTGATACGGATCGGTTGTGGGGTCATGAATCCTTTCATTGTGCGGCCGAAATCCTTTTCATGACAGCGTGAACGCCAATAACACCTGGGCAGGTTTTTTCACAGCGACCACAGCCTGTGCAGCCATATCGGTCAAAGCTTTTTTTATATTCATTGGAAAACTTATGAAACCAGAAACGCTCGACTCGTTGGCCAGCGCGGGCACTTGGGTTGTGGCCACTGGCTTCGCGCTGGAAGGCATCATAGAGGCAGGAGTCCCAGCAGCGCTCACGCTCAAAACCCTCGTTAATGGGGCGGTCATGGCTGGTAAAGCAGGAGCAGGTGGGGCACAGGCTGGTGCAACCAGAGCAGGTCAGGCATTGCAGTCCCATGGCCTGCCAGGTTTCAGCAGACACCTGAGCCTGGTTGATACGTTGGATGCCGGTCTCAATGTGTGCGGCTGAGGGAAATTGGGCGGTAACCTCCTTCTCGTGTTCATTGCGTTGAGTGATCAGGCAGGCATCGGCTCTCTTTAGATTTAATCCATTGAGCAGGCTTTCCCCCTCGGCTGAGTGGGCGATGAGCAGCCAGCCCCCGTCCTGCTGCTGATGACAGACAAGATCAGCCAGGCCATCTCGGACAAAAGGTCCTGCATTGACCGTGGGGCAAAAGCCCCCCTTACAGGGCATGTTGCAGTCAATGCCTACTAGCAGTGTGGCCTTGCGGCGTGCCTGATAGTGAGGGTCTTGCTGAAAAAATTGATCCTGGTAGGCAATGGCGCAGAGGTCGCAACTGCGAACGCCAAAGAGTATTTGTGGGGGAGGGGCAGGCAAGGTCTCTTTGAATTCACTGCCATCAAACTGGAAGAGGATCTCTCGATCAGGAAAGAAGAACTGTTTGGTTGGATAGATTGGGAGTACAGGGCGATCGGTGGTTATAGGTTGGCTGTTGTCACTGTGTGGCAGCCAGTTTAGCTCACCTGTGCCTGCTGTGGATTGCGGCGTAAAAACCGATTGCTGTGATGTCAAATGGTCGTACAGCTGCCCAATATTCGCCAGAAGAGAGGCCTTCATTTTGTTTCAGCCTCCAGATTAGTGACTCGTACAGCGCAGGCCTTGAGTTCTGGCATTTTGGTTACAGGATCTTGGGCATTATTAGTCAGCTGATTACAGGGAGCCTCTTTGAAATGATAGGGCATGGCGACGGTTCCAGCGGGAACCTCGTCTGTTACAACGGCTCGTGTCTCTACTTCACCGCGCCGGGAATGGATGCGCACTTTTGTTTGGGGTTTGATCCCCAGTGTCTGTGCGTCGGAGGGATTGATAAACAGAATGCCATGGGGGGTCTCTCTTTCCAGTAGTGGAGATTTGCGGGTCATGGAGCCACAGCCGTAGTGGAAATTGAGGCGGGTGGTGGTGAAAAAGAGGGGGTACTCTTCATCAGGCATCTCTGCGGGGTCAGCATGGTTGACGGGGATGAGTCTTCCTTTTCCTCGGCTGAATGTCTTGCTGTGGAGCAGTGGTGTGCCATTGGGCGCATCGTCATTGCAGGGCCACTGTAAGCCATAATGAACGGCTAATTTTGGATAGCTCATCCCTTGGTAGAGGGGGGATAGGCGGGCTATCTCATCGAATATGGCCTCTGCATTGCCCCAGTTCATGCCGTTATAACCCAGGCGGCTGGCCAGCTCTCCCAGTATTTGCCAGTCGGGTTTTGCCCCGCCTGGAGCGGGTATGGCCGGTTGTATGAGTTGTACGCGCCGCTCACAATTGGTGAAAGTGCCTTGCTTTTCAGAGAAGGCGGCCGCAGGCAGGATGACATCCGCCATGGCCGCCGTTTCTGTCATAACCAGCTCGATAACAACGAGCAGGTCAAGTGCTTCAAAGGCGCGCCGTACATGGTTTTGATCGGGATCAGTGATGACGGGATCCTCCCCCATAATCAGCATGCAGCTGACATCGCCGGTGAGTGCCCCTTTGGTCATCCCCAGTGAGGTGAGACCTTTGTTTTCAGGCAGTTGTTGCTGCCAGGCCGCAGCAAATTTATCTCTGGAGGCAGGTGCGGCAACCTCTTGATAGCCAGGGAAGACATTGGGTAGCGCGCCCATGTCACAAGCGCCCTGGACATTGTTCTGCCCACGCAGTGGATTGATGCCGGTGCCCTCACGACCAATCTGTCCGGCAACCAAAGTAAGATTGGAGATGGAGATAACATTGTTTGTGCCGGTGGTGTACTGGGTGATGCCCATGCCGTAAGTTAGCAGGGCACAGTCTGCCTCTGTGTACATTCTGGCGGCAGCAATGAGCTGCGCCTCTGGTACGCCTGTGATGCGGGTGACTCGTTCAGGTGGGTACTCTGCTACTTTGGTACGCAGTGCTGCTTCATTTTCACAGCGGTCATCCAGAAACGCCTGTGCCTGCCAGCCATTGGCAAAGATGATATTCAGCAGGCCGTTGATGAGGGCGATGTTGGTGCCAAGTTGCAACTGTAGGTGCAGGTCAGCCATTCGGGCAAGACGTGTCAGGCGTGGGTCAACGACCAGCAGTTTGGCTCCGGCCAGCTTGGCTCGCATGATGCGTCCTCCCAACACGGTATGATTTTCAGTCGGGTCGCAGCCAAAGATGACAATGAGATCCGCCTTTTCAATATCATCAATAGCGTTGGTCATGGCACCTGAGCCGAGTGTTTGGCGCAGGCCTGCTACAGAGGGGCTGTGGCAGATGCGAGCGCAGTGGTCGATATTATTAGTGCCCAGTGCGGCGCGGGTAAATTTCTGTGCGGCGTAGCAATCTTCGTTGGTGGCACGGGCGCAGGCGATGATGCCGAGTGAGTCGGCTCCCTTGTCATGAATCGCCGCAGAGAATGCCTCTGTAATGGTGCGGTAGGCCTCATCCCATGAGGCGGGGCGAAAAACGCCATTCTCTTTGATGAGGGGGGTGGTTATGCGGTCGATAGGGTCAACGGCATAGGCGGTACTCCAGCCTTTTGTACAGAGTTTGCCTTGGCTGATGGGGTGGTTGGCAAGCGGTTCAACGCCGATAATTTTATCCTGCTCAACGCGTAATCCAATGCCACAACCCACCCCGCAATAGGGGCAGATGGTCTGGGTGATTTTGGATATGTTGTGTGAGTGGCTACCCATGCTGTTTGGTTATGAATTGCCCCACTTATGTGCTTATTTAATAACCTGTACTTCGCCTACAAAAAGAATCGTTGGAAATTCACGATTGAGGGTTTTGCTGTAGAAATTTGTCATAACAGCACCATCGTTGGCGTAGCGAATGGTATCGCCTTTTTTAACGGCTGTTTGAGGTGCTGCCAACCAGATTGTTTTGTCACCTTGTGTGGCTTCTATATAGGTATAGCCACCGCTATCAATTGTGCTGATGACGCTACTCTTGGCGATATTGTTTTGCTGTTCAGTAGTGGGATTAGATAGGGTTGATGTGGCGGCTGTGTTGGCCGGTGTAGGGTGTGCACCTTCCACTTGAATTGCGCTGGTGAAGAGTATTTCAGGGAAGGTTCTATTGAGCGTTTTGCTGAAGAAGTTATGCATAATACTGCCTTTGCTGTAGCGCACAACGTCACCCTCTTTCACCTCTTTTGCCTTGCCTGCAATCCACTCTTTTTTATCTTTGCCCTCAAGATGCAGGTAGGTATAGCCTGCTACATTGATCACCTCGAGCACCTTGCCAATATTGGGTAGATCAACCGTGCTGTTGCCGTGACCGGCCACGGTTGCTGCGTTGGCGGTGGCTGTAATGAGTGAGGCACATAGCATCAGGATGAGGATCAATCTATTCATATTTAGGCTCCGAAGATAATAATAAAAAGTAGCACTATGTTTGAGTCTGTGCCAGTGACCATTAGTCTGACAATTTGGTTAAGAGTTCCCGCAGTGCGCGGCCACGGTGACTGAGCTGGTTTTTTACCTCTGCTCTTAATTCGGCAGAACTACAGTAGTGATCGGGTACAAAAAAGAGCGGGTCGTAGCCAAAGCCATTTTCACCCTGAGGTTGGAATAGGATTTGCCCTTCCCAAGTGCCTTGGCAGATAAGCGGAGTGGGATCAGCGGGGTGACGCAGGTAGACAAGCAGGCATTGAAAACGAGCGTTGCGTTTAGCTTCTGGCACATCTTTTAACAGATCAAGCAGTTTGTCATTGTTGCGCTGGTCGGTTGCGTTTAAACCTGAAAAACGTGCGGAGTGGATACCGGGTGCGCCATTGAGTGCATCAACCTCCAATCCTGAGTCATCAGCGATGGCAGGCAGCCCACTGTGTTGGGCTGCGTTGCGCGCTTTAAGAATGGCATTTTCCACAAAGGTCAGGCCGGTCTCTTCAATGTCAGGTACGTTGAAATCACGCTGTGGCACAACCTGGATGTGATGGCTGCTGAGCAGTTGGTTGATCTCTTTGACCTTGCCTGCGTTGCCACTGGCTAAGACGATGCGGCTCTGATCTTGTTTGGGACTCATGTTTTGGCTTCTGCTCTATCTATCTATTCTGCGAGCGCGGCTTGCTGGTGCTCAAGGATCTCGCTGATCCCTTTTTTGCCGAGTTCGAGCATGGCGTTTAACTCTTCACTGCGAAAGGCGTGCCCTTCGGCTGTGCCCTGTAGTTCGATGAAGGCACCGGCATCATTCATGACGATGTTCATATCGGTTTCGGCATTGGAGTCTTCCGCATAATCCAGGTCAAGTACGGGCTTACCTTTGTAGATGCCGACAGAGACGGAGGCAATCATGCCGTAGATAGGGTCGCTCTTTATTTTATTGGCTTTGCGCAGTGTGCCAATGGCATCGTGCAGAGCAACAAAGGCACCGCTGATGGAGGAGGTGCGAGTGCCACCGTCGGCCTGGATGACATCACAATCGAGGGTGATGGTGTGTTCACCCAGGGCGCCAAGATTTACGGCGGCGCGCAGTGAACGGCCTATCAGACGCTGGATTTCAAGGGTGCGACCCCCTTGTTTGCCACGCGATGCCTCGCGTCCCATGCGGGTGTTGGTGGAGCGGGGTAGCATGCCGTATTCAGCCGTGACCCAGCCTTGTCCGCTTCCTTTCAGGAAGCGGGGGACGCGCGCTTCAATACTGGCGGTGCAGAGCACCTTGGTATCGCCAAACTCAACTAGCACAGATCCTTCAGCATGTTTGGTGTAGTTTCGGGTGATGGTGATGGGGCGAAGTTGGTCTAGGCTGCGGCCGCTGGGTCTCATAAGGTTTCCTGATTATGGTTTAAAGGATTTAATGGTATTTCTAAGTTCATCAACCGCTTGGTTAAGTGTTGATGGTTGATCGTTTGTATTACTTGGCTTGTTGTTGGTTAATTTATGCAATGGTGAAGAGGGGATGCCTTCAATCCATTGTAGAGCAATGGCAGTAACATTATCACTCTCTGGAGCGGCGGTTTTGCTTGCTCGTGTTATCAGATGATTTATGCGTTCAGCCAGTGGTTGGTCTGTACAGATACCTTGAACTAGGCTGCTATTGTCTAGTGTGCCCCATAACCCATCGGAGCATAATAATAGGATGTCCCCAGGCAGTAATGGAATGGGCTTTTCATGGGTAAAGTCTACAGAAAGCAGATTGCCACCCAGGCAACGTGTTACATAATTGCGTTGTGGGTGGGAGGCGCACTCTAAAGATGTGATGGCTCCCTGTTTGCGTAATAGCTCTACATAGGAGTGGTCGGTTGTGCGGGACAGGATTTTTTTACCCCGAAATAGATAGAAGCGGCTATCACCTGCATGTGCCCAATACACCATGTTGTTCTGAATGAGCGTGATGACGGCTGTTGTACGGGGTTTGATTGCAGGCTTTTGTGTCTTCCCATAGGCAATAATCTGTTCATGTGCTTGGTTCATAGTGTTTAACAGAAAAGCGGCGGGATTTGGGATGGGTTTGCGTGCCTCTGTAAATGCTTGTCTACAGACATCCATGAGTATTTGAGCAGCGACTTCTCCTTTTGGATGGCCGCCCATTCCGTCCGCCAGGCAGATTAATACGCTGTTGATGGATTCGACCAGTGTGCACCTGTCCTGATTTGTGGATCGGTTGCCAATGAGTGTCATTTTTGCAGTTTGGTAACGTATCTCTCTCATTTTAAATCTTTTTTTGTTGGTTTAATTGTGGCAGTGATGATTGTGGGTCGCCCCGTTTTATTTCTTATAGCATTTAATAGATCCCCTGCATTTTGTGGACGTTGAGCGTTGTCTACCTCCATGGCCCAGTCTATTGCTTCGAGTAAATATACAGGATATTGCCGCTTATGTTTTTTTACAGCGGGAACCAGGGACTCTTTGGCGTGGCGTTTTATTGCTGATGGCGCTGCTTTGCCCTCGATACAAGAGCGCATAGTGGCACCGATGGCATAGACATCACTCCAAGGGCCTATATCACCTGATGCGTAATACTGCTCAAGAGGGGAGAAGCCTGCGGTAATGACTTGGCTGGTTTTAATCTTGCTTGTTTTAGTGAAGCAATGTACTGCACCAAAATCCAGTAGCAGTGGGCTGCCTCCAGGGCGCAGGTGGATATTTCCCGGTTTAATATCAAGGTGAAGCTGATTGCGGGAGTGGATGAGGCTCAGCGCATCTAAAATAGGGGGGAAAACGGTCATGATGAACGTGGTGCTGAGGCGGCCTCCACGCTGCTTGATATAGCCTCCCAGATTTTTGCCTGGCTCATAATCCATTACCAGATAAGCAGTCTTATTAGCAAGAAAAAAGTTGCGTACCTTGACAACATTGGGGTGTTGCAGATTAGCTAGTGCTTTGGCTTCCTGGTAAAAAAGTTTGCGCCCATGATGGAAGGCATTGTGTTGTTTAATATTGTCGGCTATTTTTATTTGGCCGGTTTTTTCTCGTGAGGCACTTTTTTTGGGTAGATATTCCTTGATGATGACCCGCTCTTGTGTATCTTCATCTTCAGCAAGATAGATAAGGCTAAAACCACCGCTGGCGATCATCTTTATGATCGAGTAGCAGTCTACGATGGTTCCTGCTGGCAGACTATTTCGTGGTGGTGTCATGAAAAGATATTTAACAATTACAGGTGCAAGGAGGTGGTTGGGGCACTATGATACATCTGTTCATGGTTTAGTCTGAAATAATAAAATACATGCTTTAAAGTGTGTTTATTTTTTATATTTAACAATGTGTAAGGGAGTCTTAATGATTCGCAGTATGACCGCTTTTGCGCGAAAGGAAAATAGAGATGAACAGGCAGAATTGGTTTGGGAGATTCGGTCGGTAAATCACCGCTATCTGGAGATGTTTGTGCGTCTGCCAGAAGAGCTGCGTGCGATAGAGCCGCTGATTCGAGAGAAGATTAATAAGCGTTTAGGGCGAGGCAAGATTGATTGCAGCCTGCGTTTTAAGCCTGTACAGACTGCCGTTGCAGGGATTGAGGTTAATGAGCGGTTGGCAATGCAAGTAATGGAAGCTGCGGATAAGGTTGGCCACCTGCTGCATGAAGCGGTTCCCCCTTCTATTATGGATGTTCTCCGTTGGCCTGGGGTCATGACAGCTGCACCACAGGATCTATCGCCAGTGCAGGAACAGGCTATCCAGCTGCTTGATCAGGCAGTTGATGCGCTTATTGAGACCCGCCAACGCGAGGGGAAGGCGCTGGCTGGGTTAATTCAACAGCGTTGTATTACGATGCGTGAGCAGGTTGGTAAGGTTAAAGAGCGAATGCCTACGGTATTGGAGGGGATTCGTGAGCGTTTACGTACGCGCTTAAGTGAGTTGGGTGATGAGCTGGATCCTGGTCGATTAGAGCAGGAGATGGTCATACTGACCCAGCGTTTGGATGTGGATGAAGAGCTGGATCGGCTGTATACCCATTTAGATGAGGTTGAACGCGTGCTTCAACAAGAAGAGCCGGTGGGTCGCCGACTGGATTTTCTTATGCAGGAGCTTAATCGTGAAGTGAATA
>JAJRWL010000230.1 GCA_024276875.1 Gammaproteobacteria bacterium
GAGGCAAAACGCATGGGAATCGCACCATTAACTACAACCTTATTTTATCTGCTCATGCAGCAGGTTCAGGATGCGTTTGGCTGTCTTTGAATTGATCTGTACGCCTTTATCATCCTGAATTGTTACACGGGTAGTATCTCCACTTTCATGCACTCTCACCTGATATTGAACCTCTTTATCAATATCATCGTCACTCCAGAAAGCCAGCTTGGATAAAATTCCTTTCTCTTTCTCTTTCTTATCATCTTGCACGGGGTCGTTATAACGAACATAGTAGATGCCTTTATCACGATCTCTATCTTCTACAGCAAAGCCACCGCGATCCAGTGCCATGCCTGTAATGCGCCACGCACGCGGAAATGTTTCTAATATCTTAAGTTCAGACTGACTCTGCCCTTGCGACAACTGAGAGCGATGCTTATGGGTATCTGCCTTGGCCAAATCTTGGCTGGCACGCATATCAGATACACCAAAAAAGATCATCATTTTGCGCATCATCTCGGCTTCTAAACCATGGTCTGTCGGGCAAGCAACCCAAGCGACCTGTTCATTTTTATCCGAGCCATCTTTGATGAGTCGCTTTTCCATGCCACGGTGCGTCAGATAGATCTCTGTGACACCGGCCTCCTCACCTACTTCCAAACGCACTCGGTACTGATCACGTGCAGCAGCAGAATAGGCCTTGTGCAGCACATCAGATTTAACATCTGCACGATTTTCAATCCAATTAGTACGCATCACGCCTACAGAAGGATCTTGCTCTAGCAGTGAAATGCCGCTCTCATGCCAAAATGAGATGACCTTGTACCAAACATCATCAACCGGTGCCTGTACGACCAGCCAGCGCTGATCACCATCTCGCTTAACAGTGATGTTTTTAATCTGGGGCAGCACTGTTCCACTCCCTGCAACAGCACGGGCAGGTGTTGCAGGTTTTTGCTCATCAATATAATCTGAATAGGTTGCTGTACCTGAGGGTGCAGCATCAGGCACCGCACGGGTATCCTCAATAGAGCTGCTGGTTAGATCGGGGGGGATTTCCAAATCCTGTTCTGCCTGCTTCTCTTTTTTATAATCAACCTTTCGATCAGGTAAAACTGAACTAATATCTGGCATCATGCTACAGGCAGTAAGGGTGGAGGCCATCAAAATAGTAAGCGTTTTTGTCCATCTGGCAAACATATGAATTACCGTAAAATTATCTAAGTTTAAAGTGCATCTGCTTTGAGCATGGCCTGGCGTACAGGTTCATGATGTTCTTCAGACAACCATGTCAATGGTAATCGTATACCCTTTGGGATGCGCCCCAGCTCCGCCATCGCCCATTTTACAGGAATAGGGTTGGCTTCAAGAAATAGATCGCTATGCAGCGCGGCCATCTTGGCATCCAGTTGCCCTGCCTCTGCCTCTGCCTTATCGCCTGCCAATGCCGCAGCACACATCTTGCGCATAAGTGCTGGCGCTACATTTGCGGTAACAGAGATAACCCCATGGCCGCCCAGCAATATCAGCTCACGAGCAGTGGCATCATCACCACTATAGATAGCAAAATCTTCTCCACACAGCTGCCTGATTTTGGTTACTCGATCCAAATCACCTGTGGCTTCTTTTATACCAATAATATTATTGATCTTTGATAGCCGCGCAGCTGTCTCTGGCAACAGATCACACACTGTACGCCCCGGTACATTATAGAGAATTTGGGGAATATCTACCGTCTCTGCAATCAATTTATGATGCAGATAGAGGCCTTCTTGGGTCGGTTTGTTGTAATAGGGTGAAACCAGCAGGCAGGCATCTACCCCCACCTCTTTGGCACGTCGAGTCAGGCTAATGGCCTCTGTAGTAGAGTTAGAACCCGTACCCGCAATAACAGGGATACGCCCAGCGGTAAATTCAACCACCTTGGCAATCACTCGGCAGTGCTCATTTTCATCCAGTGTGGGGCATTCACCCGTAGTACCTACAGCGACAATACCATCGGTATCTTGTTCGATATGCCACTCAACCAACTGCTGTAGAGACTTTTCATCCAGGCTACCATCCTCACGCATGGGGGTAACCAATGCAACGATACTGCCCTGAAACATGCACAAACTCCAAATAAATCCAGCTAAACGTGCGATTCTACAGTGCTTTATGAAGCCGTGCCAAACGATACCTTTTTAGACTCGCTTTAGACTGGCATAACCATAGCTAAAAGCCCATAATTTCAGCTCACACAACAAAACAGGCTACACTGAACCTATAAGGGTGTCAGTACCTTTAAAAATAAGTCACCAACATGCAGTGAGATAAAATATGCCCGCAAAAAAAAACTACTTGGTCATATCAGCTTTGGGAAAAGACCGACCCGGCATTGTAGATAAACTCAGTAAAATTATTCTTGAAGATGAGTGCAATATTGTAGACAGCCGTATGACTGTTCTGGGAGGGGAATTCGCCATCCTACTGATGGTTGAGGGCAATTGGAACACACTGACAAAACTGGAAGATGCCCTACCTAAACAGGGCAAAAAACTAGGTCTGACGATTATTTCAAAGCGCACCGAAGAGCGTCAATCAAACAGCAATACCCTCCCCTATGCCATTGATGTGGTTGCAATGGATCACCCTGGCATTGTGCATAATCTGGCTAATTTTTTCTCAGAACGCCAGATCAATATTGAAGACCTCGTCACCAGCAGCTACGCAGCCGCACATACTGGCACACCCATGTTTGCAGTGCATATGAGCATTGGGATTCCTGCTGAGATGCATATTGCAGGGCTGCGAGATGATTTTCTAGAATTTTGTGACTCAATGAATCTCGATGCAGCGCTGGATCCTATTAAAGGCTAATGACTTCGCAGGAATAAACAATGCCCAAAACACTTGAAAATCACCATCTTTTTATTCTAGACACCAATGTTCTGATGCATGACCCTACTGCCATTTTTCGGTTTATGGAGCATGACCTATTCATACCGATGGTTGTGCTTGAGGAGCTGGATGCGGGTAAAAAGGGACTGTCTGAGGTTGCCCGTAACGCACGGCAGGCCAGCCGGTTTCTTGACGAATTAATGACAGGAGCCACTAAAGCTGACATTAAAAGAGGCTTACCACTTCCTGCTCCTGATAATGGTCATGTAATAGAGGATGGCAACAAACATGGTCACCTCTTCTTTCAAACTCGCCACCTGCCTAATCTTCTGCCTGATAGTTTGCCCGGGCATATCCCAGACAATAATATATTAGGCGCCACACTCGCCCTTCAGGAAGAGCACCCCACCAACATCATTACCCTAATATCTAAAGATATTAACCTTCGCATCAAAGCCGCTGTGCTCGGTATTCGCGCCGAAGATTATCGCAACGATAAAGTGCTTGATGATGTCAATCTACTCTACCGAGGGCATATTGAGTTAGCTGCTAATTTCTGGGATGAGCACGGCAAAGAGCTAGAGTCATGGCAGGAAGATGGCCGCTCATTTTATCGAGTAAATGGCGCTGATTTTGAAAACTGGCATGTCAGCCAATGTTTAAGCATGGCAGGTGATCCCAGCTTTCAGGCTATTGTTCGTGAGTTAAACAGTAATACGGCTGTCATTGAACTGCTGGAAGATTTTCACAGCCCAAAGCATGCAGTTTGGGGCATTAATGCTCGCAATAGAGAGCAAAACTTCGCCCTCAATATGTTGCTAGATCAAGAGTTGGATTTTGTCTCGCTACTGGGCACAGCAGGCACTGGCAAAACCCTACTAACTTTGGCAGCAGGCCTGGCTCAAGTTCTTGACCAAAACATCTACCACGAAATCATTATGACCCGCGCCACAATCCCCGTCGGTGATGACATTGGCTTTCTGCCAGGCACGGAAGAAGAAAAAATGGCGCCCTGGATGGGGGCACTAAAAGATAATCTGGAAGTGCTCACGCAGACTGAAGGCGGTGAATGGGGGCGCGCCGCAACAGATGATCTACTGCGCAATCGCATTCGTATACATTCTTTAAATTTCATGCGCGGGCGTACTTTTCTAAAGAAATATATCATCATTGATGAGGCACAAAACCTAACCGCCAAACAGATGAAAACCCTCATCACCCGGGCAGGCCCTGGCACTAAGATTGTCTGCCTTGGAAATGTGGCTCAGATTGATACCCCCTACCTGACAGAGACAACATCCGGCCTTACCTACACCGTTGATCGCTTCAAAAACTGGCCACACAGTGGTCACATCACCCTAATACAAGGTGAACGCTCCAGGTTAGCTGATTTTGCATCAGAGGCACTTTAACCCTGTCCTGCGGTAAAGAACTGCCGCATCCAGCCACCCACTGCTTTTGAATGGGTCGATTGATCCAATGAGGCGACAGCCTGTTTATACTGCTCTTTTGTTAGTTTTGAATGATCAAGCCAAACCTGCATAAAAGAGCCGTCATATTCTGGATGCCCCTGAAGTGCAAAAATATGATCCCCAATAGCAAACATCTGGTGCAGGCAAAAACAACTACCGGCCAGAAGCGTTGCTTTATCTGGCAGCATATCCACTTGGTATTTGTGGCCAAAGTAGAGCAAGCAGTTCGTTAGTTCTGGTGTCATCCACGGTTTTTGTTGGCGAACTTTAAAATCATGCACGCCAGCCCCCCATCCTTTGCGTGATCTGTTCACCTCACCACCCAGTGCATGTGCAATGACCTGATGCCCAAAACCAATGCCTATCAATGGATGTTGATTAAAGTGGCAGGCACACGCAAACTCCATCAACTTTGTAATCCATGAATTTTTATCATGCACACCGTGTTGTGATGCCCCAATAATCCAACCATCACACTCTTGCAGTGAATTTGGCCAATGCCTTTGTGTGACATTGTATTCATACAGTGAAAAATCAGATGGGAAATGTTCTGCAAAAAAGCGTTGAAACATAGCCCCATACGTCTGCTGGAAATCATCTGCATCAGGGTTATAGGCATAGGCATTGAGCAATCCAATCTTCATTCATACACTCTCACATTAAATCAATCTGTTTTTTGTAGCGCCACAACGCTGGCATTTATAACATGTCATCAGCTTGCCAAGCTTTACATCAAATTTCTGCTCATTAATAATTTCCCACTTGTGATGACCATTATGACACAGCGTTTTCCCCTTATGCTTTTCAGATGGTTTTGACTTTTTAAATGAAACTACGTCACCCATAAAAATGCACTTTATAATGGTTGCTATTGCTGACAAATTGAGAGTATATGAGGCCAACCACTATCACTCAACTTTATCTATTTGATATATTGCGCTGCTCAATCACTACCTGCCATAAAAGATGAATATCTCTGTCATTATTCCTACCTACAATAGAGCCCACACATTAGGCCAAGCTATTGAATCAGTATTAACACAGAGCTGCCCCCCAGCAGAGGTCATCATTGTAGATGATGGTTCCACAGATGGAACAGCAGCGCTTATTCAAAATAGCTTCCCCAGCTGCCGTTATCTTCATCAACGAAACCAAGGGGTAAGCAGTGCCCGCAACAATGGCATTAGCAAAGCAACCTGTGAATGGTTGGCTCTGCTCGATTCTGATGATGAGTGGATGCCAGACAAACTGGCCACTCAGGCATCAGCCATAGAATCTAACCCTGGTATAAAGCTCTGCCACACTGAAGAGATCTGGATTCGCAATGGCAAACGCATCAATCAAATGAAAAAACATGCCAAGACAGGGGGATGGATTTTTCAGCACTGCCTGCCACTCTGCGCCATATCACCCTCATCCGTTATTATTCATCGCTCTCTATTTGATGAAGTCGGCTTATTTGATGAGACACTCCCCGCTTGTGAGGATTATGATCTCTGGCTGCGCATCTGTGCCTTCCATCCTACGCTGTTTATAGAGACACCACAGATCATTAAACATGGCGGCCATGAAGATCAGCTCTCTCGCAAACACTGGGGAATGGATCGCTTTCGTATTCAAGCACTGGAAAAGATTATTGCACACCCACAACTTTCACTCACAGATAAAATTGCAGCCACTAAAATACTCATAACAAAAGCGGAGATATTGGCACAGGGCGCATTAAAAAGAGGCAAAGAAGAGCAAGCCCAGCGCTACTTAGACAAGCAATCCCATTTTCAGCAACAGCTAGCTGAAGCTAAACCATGAGTAACTCTCTATTTAATTTTGTCGTTGCGCTCCCCGCTGAGGCCAAACCTCTAATTGCCCATTTTGGACTCAAACGCACACAACCTGATGGCGAATTCCCCATCTACCAAAATGGCAGTATCTCATTAGTTCGCTCAGGTGTGGGCAAAGAAGCTGCTGCAAATGCCACCCGTTTTCTTTTATGCAACTGCAATCAGCGAAAAGGGATTATCTGGATTAATCTAGGTATTGCTGGGCATGCTACTCGAGAGATAGGTGAACTCATTCTAGCTGAATATACAATTGATGAATTGTCACAGCAACAATGGAAAATCTCTTACCCTCTTGATTCACCCTGTAAGCTTGAGACATTAACCACATTATCTCAACCTGAATTTAATTACACCCGATCTGGGATGTTTGATATGGAAGCCGCGGGATTTCTTTCTGCCCTAAAAGGCAACGGCTATTGTCTGAAAATTATTTCAGACAATAGCCGTCAGCCAGGACACGGCATCAAAGCCAAATGGGTTTCACGATTAATCAGCAAACAACTCAATAAAATTGATCAACTAATGAGTCAACTCAGCAATCAAACATAACGCCATTATACATTTTATTACCCCTCCTGCTCTCCTCTCTTAGCGCCCCATTGATTGCCGAATTACATGACGCCAACCACCTCCACCACAAACCCAGCTTGGGCAAATGCCATCTGTTGGATCAAGGTTGTTATCAACCTCCCATCCATCATTTAGGCCATCATTATCTGAATCTTTGTTAATAGGGCTAGTGCCTAATTGCTTCTCTTTTAGATCCGTAAGGCCATCATTATCATCATCAAGATCGGCATTGTCACCGATACCATCTTTATCTGCATCGGCAGATTCATTGGGGTTTAACGGAAAGAGATCCAGGCTATCTTTAACACCATCATTGTCATCATCCTGATCTTCTGTGCTATCACGACAGCCATCCCTATCATTATCACTTATGATATTTGAGATCCAGTTAACCGCACCTGTTGGGCACGCATCAACGCTGTCTGGCACGGTATCGTTATCATCATCTAAATCACAGGCATCACCTTGCCCATCACTATCCGTATCTGTTTGCACAGCGTTGGCAACCGAGGGGCAATTATCATTGATAACATTAATACCATCCGCATCAGTATCTATTGATACTGCGGCTAGCTCTTTAACCTCTATGACTCCATCAAAAACAGATACTAATTTCACTATGCCAATATGTTTCACTAGCCATTGAGTATCAACACTTGATGCACTATAAAGAACCCCATAGATCATCACGGTTACCACTATAGAACTCTGAACTTTAATGGCTGGAAATATGCCCAATGGAACCGTTACAGTTTCAGCTGCAAGAACCTTTGTTGTAAGAGTTACATCCGCCGAGACCACCCCATATTCTGGAATATTTAATGATGTGGTGCTATTATTGATTATTGTATCCCCCATGTTGAATTCTGCATGCAGCAATTTCACAGGGGGTGAAAAAACCAAGATATCACTATCCAGTATAAGTTGATGAGCTCTTAAACCATTAACATCATTTGTATAGAATTCTAAAGAACCATCTGACAAAGTTAAAACCTGTTTTGTAAATATGCCATTTACAACAATAGTGCTATCAAGCACCGTCTCCGTATCGTATGTGACACCATCAATGAGATAAGTCCAACTGTTGCCAGAATATAATGGGGAATAATCTACTGCACTCTTAGCAATGGCTGCCATTGATGCCTGATTAAGTACGAGCAAGCAATAACCCAACAGCAGCCTCAAAAACGTATTTTTTAACCGCTGCCGGTTCATTTCTCTTCTCTCAATTAACATTCTCGTTCCTCTGCGTCCCAGCTGATTACATATCAACAGATGAAGCCCATAGGCAATAAATTAAGTTGGTGGGTTGCCAAGAGGTAGCCAACGGTTTCTGGGCGCAATAAACTAGAGAGCAGACAGCGAGGGAAACTTTGTTTATTGTGAGATTAGACATTCAAGCAGGTTCCTGAGCATCCCTGTAATCAACCCTGACAACATAACCATAATGGCCAGAAACTCTACCGTAGCAGCTGGATTATCACAAGGATAGCAGGAGTATTTCAGATTATTCTGATGATTAGCAATCCCATGGAGGCACTGCCAAGCATGCTACCTTGCAGATCGGTGATATGATCCTGGTTCGAGCTAAGTTTAATACACCCAACCCTATACATTTAACATGAAAACAGCCGGTTTCCTTTCTGTGCTAAATAATAATAGCCATCCAACATGATATTGAATAACAGAAAAATCCTTGTGACAGGTGCTAGTCGTGGCATTGGTCGAGCCATCACTGAAACATTCATTCAGAAAAGTGCGAAGGTGGTCGGCGTTGCCCGTGATTTCACCGCATGGGATGAGTTCCCCAAAGAGTTCTCTCCCGTATCACTGGATCTTATTCAATTAGATGCGCTGCCATAACAGATCAAGGCCATTGCCAAGCAGCACCCTGATATCGACAGCATTGTCTTCAATGCGGGCGAGGGTCGCTTTGGCTCACTGGAGGAGCTCTCTCCACAACAGATCCGCCACTTGATAGATCTCAACCTCACCAGCCAGATCCTATTGGCACGGGAACTGCTTCCCAATATGAAGCGCCAAGGGCAAGGCAACCTCGTCTTTATTGGCTCAGAAGCAGCGCTGAGTGGCAGTCGCAAGGGCGCAGTCTACTGCGCTACCAAATTTGCCCTGAGAGGATTTGCCCAGTCACTACGGGAGGAGTGTTCCAATTCTGGTATCAGAAGCACTATTGTCAATCCCGGCATGGTAAAGACAGGCTTTTTTGACAACCTCTCTTTTGAGCCAGGTGATGCTGAAGAGAACTACATCCTGCCGCAGGATGTCGCTGATGCTGTACTTACTATTTTATCTGCTCGACCAGGAACCTGTTTTGATGAGATCAATCTCTCACCATTAAAGAAGGTAATAAAGTTTAAATAACACTCACTGGAGCCAGCTCAATAACCTCTATAGCATCATCCAGCATCCGCCATTTCAGATCAAAGTCGTACAATCGCATGCCATAAATCCGGTCTGGCTGAGGCTCCTTTTTGTAGGCAGGACGCGGATCAGATGCCAACACCCCCTTAATCAACGATTTTAATTCAACGCCATCATTACGCTGTTGCAGCTGCTTATCTGCCCTTTCACTAAATCGCACAGATTTGTTAGCCTGAGGGGATTCAGAAGCATACCCCGCTTTTGCATCAGGAATGCTATCGGCATAAGGAAGATAGGGCTTAATGTCCAGCACAGGGGTTCCATCTAAAATATCAACACCCGAAAGCAACAGCTCCAATTTGCCATCCTTATTCGAGATGCCATCTAACGCCACCACCGATAGGCCAATAGGGTTGGGACGAAAGGGCGATCTACTGGCAAACACACCCACACTGCGATTCCCTCCCAATCTGGGTGGCCGCACCCGTGGCTGCCACTGCTCACGTATCGAGCAGTGAAAGATGAATGTCAGCCAAATATGCGAGAAATTTTCTAACCCAGTAAGCGCATCCATGCGGTCATAAGGTGCGAGCAGCACCAATATTGCCTTTGCTTCAGGTACTAACAACGGTTGCCGAGGGATGCCAAACTTCTCTTTAAATGGCGAATGGATGATTCCAATAGGATTCATGGAATAACTCATCAAATGGCTCCAATTTTATATTAAGATACGCACTCATTCGTAGATAGCAGCCTATTATCAACCCAATGCACGCCTATTATCCCTGGATCAAACTTATCCACGTCAGCATGGTTACCATCACAACCTGCTTTTTTATCATACGTTTTTTTTGGATGATTAAATATCCCGACCTGCTCCAACAAACTTGGGTAAAAAAATTTCCACCCATCATTGACACAACCCTGCTGGCCAGTGGCATTACGATGGCCGTGCTCTCACACCAATACCCTTTTCAGCAACCCTGGTTAACTGCAAAGGTTGTGGCATTAGTGGCTTACATTATACTGGGTATAGTTGCTCTCAAATCAGGATCAACCCTGCGCATCCGTATTATTGCCGGTATTTTTGCTCTTGCATCCGTGGGTTATATTGTCTCTTCTGCGTTGAGCCGAAGCCCATTTCCAGTTAATTTTATTTTTACATAGTATTAAAGATTGAAACCCAGCCCATAGTTACGTTAGGATTCATCAGCTTCTATAGATGCATCTGGGAGTAATTGCTTCTATTCGCCAGGAAGCAGCTTTGATACATTATAAAAATAAATTAGAATATAAAAGGTTCAAATAGCGCCTCTCATCATACGACTATGACAATTACATTTAACCGATTTTTTCTCATGACTACTATTGCATTAGTTGCGCTAGTTCTCCCATTAACCTCAACGGCTGGAAAGCTCACCCTTGCTGAAGGCATCAATAAAGCAGGCCGCCAGCGCATGCTGACTCAACGTATGGTGAAAGCATATTGTCAAATGGGCATGGAACTGCGTTACCGAAAATCAGAGAAACAGATCAACGCAGCCATCCAACTATTTGACACTCAACTAGATGAGTTACAACAATTTTCAATAACGGCTGAAGTCAAAGCAGGGTTACTCGAAGTTAAAACACTTTGGGGAGGGGTTAAAGAGACCGCATCATCTGAAGTGACAAAGAATAACATTGAGCAGTTAAGGGCAGATGCTGAAGAATTACTTATCGCCAGCCATAAAGTTGTTTTAATGCTGCAAGATCTTTCTGGCACATCTCAAGGCAAGCTGGTTAATATTGCAGGCCGCCAACGCATGTTATCTCAGCGCATTTCAAACCTTTACCTCATGCAGGCTTGGGGCTTCGAAAAAGAGCCCTACATCACTGACTACCATACAGCTATTAATGAATTCGGTAGTGCTTTAACACTGCTCGAAAAAGCACCAGAAAACACAAAGAAGATAACCGAATTACTTAAAAATGTATCACTACAATGGGGGGTTTTTCAACATAGTGCCAAACTAGCAAAAGGAAAATATATCCCTGCATTAATTACCCGTTCAGCCGATAAAATACTGACTCAAATGAATACCATTACTGGGCTATACACCTTACTTCCTGCCAAGTAAGTAATCTGTAATAGCGCGTCGGGATTTCCAAAAATGGCGCAACCCCTGGCGCTCAATCTGAAACACTCTCCCATCACAGGGATATAAACTAAGCCGATTAATCTCTCTCTTCTGCAGCATGCGCTGTAGTGCTACAGCCCAGCACTCAAATTTATCCAGCCCATTGACCCAGCCCTCCGGGTCTGCAGCCAATACTGGGCGCAATAATGGATTGTGAGCGATAAGATAAGCATCGCCTCCCTCATCCTTTCGCGTTAATACATCCAGCGATAATGCATGGCACTCTATTCCACCTAAATTTGCCAACCCTCGACAAAGCAGATCATCCGCCATCACCTTGGCAAATACAGGCTTTACCTTGGGTAAACAACCACCTCCAGAGAGCCAAACACCATTAATTGGTAAAAGATGATCCGCTTCTCTTTGCATATTTGCTGTAGCTGAATGAAATAACATTTGGACTTCATTCAGGATAGAGCACCACCTCTTAGCCTCATTCCCTGTGGGCAAGTATTGATCAATGTTTCGCCCAATAACATCGGCTAAAGGGCTGGTATTTAAAGTGGGTGTTTTAGGCAGCCGTAAGTACCATCGATTTGGATGATAAGCTTCCATATACCATCCATCCTCTGAAAAATGCTGATTAAAGAGTTTTATTAACCCCTCAGTATCCTCTGGACGTATATCCAGCATCTCGGCATCGAACAATAGCAAGCGATCTGCTGTTGCTTTTAAAAAAACAGGATCTGTATGAAACCAAAACGCATCATCTCTTTTACCACCCTCGGCCAATCGAGATACAGCCGCAGATGGCAAATCGGCATGCTTATTATTTGAGATGCCAAATAGGCCAAACAGTGTTGATTCAAATGAAGATCCAGCTGTATCAACAATATCAGCTCTGGCAAGCAGTGTTTCCAATACTGGCGCAGCAGGCTTTAACCCAAGCTCAGACAGGCCAGGCATTGGACCAAATAGCCCAGGGACAACAAGATGAAGATGAGAGATCAAGGGAAGGGAGAAATCAAAAGGCAGCTGTCAATTGACTGACAGCTGCCCATTAATTTTTTATTGAGACATATTATCCAAAATAGCGTATTTTACCGCTTCTAGCTCAGCATCCACTGTAATCATAGATCCAGAGCACTGTTTAATTGCTGTATCAGGGTCTTTTAGACCATGCCCAGTCAATGTGCAGACAATCTTGCTGCCTTCAGGGATTTTTCCGCTCTTGATGTCACGCAATGCACCTGCCAAAGATGTTGCTGATGCAGGTTCGCAAAATATCCCTTCATTTTGGGCCAGCGTTTTTTGTGCTGCAAGGATCTCTTCATCTGAGCACTCATCAAACCAGCCGCCAGACTCCTCTTTGACCTTCCAGGCTTTGTCCCAGGATTGTGGGTGACCAATGCGAATTGCTGTGGCTACGGTCTCAGGATTATCGACCATTTCACCTCGCATAAAAGGTGCAGAGCCATCAGCCTGATAACCCACCATAACCGGCGTATTATTGACGATGCCATGCTCTTTGTATTCGGTGTATCCCATCCAGTGTGCGGTAATATTACCGGCATTGCCCACGGGAAGACAGTGATAATCTGGCGCGCATTCCAGCTCTTCCATAATCTCAAAGGCGGCTGTTTTCTGGCCTTGAAGACGGAAGGGATTGATTGAATTCAC
>JAJRWL010000231.1 GCA_024276875.1 Gammaproteobacteria bacterium
AATCCCCGCCTCCTTGCTATTAGGGATATTGGTTGCCGCCTCTTTAATTGGCATAGCACGATTGGAGATGCTGCAAAAAGAGGAAGATAAATTTTTCAATGAAAGTAACTTAATTATAAATAAGATTACCCGTCAGATAAATATTATAGATGAGGCTTTGCATGGCCTTGCCATGTTGTTCGATGCGAGTGATTTTGTTGATGCAGATGAGTTCCATATTTTTTCAGGTACTCTACTTCAGCGCCATCCTTTTTTATATAAAGCTTATTATTTTCCTATGGTTAGGAGTGAAGATAGAGCGCAATTTAAAGAAGAGATGAAAGATGACGGCTATTTTAATTTCTTTATAAAAAAATATAAAGCCGGTCAGTATGTCAAGCTTAGTAAACGGCGAAAATATTTTCCTCTCATTTATATAGAACCCTTTATGCCAGATGATTCTATAAAAATTGGTTTGGATGCATTATCAGATCAAGAGATGAGGTTGGCTGTGCGTAAGGCTATTGATTGTGGTGAGGTGGTTGCAGTATGGCCATCCAATATTACAGAGGGTAGTAATGACTATTTGATAATCAAGGCGATCTATGCAGGTAAAAAGCTACCTGAAACAATGAAGGAGAGAGATAGGTTAGTTAATGGCTTGTTAGCATTGCGTATTAATGCAGATAAATTATTAGATGACCTGCCGGAGAGTGCGAGGCGCTTTGATGTGAGTATTTCATTTCCTAGTCTGCGCATTAAAACAGGTGCTAAATTTATGGTGTGGCGTAGTGCAGAATCTCATACAGTAGATGCCTGGCGGGTCACAGAAAAAAAACTTAATTATCAGCTTGTGTCATCGAAGTACCGGCTTGTTATTAATCTATCTAAGCATATTCATTGGCAGGATACCCAGCGTGGTTTTATCTATGTGGCTGGCATTATTGGCATTATGTTTACCGCATTATTATTATTTTTGGCTAGGTTAATTACGGGTCGAGCTAATGAATTAAATCAACGTAATATAGAAATTCAACGGCAAGTTGATAGCAAAACAAAACAGCTTGCAATATCTAATCATTACATTAAAAATATTCTTTTTTCAATATCAGAAACGCTCATTGTTGTTGATTCTCGCGGTGATATTAAGCGGGTTAATCGTGCGTGTTTGCAAATGCTGGGTTATCAAGAGGATGAGCTTTTAAGAAAAAATATTCGTGATATATTTACTGATGCCTCAGTTTCACTCATAGATTCGAATGGTGCTGTTAAAAAAGGCAGCTTTAGTGGTTATGAGACAAGTTTCCAAACGAAGGATGGCCGTAAAATTCTGGCGCAATTGTCAAAGGCCATGTTAGGGGACGATCACGGTCAATCGTTGGGTGCTGTTTGGATTGCGTTAGATATTACAAAACGTAAACAGGCAGAATACAAATTACGGGAATATCAGAACCAGCTAGAAGCATTGGTGGCAGAACGCACGGCAGCATTGAGTATTGCTAAAGAGGCGGCTGAAAGTGCCAATGTAGCTAAAAGTGTTTTTCTCTCTACGATGAGTCATGAGCTGCGTACGCCGATGAATGGTGTGCTGGGTGTGGCTCAGCTATTATCTGATACTAATTTAAACAAGGAGCAGTGTGAATATGTTGATATTATCAACAATTCTGGGAAGGCACTGTTGGCTATTATTGGTGATATTTTAGATATATCTAAAATTGATGCCGGTAAACTGATATTGGAGTTGCAGCCGTTTAATATTGAGTCCCTTATCCATGATGCTGCTCAATTGCTTCAGGCTAGAGCTGAAGAAAAAGGCTTGGCACTTGAGCTACATATTGCCGCCGATTGTCCCAAGCAGCTAGTCGGTGATGCGGGTCGGATTCGTCAAATTCTTCTTAATTTAATGGGCAATGCTATTAAGTTTACCCATGCAGGGGGTGTGTATGTTCGCCTTACGGGGCAAGCGTTAAATGTTAATTTGGCTGAGATAAAGATTGAAGTAGAAGATACAGGTGTCGGCATAGAACTGGATCTTCAGGAAATAATTTTTGAATCTTTTGCACAGGCTGATGCCTCCACAACGCGTCGTTTTGGTGGCAGTGGTTTGGGCTTAAGCATATGCAGGCAACTAGCAAGTTTAATGGAGGGTGAAGTGGGTGTCTCTAGTATGCCAGGGGAAGGGGCAACCTTCTGGGTGCAGCTAAGGTTGCCCATTGTAAAACCTGACTGAAATTTATACCAACCCTCCTTGCATAAATCCTTTGATGACAAGGATTAAAAGAATCAGGCCAATACTCAACAGTATAAACCCCAATATATGTGCAATCAGATCGGCTCTTTTTGAGGGCGGGGCGACCAGGTGTGATGCGAGTTCACCGCTCTCCAATAGGCGTGCATACTCTTCAGGGCGCTCCTCTTTAAACTCTTCCAAGTCCCAGCTGCCGGTGAACATAACGGTATCCAATGGGAATTTTGAAGGTCGCAGATGGTTGTTAAAAAAGTGAACCGTAAACAGTGTCATAACAGCAAGAAAGGCCTCGACCCCGTGGGCAATGGCCGCAATATTTAACACCCAACCAGGAAAGATGTTGCCGATAATGTCTGATCCCCACAGCATGATGCCAGAGACACCGATGACAATAGCACCCCAATAGACAGCCCAGTAGTCGAATTTCTCCCAGTAGGTCCAGCGATCCAATTTGGGCATCTCACTCTTGCCTAAGAACCAGTGAAACATTCCTTTCATGTCTGCCCAGTCCTTTTTGCGTGGCAGCAGTGAATTGGGACCAAACCAATCAAAATCTGGATTGCGGCGAATCTTGATGATGACAGCAATGGCATGACCGATCACACTGCCCATAAATATCACAGCGGCACAGCGGTGGATCAGCATAAAGGCGCTTAAGCCACCGGCCGCATCAACAATGTCTGTGCTCCAGGGGGCATCGGCATACATCACAGACATGCCGGTGAAAACCAGGGTCATAACAGAGAGCGCCAGAGCCCAGTGATTGAGTCGCCACTGCCATGAGAAACGACGAAAGTGTTGCTCACTTTTATGCTTCTCTTTTTTAACCCGTACGCGGTAACGCATAGAGTTATGCGTGCGCCATTCAATTACCCGCTCGTGTGCCTCACGATAGAACCAAAGCATGGAGTGGGCATAGAAAAAGATAATCACGAGAATAACAATCCCCACCATAAATTTAGCGGCTATCCACATGTAGGGATATTTTTCAAAATTATTGGTTGTGCCATGTACGCGATATTGAATGAAGCTTTCTGTGGCCTCTTTGTGACACTGTCGGCAGGTCTCCAATTTATTAGCTTCATTAACCTTTGATTTTGGGTTGCTGATGGCATGAGTATCATGGGGGCGATGACAATTAGCGCACTTGGCGGCATCAGGACCACCCAGCCAAGCAAGTTGACCATGGGTGGTGGACATATAGGCGTTCACCTCTGATACATGGCAATCTCCGCAAGACTCTGTTACCACACGATGAGCGGCAACCTTCTCATCGGTAATCTGGTGGGAACTGTGGCAGTCACTACAGGTGGCGCTCTCCCCTTTCCAAGGGCGATTTAAATTGGCTCCGTGTAGAGAGTTGCGGTACTTTTCTAGCTGCTCGGCATGACATGTTCCACATACCTTGGGCGAGTTCTCTTTATAGTTAAGCGCCCTTGGATCATCAGAGCGATAGACATAATGGGCGGTGTGGCAGCTGTTACAGTTGGCATTGTTTTCCTTGCTACTATCAGCATGGATAGAGCTGGTATAACGCGCGGTATTGATAATGGTTTTGTTTTTTATGGGAGAGCCAGCGTGTCGGCGTTGTCGCCAGCTGTTTGAAACGGGATCGAGCGTCATGCGACTATGACAGGTTACACAATCAACCGCCTGTAACCCTTTTTTACTATGGGGTAGCTTCTCGATATCTTCATGGCAACCAACGCAGCCTAACGTGCCATGGACACTTTCCCTGTGTGCCCTGATATTGATATCTAAAGAGCGCTTACGGCTTTCGCCGTGCTCTCCTGTTGGAACAGAAAAACCAGCTTCCCCATGGCACTCAAGGCAACTCTCATCACTGAGTTTTTCAGCCTGAACGGCCGCGCAAAATAACAAGAGGCTTATTGTAAAGAGGAGCTTTTTCATTATCAGATATCTCTTGCTAAGAGTCGTGATTCTCTTAACTAAATTTTTTAATAAAGGCGTGAAAATATGGCTAGATTAATCTAACAGCCTCATCACCTAGCGATAAGATAGGTGATGAGGTGTTGTGGGTGATACTGAATTAATAATCAGTACTATTTTGCAGTGTTAAAACCATGGTTATCATCATCCTTTGGAGACCATGATCGAGGTGGCTTTTTACCTAGAAACCAGCGATGCATCTCTGAGTTTAGAACCTCATCCAAACCATCCTTAACCTTCTTGGCTGCGGCATGATTTCCATCCCTTCCTGCCTTTTCGATGATCTCTTTGATCTGAGGCACCATCTCCATATAGAAGCGATGAGCCATCTCATAGAAACCTTCCCACTGAACATAATCGGGCGCCTGCATGGCTGCACCATGGCGTGCTCGACGACCTTCGTGATGCCAGAGATGGAACCAAGTCCACTCTAGTTCATCATCGAACTTTGTATCAGTGAGCAGACCTTCGCTCCTCATCAACTTCATCAGCTTCAGACCCGGCTTGGCAAACTTCTCATTGTAGAGTTCCACCGCTGAATCCAGCTGCACATAGAAGTTATCGACCATGCCGCGACCATGACAAGATGAGCAGACATTCTTCATATCTTTGCGCCGTTCCAGCCAAGGTTTAACCTGTTTACCTTGCTTAATGGCCTTGGCATCAATCTTGGCGGAAATAGGTGTGCGCAGATTCCAGGAGATACGACCGCCAATATCATGGGTGATGGGTAGATCTTTGGTGGCCGACATATGACAGGTCGCACAGGTGGGAGCGGCACTGTAATCTTCACCCGCAATCCACTTGTCAGAATCCAGGTTCATCTCATCCTTGCGGGCACGATAATTGATGCCGTGAATAGACTCTTCATAGATCTCTTTTTGAGGATGATCAGGGCCTAAGTGGCAACGGCCGCAGTTCTCTGGCTGACGTGCTTGAGCGACATCGAAATTATGGCGCAGATGACAAGCAGAGCAGGAGCCTTTAGAGCCGTCAGGATTGATTCGACCAATGCCGGTATTGGGCCAAGTGGCGGGGTTAAGGCTGCCATCGGACTCCACACGCACGATAGAGCCATGACACCCCGCACACCCTAAAGTAACAACGGGAGAGGTGCCATTGAGGATGGGTGCGCCTTGAACTACCTCGGCCAGTACATTATCAAGTGAGCCTAAAATATTACCCGCAGAGGCATGGTGGCTAGCGTCAAACTCAGCGGCTGACCTTTCATGGCAGCGACCACAATCCTTGGGAGAGACAATGACTGAGATGATAAAATCTTTATGTTTAATGGCATCTTTATCGCTGGTCTCTGCTTTGTGACACTCGTAGCAACCGACATTAGCACCGTAATGCTTTGAGTTGCCCCACATGTCATAAATACCAGGGGTCTTCTCTTTATGGCAAGAGACACAGGTTGCACTCTCTCTACTAAGGCGACTAAAGCCTTTTAGGATTTCAACAGGTTTTTCTTCAAGAATTATATTATTAGATGCCACCGTGTATGCTGGAAATAAACACAGTCCAATAATAACTAAAATGGCAGCTGAAATAGCCGAGTGAAACGGCTTTCTATCAAGCAAGGCATGATGGGTTGCCTTTAAAATGTACACAGTAATATCTCCTCTCAATAGGGTGTGTAACTTATGTGTATAACCATCAAACAAGCGTTATCTACTGTCTTATTCAATGGCTCTCAAATAGAGGTGCTGCAAGTAGTAAGCCAATTATTTATTTTTGTAGAAAATAATCTATCTGATTGTATTTAAAGATGAATTTTTTTATAAAAATTGAAGGATAAAGAATTGTCAGTTTTTAGGTTCAATGTTTGTGCGCTAGACAAAAAGTTGACCTAACTTAGTGCGGAGTGGACTATATAATTATATAGGTATAAAAAACGGACACCGAAGTGTCCGTTAGTTAAGGTTTTTGATATTAACAGATCAGAGGCTTGACCCTTTAGATCCGACAAACTCTGGATAGGCTTCAAGACCACATTCAGCAATATCCGATCCCTCATACTCTTCCTGTTCACTGATGCGAATACCACTAACCTTCTTAATGCCAAACCATACAGCAAAGCTCACACCAAAAGTCCAGGCAAAGATGGTAACCAATCCAACAATCTGAGCAACAAAAGAGGCCGCTTCATTAGAGAAAGGTACCGCTAATAGCCCCCAAATACCCACGATGCCATGCACAGATATTGCACCAACTGGGTCATCAATCTTAAGCTTATCCAATCCAAGGATAGCAAAGACAACCAGCACGCCACCTATACAACCAACCAGTGTCGCCCAAAGTGGGCTAGGGGCAAGTGGTTCAGCGGTAATGGCAACCAATCCAGCCAATGCACCGTTAAGGGTCATGGTGAGATCGGCTTTACCAAATAGAATACGCGCGGTTATAAGTGCAGCAATCACACCACCCGCAGCCGCTGCATTGGTATTGACGAAGACAGCAGCAACAGCGTTTGCATCGGATGCTGTAGAAAGAATCAACTGAGAACCACCATTGAATCCAAACCACCCCATCCATAAGATAAAGGTACCCAGCGTTGCCATTGGCATGTTAGCACCAGGGATCGCCATCACCTGACCATCTTTACCATACTTGCCTTTACGTGCGCCCAGTAATAAAACACCGGCCAGGGCAGCCGCAGCGCCACAAAGATGCACAACACCTGAACCTGCAAAGTCATTAAAACCCAGTCCATCAAGAAAATCACCACCCCATTTCCAGTAGCCCTGTACAGGGTAGATGAAGCCTGTCATGACCACCGCAAAGGCTAGAAAGCTCCACAGCTTCATGCGCTCAGCTACCGCACCCGATACGATAGACATAGCCGTCGCTACAAACACAACCTGAAAAAAGAAATCAGACATCTTCGAGTAGTAGTTGCCGTCGTACCATGTATCAGCGCCCTGTTTTACAACAGCAGCGGCATCATGATCGCCACCCAACATAAAAGAGAAATCAAACAGTGTAGGAATTACACTATTAACCCCCGTACCATACATAATGCCGTAACCCATCAACATGTACATGATGCAGGCAATCGCAAACAAGGCAATATTTTTGGTTAGAATTTCAGCCGTGTTTTTAGCGCGTACCAGACCTGCTTCCAGCATGGCAAAACCTGCCGCCATCCACATAACAAGTGCGCCCGCCATTAGAAAATAAAAGGTATCTAAGGCGTAACGTAGATTAAGAATATCTTCCACAATCGTCTCCAATAAATTAAAAAATTAAAAAATTAAAGTGCCTCAGAACCCGTCTCACCTGTACGGATACGCACGACATGATCCAGGTCATAAACAAAGATTTTTCCATCACCAATCTTGCCCGTTTTTGCTGCACCGCTAATGGCTTCAATCACTTCATCTACCTTGTCGTCATCCACGGCGGCCTCAATCTTAATCTTGGGAAGAAAGTCCACTACATACTCAGCACCGCGATACAACTCGGTGTGCCCTTTCTGTCGTCCAAAACCTTTTACTTCAATAACGGTGATACCCGTAACACCGACTTCAGATAACGCTTCACGCACATCATCTAATTTAAATGGCTTAATAATGGATGAAATTAATTTCATGAGTTATGTCTCCTGCCCTCTGTCGCTATTGGCTAACTGAAAATAGTATTTTTGATAACACTACCGCCCCAATTGCAACCTTCATGCCATTTATGAATTGTTAATATAAACAATAGATTAAGAATCTATATATAGAGTGAGTGTTTTATAGAACTGCACAATAAAAATGCAGACTGCAAAGAGTACGCACAAGGCTGGTGCGCTTGGTGTGCTGAAAATGTGCGACAATGTTTTAAAAGTAAATTATGGCTTTCATCAAATGGCATGTTATAGCCATTGGTCAGTATAAAAAGTAATGGATACGCCCCCTATGACAAATCATTTCGATCAACTCGTGCCTGTACTTGGTGACTACCCCAATGCCATGGATGCCTCATCACTGCATGGTTTTCTCACTGCATTGGCCATTGGGCCGAGTGAGACCCTAGAGCAACCCTGGCTACAAGCAATTCTTGGCCTTCCTCCGAAGACCGTGCTTACTGAAACGATGGAGGCGCTTGAAACGACAGCGATGCTGGCTGTTGACCAGACACTCGAAGAGATTGCAGAGGAGTGCTTTCATCCGCGAATCAACATATCAGATACCGACAGCGAAACCCTCAAAGCCTGGTGTCATGGGTTTCGGCAGGCGATGCTCCTTGCCGAGTCCAAATGGGAAGCATTTCATAATGCATGCCCCGATGCTGCCCGAATAAGAATGACCATCACAGCCCTTATTCAGCCAGAACTTGCAGAAGCAGTATTCGGTATTTCACCAGAAAATCATGCGGCCTTTGTTGTCGAACAGACACCATTACTAGGCTCTATCATAGAAAGCTACTATCAGATACTCATTGAGTCGATGGTTGAAAATATTGACCCTAAACCGCCCACAATGGAAGGCCTGCCCCAGTTTGATAGAGATAAGTTAACTAAAGAGAGTAATGATGATCTGCTTCATCTTCTCCGCATACTGGATGATGACTTGCCTTATGAAGTTGTACTTGAATGTATTCAACGCAAAGCCCCAATGGTAGCGATACTCAACCAATATCTGGCAGACGATAAGCGCTGGGATGAAGCACAAGACTACGGTGGAGACTGTTTTTGGACACGATTGCATGCCATCATGATACTGGGTGGAATCCCAGGAGAGATGGCCGGCCAGGGTTTAATTGCTGCCTTATACCGCATGTCGGACCAGGGTGATGACTTACTTTGGGAATGGTTGGCCGGTTACTGGCCAGCACTCTTTCGAAACAAACCAGAAGCCACTCAGCAACGACTGCATGCCATAGCAGAAGATGGCAGGCTGCACTGGTATCCCCGACATCACGCCGTAGATTGTGTATTGGCGCATGCCACCTCAAAAAGCCCAGAGGCTCTGGAACAGGCCTTAGACTGGCTGGCCAATCTCATTGCCGCTGAAGATGAGGATGAAGAGTTTTGTTATATGGCAGGCTGCACCCTGCTTGATTTTGCACTGGAGCGGCATCGCCCATTGCTGGAAAAACTGGCAGACCAACAGGAAAACCTGGGGATGGGCGCTATCTTTGTCAGGAGCGATGTTAATCGATCCTTCAATAAAAGCAAAAGCACGCCAGAATGGGAACGGTTCGATAACCCCTGGGAGTTTTACGATCCAAAGAAAATACTGGAGCGGCAACAGCGATGGTATTCAGAAGGGGCCGCATTCCTTGCCTGTGATGAAGAGGATCAGGATGAAGTATGGCAAGACCATCGCCCTAGTATAGTTGATACCTTCACGCGTGAGCAGCCCAAGGTAGGTCGCAATGACCCATGCCCCTGCGGGAGTGGTAAAAAATACAAGAAATGTTGTTTGCATTAATGCTGAATGCATATCCAGAGAAAAGATAAATAGCATGAAAAATAATGGAGTTAGTCTCAGGACTTGAGAGAAGTAGGTGATATGCTCAGCATTTTGGTAACTTATTTCAGACAAGGAAAAATCTATAAAAGGAGCCGTTTGAAATGTCAGATTCAACACGCCAATTTATTGCGCATAGAAGAAAGAATGGAGATGAGCAGAAACTTATTATTCATCTTGACGAGGTGAGTAATATTGCTGGCCAACTAGCATCAAAAATGGGGGTTTCAGATGTTGGAAAACTGATTGGTTTGCTGCATGATTGTGGAAAATACAGTAAGAACTTCCAAGAATACATCGGTTCAGCTACAGGCAAGATAAATCCAGATGAAGATGAGTATGTTGAGTTTAAGAAATTAAAAGGAAAAATTGATCACTCAAGTGCTGGTGCTCAGTGGGTATGGGAAAACTGCCAAAGATGGGGGATACAAGGGCAGCTAGTTGGTCAGGTTCTAGCGTTATGCATCGCATCTCACCATAGTGGATTAATCGACTGCTTGAGACCAAAAGGTGAAAATGGCTTTTTGGCCAGAATGAATAAACCTGATGATAAAACGCATAAAAATGAATCACTGAGTAATGCACCGGAATACTACCTTGATCAGCTGCATGCACTGCTTGATAAGGAACTGGTTTCCAGTGTAATAGCACAAATCAAGAAAATTGGGCAGATACCTAATAACGCCATCAGATCATTTAATGTAGGGTTTTTCACAAGAATGTTATTCAGCTGCCTAATTGATGCGGATCGCATTAATAGCGCAGATTTTGAATATCCTGAGAATGCACAGCATAGGAGCAGTACACCAGTTGATTGGGATATACCTATCAAACGTCTTGAGCAGGCAATAATAGAATTTGATGGTGATAAAGCCATTGATGAATTGCGTCGTAATATTTCTAATATTTGCCAAGAGCGAGCATTAGATGCACAGGGTATCTATACGCTCACAGTTCCCACTGGTGGTGGGAAAACCTATGCAAGTCTGCGCTTTGCTTTGCATCA
>JAJRWL010000232.1 GCA_024276875.1 Gammaproteobacteria bacterium
AACCTTTGTCAGAGCAGCAGTCAATGTGGTTTTACCATGATCAACGTGGCCAATGGTGCCCACGTTTACATGCGGTTTATTGCGTTCGAATTTTTCCTTGGACACTTTTAACTACCCCTATACCAGATTACTGTTTTTTAACAATTGCCTCGGCAATTCTCGCCGGGACCTCGCTGTACTTACAAAATTCCATACTATAGGTCGCTCGACCTTGGGTGGCAGACCGCAAATCTGTTGCATAGCCAAACATCTCAGCTAACGGAACCTCTGCGGCAATCTGTTTACCCACAGGACAATCTCCCATGCCCTGCACTACTCCACGGCGACTATTTATGTCGCCCATCACGTCACCCATATAATCCTCAGGGGTAACGACCTCTACTTTCATTATCGGCTCCAACAACACCGGATCAGCAATCAGGGCAGCCTTTCTAAAACACATTGAGCCAGCAATTTTAAATGCCATCTCATTTGAATCCACATCGTGGTATGAGCCGTCATAAAGTATCACCTTCACATCGACGACGGGATAGCCCGCCAACACCCCACTCTGCATCTGCCCTTGCACGCCTTTGTCTACTGCAGGGATATACTCTTTAGGCACTGCCCCACCAACTATCTCGTTGACAAATTCATACCCCGCGCCTGTTTCTTGTGGCTCCAATCGCAGACATACATGGCCATACTGTCCTCTGCCGCCACTTTGCCGAATAAACTTCTCTTCCTGCTCAACCGTTTTACCAATGCTCTCGCGATAGCTTACTTGCGGAGCACCCACATTAGCCTCAACGCCAAACTCTCGCCGCATGCGGTCAACAATAATATCAAGATGCAGCTCACCCATCCCAGAAATAACTATCTGCCCAGACTCTTCATCTGTAGCAACACGAAAAGAGGGATCCTCTTGTGCTAATTTGCCAAGAGCAATACCCATTTTTTCTTGATCAGCCTGCGTTCTTGGCTCAACAGCAACCGATATAACTGGATCGGGAAAATCCATTCGCTCAAGTGTAATCACCTCTTTAAGATCACATAGCGTATCACCTGTTGTTGCCTGCTTAAGACCAACAGCAGCCGCAATATCGCCAGCCCGAACCTCTTTAATCTCTTTACGATTGTTGGAGTGCATCTGCAAGATACGCCCAACACGTTCGCGCTTCCCTTTTACGGGATTGTAGACCGTGTCTCCAGAGTTCAAAACTCCAGAATAGACTCGAAAAAATGTCAGCGTCCCCACGAAGGGGTCTGTTGCGATCTTGAACGCCAACGCAGAGAACGGCGCATCATCGTCCGCAGGACGTGTTGCCTCTGTCTCCGCCGCGTCATCAAGAATACCAGCAATTGCTGGTACGTCTACTGGGGATGGCATGTAATCAACTATGGCATCCAACATACTCTGCACACCTTTATTCTTAAAGGCACTGCCACACATCATTGGCACAACGTCATTAGCCAGTGTGCGGGCACGCAGACCCTGCTTAATCTCATCTTCGCTGAGTTCACCCGTCTCCAGGTAAATGTCTGTCAACTTCTCATTGGCCTCAGCTGCCGCCTCTACCAAATATTCGCGCCACTCCTGGCATAATTCTGCCATATCAGATGGTATTTCTATGAGCGTAAACTCAGCACCACGACTCTCTTCATCCCAAATGATTCCCTTCATCCTAACAAGGTCAACAACCCCTTGAAAATCTTCCTCTGCACCAATCGGCATCTGAATAGGCACGGGATTTGCACCCAGCCTCTCTTTTACCTGACTAACAACGCGCAGAAAGTCTGCCCCCACTCGATCCATCTTATTAACGAAGGCAATTTTTGGCACTCCGTATTTGTCCGCTTGATGCCAAACTGTCTCCGATTGCGGCTCCACACCACCAACCGCGCAAAAAACAGCACAGGCTCCATCCAGTACTCGCAGTGAACGCTCAACCTCAATAGTGAAATCCACATGCCCCGGCGTATCAATAATATTGATCCGATGCTCGGGATACTGCTTCTCCATTCCAGACCAGAAGCATGTCGTAGCGGCGGACGTAATCGTTATTCCGCGCTCTTGCTCTTGCTCCATCCAATCCATGGTCGCTGCGCCGTCATGCACCTCACCGATCTTGTGTGAGACTCCGGTGTAGTAGAGAATTCGCTCTGTCGTGGTTGTCTTGCCAGCGTCAATATGAGCCATTACCCCCACATTGCGATAGCGCTCAATTGGAGTCACACGAGTCACGGCACAATCCCTCCAATCAAACTTATATTTAACGCTACTTCACATCGTAACTACCAGCGATAGTGTGCAAACGCTTTGTTGGCCTCAGCCATGCGATGTGTATCTTCGCGCTTCTTAACAGCAGAACCGCGTGAGGCCGACGCATCCATCAACTCACCTGCCAAACGAAAAGCCATCGATTTTTCGCTTCGCTTACGCGCCGCATCAATCAACCAACGCATCGCCAGTGAATTACGGCGACTCGGACGCACCTCAATAGGCACCTGATAAGTAGCACCACCTACACGGCGCGACTTAACCTCAACCGTTGGCCGAACATTGTCCATCGCTTTTTCAAGCACATCCATTGGCTCTTCAGTAGATCGCTCAGCCACTTTGTCTAACGCACCATAAAGAATACGCTCAGCAACAGATTTTTTTCCGCTCACCATGACCATATTAATAAACTTGGCTAACAGTTCATTTCCAAATTTTGGATCCGGAAGAATCTCCCGTTTTGCTACAACTCTTCTTCTAGGCATGGCTTTTACTCTAATCCTGAAATTATTAACTATTACACAAAGCGCTCTTAGCTCTTTGGACGCTTCGCGCCATATTTAGAGCGACCCTGACGGCGACTTTCAACACCAGAGGTGTCAAGACTGCCGCGGACGGTATGGTAACGCACACCTGGCAGATCTTTTACTCGCCCACCACGCAGAAGGATCACAGAGTGCTCCTGCAGGTTGTGCCCCTCACCACCAATATAGGTACTAACTTCATACCCGTTGGTTAAACGCACACGAGCCACCTTACGAAGCGCAGAGTTTGGCTTTTTAGGTGTCGTAGTATAAACGCGGGTGCAAACACCACGTTTTTGCGGGCAAGCCTCCAAGGCTGGCACGGTGCTTTTTTCTGCTTTGCGCTTGCGAGGCTTACGCACTAATTGGTTTATCGTTGCCATCTATCTGTGTCTCTCGGGATATCCCGGATATGCGTCTACGCACTAAAAAAACCTAGCAGCAACCCCTACCTCTTAGCATTACAACAACCAAGGAGCATTGCTTACTTAGTGTTTGATACGTTTCCAACAGTCCGTATGACTGCATTCTTAATAATGATCTAACAAGCTAGCAACAAAGCCGGTTCGTCAGAGAGCGCGCATTCTATGCTTGTGACAGCAGCCTGTCAATACGAGACTGCTACTTTTTTGCTAAATAACTGAATACTGAGGGCAGCCTGCTGTAATTGTTTAAATTACAGCACGCTGCCTTCTAATCAGCTTAAATATCTGACGTATTCAAGGCTTGCTTAATCGCCTCTTCTACCTCTTCCGTTGCCATCTCAACCTTACTGCTTTCGACCTCGGTCATGAGCTCTTGATTGCGCCGTTCCTTACGCGCTTGATGCGAAGCCAACCCTGTTCCAGCAGGAATCAAACGACCAACAATCACATTCTCTTTTAACCCATGCAGATCATCACTTAACCCACGTACCGATGCCTCTGTAAGCACACGCGTGGTCTCTTGGAATGAAGCGGCAGAAATAAAAGACTCCGTTGCCAAAGAGGCTTTGGTGATGCCGAGTAATAATGGCTCATAAAGCGCAGGATGTTTTCCTTCTGCAATCACAGCATTGTTTACATCAGCCAAACGCATCCGCTCTATCTGCTCACCACGCAATAGCATGGTGTCACCCGTCTTGCTAATTTCAACCTTACGCAGCATCTGACGAATAATGACCTCAATATGCTTGTCGTTGATTTTTACACCCTGCAAACGATAGACATCCTGAATCTCCTGAACCAGATACTCTGCCATCTGGGTTACACCTCGAAGACGCAAAATATCATGAGAGTTCAATTCACCTTCAGCAATAACCTCGCCCTTAGCAACATGCTCACCTTCAAACACATTCACATGTCGCCATTTTGGGATTAACTCTTCTATAGTTTCACCATCCTGCTGAGTAATAACCAGGCGCTGCTTGCCTTTGGTATCTTTACCAAAGCTGATAGTTCCTGTGGCTTCAGCCAGAATTGCAGGGTCTTTAGGCTTACGCGCTTCAAATAGATCGGCAACACGCGGCAGACCACCGGTAATATCACGCGTCTTACTGGATGCCTGAGGAATACGAGCCAATACGTCACCCACACCAACATCTGCACCATCGATTACACCCACAATAGCCGCCGCAGGTAAGAAGTAGTGCGCAGGAATCTTGGTGCCCGCAATACACAGGTCTTCGCCATCAGCACCAATCAGCTTCACCATAGGGCGTAAATCTTTACCCGTAGCGGGGCGCTGTTTTGGATCAATAACAACAAGTGAAGAGAGACCGGTTACTTCATCTATTTGACTCTGCACCGTTACACCATCTACAAAATCATCGAATTGCAGCCTACCCGCCACTTCAGTAACAACGGGGTGTGTATGCGGATCCCAGTTCGCCACCATCTGGCCGCCATCAACACCATCACCATCGCCAACCTTTAAGGTTGCACCATAAGGCACTTTGTAGCGCTCACGTTCACGACCCACTTCATCAAGCACAGTAATCTCACCTGAACGAGATACAGCAACCAAATGGCCACTCTGATGTCGAACGGTTTTAATATTATGCAGGCGAACTATACCTTTTGATTTTACTTCAATGCTGTTGGCCGCAGCAGATCGAGAGGCTGCACCACCAATATGGAAGGTGCGCATAGTCAACTGCGTGCCTGGCTCGCCGATAGACTGCGCGGCGATAACGCCCACTGCTTCACCCATATTAACCGCATGACCCCGTGCAAGATCACGCCCATAACAGGCGCTACAGACACCCACACGTGAGCTACAAGTAATAGCAGAGCGTACTAGCACCTGATCTACACCCGCCTCTTCGAGATGGTCTACCCAATCCTCATCCAGCAGCGTACCACGCTCGCAGATCACATCATCACTGCTCGGCTTATAGATATCCGCACCGACAACACGCCCAAGAATACGCTCACGCAGAGGCTCGACAACATCACCGCCCTCAATCAATGGCGTCATTATGATGCCATTTTCGGTACCGCAGTCCTCTTCCAGTACCACCATATCCTGTGCAACATCCACCAAACGACGAGTAAGATAACCTGAGTTAGCCGTCTTCAAAGCGGTATCAGCCAGGCCCTTACGTGCACCATGTGTGGAAATAAAGTACTGGAGTACGTCCAGCCCTTCACGGAAGTTAGCCGTAATGGGGGTTTCAATAATGGAGCCATCAGGCTTGGCCATCAAGCCACGCATACCCGCCAGCTGACGAATCTGCGCTGCTGAGCCTCGAGCGCCAGAATCAGCCATCATATAAATAGAGTTGAATGAGTCTTGCTCAACCTCTTTTCCTTCAGCATCAGTGACCAGATCCTTACCCAGTTTATCCATCATGGCCTTGGCCACTTGGTCGTTGGTATGAGACCAAATATCGACTACTTTATTGTAGCGCTCACCATTGGTGACCAAACCTGAAGCATATTGGTTTTGAATCTCTTTTACTTCCTCTTCAGCCGCAGCTAAAATCTCGCCCTTATTATCCGGCACGGTCATATCGTCGATACCAATCGAGACACCTGAGCGTGTTGCAAAACGAAACCCTGTGTACATGAGTTGATCAGCAAAGATAACCGTCTCTTTAAGACCCACACGGCGATAGCAGGCATTAACCAGATTTGATATCTGTTTTTTGCCCAGCGGTTGATTGATCAAATCATACGTGAGGCCATCGGGCAGAATCTCGGAGAGAATCGCACGCCCAACGGTGGTGTCAATCCTGCGGATCTGTTCAACCGGCTCGCCATTTTCATCTGCAACAACCTCACGGATACGAACCTTAACCTTGGCTTGCAATCCGACCTGACGACCCTCGTAAGCACGGTGAACCTCTTTTACATTGGAGAAGGCCATGCCCTCACCTTGTGCATTAATGCACTCACGGGTCATAAAATAGAGACCCAGTACCACGTCCTGCGACGGCACAATAATCGGCTCACCATTGGCGGGTGAAAGAATATTATTGGTCGACATCATGAGGGTGCGCGCTTCAAGCTGCGCCTCAATAGAGAGCGGGATATGCACCGCCATCTGATCGCCGTCAAAGTCAGCATTAAATGCGGTGCAGACCAGTGGATGCAGCTGAATAGCCTTACCTTCAATGAGCACTGGCTCAAAAGCCTGGATGCCCAGCCGATGCAAGGTAGGCGCACGGTTTAACATAATGGGATGTTCGCGGACAACCTCTTCCAGGATATCCCAAACCTCACTGCTGCCACGTTCAACCAATTTTTTTGCGGCCTTAATGGTGGTTGCCAAACCACGGAACTGTAGCTTGCTGAAGATAAAAGGTTTAAATAGCTCCAGAGCCATCCGCTTAGGCAGACCACACTGATGCAGCCTTAAGGTTGGCCCCACCACAATGACGGAGCGCCCCGAGTAATCAACACGCTTACCCAACAGGTTCTGACGGAAACGACCCTGCTTACCTTTGATCATGTCCGCCAACGATTTTAGGGGTCGTCTATTCGTACCCGTGATGGCGCGCCCACGGCGACCATTATCCAATAGCGCATCTACCGATTCCTGTAGCATACGCTTTTCGTTGCGTACGATAATGTCTGGCGCATTCAAATCCAGCAGTCGACGCAGACGATTATTTCGGTTGATAACCCGACGATAAAGATCATTAAGATCAGAAGTGGCAAAGCGTCCGCCATCCAAAGGCACCAGTGGACGCAGTTCCGGAGGCAGCACGGGCAATACCGTCATCACCATCCACTCGGGACGATTGCCAGATGCATTCAATGACTCAATCAGTTTCAGCCGTTTGCTGAATTTCTTAATCTTGGTTTCTGAATTAGTCGCATCAATGTCTTCACGCAGCTGCACAATTTGAGCGGGCATATCAATAGTGCGCAACAACTCATATACGGCTTCAGCACCCATACGGGCATCAAATTCATCGCCATTCTCTTCAATCGCATCCAGGTACTGCTCATCCGTCAGTAGTTGCCCCCGCTCCAGCGGAGTCATACCGGGATCAACCACCACAAATGATTCAAAATAGAGCACCCGCTCAATCTCACGCAGGGTCATATCCAGCAGCAGACCAATGCGAGATGGCAATGATTTAAGAAACCAAATATGTGCAACGGGGCTGGCCAGTGCAATATGCCCCATGCGCTCGCGGCGCACTTTTGAGAGGGTCACTTCAACACCACACTTTTCACACACAACACCGCGATGCTTGAGGCGCTTATATTTACCACACAAGCACTCATAATCGCTGGTTGGGCCAAAGATTTTGGCGCAAAAGAGACCTTCGCGCTCAGGCTTGAAGGTGCGATAGTTAATGGTCTCTGGCTTTTTAACCTCACCGTAAGACCAGGAACGAATCATGTCGGGCGATGTCAGGCCAATTCGAATGGCATCAAAATCTTCGTTCTGCCCCTGCTGCTTAATAAGCTTTAATAGATCTTTCAAGATCGTATCTCCTGTAATTGGAAGTAGTTATAGGACTGCCAAATGACAGTGCTACTTCCGCTCCAGCTCGATATTAATGGCCAATGAACGAATCTCTTTGACCAATACGTTAAATGACTCAGGCATACCTGGATCCATTTGATGGTTACCATCAACGATATTTTTATACATTCGCGTGCGTCCTGTGACATCATCCGACTTAACCGTTAACATCTCCTGCAAGGTATAAGCAGCACCGTATGCCTCCAGTGCCCAGACCTCCATCTCTCCGAAGCGCTGCCCACCAAATTGCGCCTTACCGCCCAATGGCTGCTGGGTTACAAGACTATATGGCCCAGTAGAGCGTGCATGCATCTTGTCATCAACCAGGTGGTTCAGTTTAAGGATATACATATAGCCTACCGTGACTGGACGATCAAAGGCTTCACCTGTGCGCCCATCATGCAGGGTCGTTTGTCCACTGGCAGGCAATCCAGCCAGCTCCAACATGCGCTTAATCTCAGCCTCACTGGCACCATCAAAGACGGGGGTTGCCATCGGCACACCCGCTTTTAAGTTATGCGCCATCTTGATGATTTCCGCATCACTGAGGCTATCAAGCTCCTCTTTCTTGCCACTGGTATTGTAGATTTTGTCCAGATATTCCCGCAGCTCAGCCACTTTTGATTGCTTCTCTAGCATTTCGCCAATGCGTTGACCCAGGCCTTTTGCCGCCCAGCCCAGATGCGTTTCAAGCACCTGTCCTACGTTCATACGTGAGGGCACGCCTAGCGGGTTAAGTACGATATCAACCGGTGTTCCATCCGCGGAGTACGGCATATCTTCAACGGGAACAATGCTAGAGATAACACCTTTGTTTCCGTGACGACCGGCCATTTTATCACCCGGCTGAATACGGCGTTTCACGGCCATATAAACCTTAACCATTTTGAGCACACCCGGTGCCAGATCATCGCCACTGGTGAGCTTGACCTTCTTGGATTCAAAGCGCTGGCGGAACTCTTCACGCTGACTTTTGACCTGCTCAGCAATCGCTTCCAACTGTTGTGCGGCTGATTCATTACGCAGGCGAATCTCTAGCCACTGGTCGCGTTCAAGTTCAGACAGATAAGATTTGATAACCTTTGATCCCGCCTTTAGTGAGTGAGGGCCGCCATCGGCAACCTTACCCAGGAGCATTTTTTCCACCCGCTGAAAGGTATCCTCTTCCATGATACGCAGCTGATCACCTAGATCGGCTCTCACCTGCTTCAGCTCTTCCTCTTCAATCTGAAGTGCGCGAGCATCCTTTTCAACACCGTCACGCGTAAAGACCTGAACATCAATCACCACACCCGACATGCCCGTTTTCACACGCTGCGAGGTGTCTTTTACATCGGCCGCCTTTTCACCAAAGATGGCACGTAGTAGCTTCTCTTCAGGTGTCAGCTGCGTTTCACCTTTTGGCGTAACCTTACCGACCAGGATGTCGCCTTCCTTAACCTCTGCACCCACATAGACAATACCGGACTCATCCAGCTTGGCCAATGCCGACTCACCCACATTAGGAATATCACCTGTTATCTCTTCCGCGCCCAACTTGGTATCGCGCGCCATACAGGTCATCTCTTCAATATGGATAGTAGTGAAACGATCCTCTTCAACGACCCGCTCTGAGATGAGGATAGAATCCTCAAAGTTATAGCCATTCCACGGCATAAAGGCAATACGCAGGTTCTGACCCAGCGCTAACTCACCCAAGTCTGTTGATGGCCCATCAGCCAGCACATCACCTCGTGCAATAATGTCGCCTGGATTCACCAGCGGGCGCTGATTAATGCAGGTATTCTGGTTAGAGCGGGTATATTTAGTCAGGTTGTAGATATCCACACCTGATTCACCCGCTTCAGTCTCATCATCATTAACGCGAACAACGATACGCGCGGCATCGATACAATCAACCAGTCCACCACGTTTTGCAATAACGGCCACGCCGGAATCAATGGCGACCGTGCGCTCCATACCGGTGCCGACCAGTGGCTTATCAGCCCTGAGTGTTGGCACAGCTTGGCGTTGCATGTTAGACCCCATGAGTGCGCGGTTGGCATCATCATGCTCTAAAAATGGGATCAGAGAGGCCGCCACTGAAACGATCTGTTTCGGCGACACATCCATATATTCAATTTTATCGGGTGAAGAGAGTGTGAACTCATTTTGGTGACGACATGAGATCAACTCATCCACCAATTCACCATCATCACTCAAGGTGGCATTAGCCTGCGCAATCACAAAACGCCCCTCTTCAATCGCAGAAAGGTAGTCCACCTGATCCGTTACCTTCGCATCAATAACTCGGCGATACGGCGTTTCCAAAAAGCCATAACTATTGGTACGCGCATAGACCGAGAGTGAGTTGATTAGACCAATGTTTGGTCCTTCAGGTGTTTCAATGGGACAGACACGACCATAGTGCGTTGGGTGCACATCGCGCACTTCAAAACCCGCACGCTCACGCGCCAAACCACCGGGACCCAGTGCAGAGACGCGACGTTTGTGCGTCATGCCTGAAAGCGGATTATTCTGATCCATAAATTGTGAGAGCTGACTGGAACCAAAGAACTCTTTGATCGCAGCTGAAACCGGCTTGGCATTGATCAGCTCTTGTG
>JAJRWL010000233.1 GCA_024276875.1 Gammaproteobacteria bacterium
ATTCAGGTGAGATTATTCGCTGGTTTCCTGAATAGAAAAACTTGGGTTAAGTATTATACTTGAGAAATCCAATACACTTCGATATGGCGAATTATGAAGCGCATCACATTGGTTTTCTATAGCATCATCCAGCCATAGATAACTGTCATTCCAAGAGTATAGGCAGCAAGAATGAAGACATTGACCGGATTTCCAGAAAGTTTAGGTGTTTTTATCTGTGACACATTCAAGGCGGCCAGTCCTACTATGCTTATATAGACAATGACAGAAAAAACACTGTGACTAAACATACTCTCAAACAAAAATATGAACACAAGTATTATATTGTTGTTATCAAGAGCCAGCCCCGTATATTTGGTGCCGCCAGTAAGACCGAAGGTAGAAAAATAACTGAGTCGTAACGCGCTAGCTGCAAGTATTAGAAATGCACCCAGCAGATAGATAATTTCGAAATTCCCATAACTTAAAAGCAGAATGGCAGGCGTGACACCATAGCTAACAATGTCTATTAATACATCAAGTTGGCCGCCAAAAATACGGTCATTACCGGTGCGTCCTTTCATTCTGCGTGCAATAAGGCCGTCTACCCAGTCAAAAGCAACCGCCCATATCATTCCAATCATTGCTGCGGCATAAAGCCCAGAAATACTGAAGTAAATAGCCAGAAGGGTACAAGCCAATCCAGCTAGCGAACAAATATTAGGCAAATCTTTAGCGTAGGAGAGAATGGAATTGGGCTGTAACTCTTGAGGTTCAGCGTTTTTCTCGGTCATTGGTATACCTTAATTAGTCAGAGGGGAGGTTATAACTTAGACCTTGAATCTTCAAAAAAGAAGATCTGACGGTGTGCTATACTACCACGCTTAACTCAGTCTTAGGTGGGGAATAATGAATGCTCGTATACACGGTAGGTACATGGGATCTATTGCATGTGGGTCACTTGGAATTGCTCCAGCATTGTAAAACATTAGGTGACACAGTTGCAGTTGGCGTTGCTTCAGATGAAGTGGTCGCCAGTTATAAAAGGAATGTCCCTGTTGTTCCTCTTGAGCAACGAATGAACATGCTAAAAGCTTTGCGCTGTGTTGACATTGTGCGTCCCTACTATGATCTGGAATACGCATCTGCTTGTAAAGAGTGGGATGTAGATATTTTTGTTATTGGAGAGGATTGGGGCAAGGGGCCTCATAACCTTGAAGTAGAGTCTTTTTTGAAGGCAAGGGGCAAGTCCATCGTTCAAGTTACCTATCATCCTCTAACTTCATCCACAAAAATTAAAGAAAAAACTATAGCCCAACTTCAATCAGCTGCATAAATTTCGCAAGCTGTCATATGGCGCTTCAATTTTTTGGTAAGGCCTGCTCATCGCCGTGGTTGGCGTTGATCATGACGTGACGAGAATGGAGCCTAAATAGGTGGTTTTAATCAAGGGTTCTGGGTTGTGAATAGATCGGCTTTCGGAAGCCTGCGTGCTTCCGGAACTAGAATAATTCAACATTATCATCCTTTGTCACTTCTGTACGCCCGGTCTCTTTATTCTCCGTTCCTGCGTCGGACAAGCCAGCAACCAGTGACTCAAGCTGTACGGAATACTGAGACAAGTCGCCGTTATCGGAAATGTTCTTGCGCGCCAGCTCAGACAAGGCCTGAACACTGTCATGAATCTGCTGAATGCTATTGCGCACCTCATCCGCCAAGACTGCCTGCTGTTCGGAATACCCAGAAACCTGAACATTACTATCATTGATCTCATCCACAGCGGCTGAGATTGTAGCAAAGGCTTCCCCTACCGCCTGCGTACGTTCAAGATTTAAGGCGGATACCTCGGCACTGCGTGTCATCAGCGATACCGCTTCTTGATTGCCACTGCGAATAGTATCCATCAGCGTTCGCACCTCATCCGTTGCATCGGTGGTGCGCTGTGACAAGGCACGTACTTCGTCGGCCACTACGGCAAAACCACGGCCGTATTCACCCGCTCTGGCGGCCTCAATGGCTGCATTCAGGGCCAGCATATTGGTCTGTTCTGCGATGGTGACGATCATATCCAGCACCTGTCCTACGTCTTCGTGATGCCCGGTAAGCGCGCTGATACTCTGTTCAAGACGGCTGACTTCGTCCTGCATCTCCTGCATACCGGTCACGGCACTTTCTACCACGGTAAGTCCTTCCGATGCCTTGCTCTGCACACCTCGCGCTGTGACACTGGCCTCGTTAACCGCAGTCCTGACCTGTTGTGAACTATCCGCCATCTGGCCGATGGATCTGTTCAGGTCGGTAATGGCATCAACCTGTTCTTCAACCGAGTGGCTGGTCGCCTGAGTGATCTCCTGTGCTCTTAGACTGCTCTGCGAGAGGTTGGAGGCTACCATCAAAATCTGTTTTACCGTCTGTCCAAGTTTAAGTGTAAAACGATTAAATGCGCGGGCGATTCGCACTGTCTCATCCTTGCCGTCTTCCGGCAGGCGGGCATTTAACTCGGTACTACCATCAGCGACATTTTCCATTGCCTCAGTAATAAGTAATAAACTACGGGTGACGCTACGCGCGATAAATAAAGCCATACTAATGAGAATAATAATGAGAAGCAGGCTGCCTGTGAACAGGAGTTTATCTTGAGCCTGACGCGACTGTTTAATCAGGCTAGAGGTCGACTTAACCAAGATGCGCTGATTTTCAAGTACCCGATCAATCGCGAGCCCCAGTTCAGCTCTCAAGCCATCCTTTTCGTGAAGACCTAACTGTTTTTTGGCCGCAGCCAGGCGATGAAAATTGTCTGCATATACCTTTAAGTCGTTGATAACCTGGCGACGATGCACCTCGTCCATGGGCAGTAACTTGATCCAGTCGGTCAGCCCACTATGTACTTTGTTAAAGCGCTCTACATATTTACTATCTAGCCGCAAAAGAAAGTCTTTTTCATGACGGCGTAGCATTAATAGGTCAACCATCAGGCTAGCATCCTCCTCCTTACGAAGAACGGCTTCTACGCGGTGAGCTGCCCCTCGCAAGACGCCTCGTAGGCCTTTATTTTTATCCAGTCCGATCTTTTCAATTAATAATTCCAATTCATTAAAGCGTAAAACGACTTGTTCTAAATCCTGGTACATCCCCCCTAACGGAGCCGCGTCTAGCTCGAGTTTGTCCAATATTTCGGCCAGCTCGTGTAGCTCTACAACCAGTTCTTCTTTTTCCGCATAAAAGTGATCTCTGGAACTTTCACTATGGGTAAGCAGATACTGTCGCTCTGTAGCCAGCATCGCTTGCATATCCGCCTCAACATCATACAGGGTGGTAATGCCTTTTCTCAGGAGTTCGGAGCGATTGGTTGTGTACTGCTGCAAGGCCAACATGCTCAATACGGCAATTGAAATGATGCCCGCCAATAAAAATAGGCGTTGCTTAATGGTCATAGTGAATAGATTGTAATAAAGTGAATCATGCTGAAAATATCGGGACTACAGACGCTTACTTGAGCTGTTTTTACACGTTCGCTTTCCCCTTTGTGTGAAGGGAAATAACTATGAATGTATGGCCTGTTGCCCGGCTATTAATAGAAATAAGGTAGTCGATCAAGGCCTCCTAAATTCGACATGCTACTAAATTGTAACGAATGACAATGAGGGTGCTAATTTATACGTGGCTAAATTAAGTATAGGGGCGGTGAAGAGGGGGGTGTCTTTGTGACCTGAGACATTGCTGAACGAGCGGGGTTCTTATTCGCTTTATTCCATTCTTCTTTGACCTGCTGTGCTGCCGCTTCGTTACTGAAGGTCGATAATACATAACCATTCGTTGTCAGTAGCGTTGCACTGTTATTTGGCCAAACCTGAATATAGATATCCACTGTGTATGTTCCTCATCAGAAAATAGAGGTCTATTTATATCTCGGCCATATTTCAAACTGACGGCATTCGGATGAAGGTTTTATGACCACAGGCCAAGCCTAGAATGGTGCAGGGGTGCATATGTCCATTTTGGCTCCTGTTGCCGGGTGGAGAAATCGCAAACGCTCAGCATGCAACAATAGGCGTTCACCGGGGCTGCCGTAAAGCTCATCTCCGACAATGGCGGCACCCAAACCTTGAGGATGGGCTGCATGGATTCGTAGCTGGTGCGTGCGGCCGGTGGCTGGATAGAAATATATGCGTGTAGTCTTTGCCCCTCGTTCAATCACCTGCCAGTATGTTTTGGCTGGCTTACCATGCTGGAAACAGACACATTGTCGTGGCCGATCATCAAGATCTACCCGCAGGGGCAGCTCGATCACCCCCTTTTCTATTGTTGATGGTAATGTCTTCGATAGTAGGGCAACGTAACGCTTTTCGATTGTTCGCCTCAGGAATTGCTGTTGTAAGGCCTTGTGGATGTGGGCGTGCTTGGCTACTAACAATAAGCCGGAGGTGGACATATCCAGACGGTGTACCAGCAGGGCCCCCGTGGCCTGAGGATAACGCTGCGCCATGCGGGTGAGCACCGAGTCGCTGATCTCTTTGCCCGGCACCGACAGCAGGCCCCAAGGTTTATTGACGACCACAAGGTGCTCGTCTTCATATACGGTTAGCGGGGCATCCGCATCCTGAAACTGATGAGCAGCACTCTGCCACGTCTGCAGATTAAGGCCGCGCAGCATGAAGGGCAGGATGGGGTGACATTTGCCCCGGCAGGCCGGGTAGAAATGGCCATGATGGCGTACCCCCTTGGAGGGTGATTCCCCCCACCAGAACTCGGCCAGGGCGATCGGTCGCAGACGTTGCTGTACCGCATACTGAATCAATTTGGGTGCGGCACAGTCACCGGCCCCACCCGGTGGTTGGGCCGTAGGAAATAGCGCCGAAAGGTTGCATGTTTCGTTCAGCCAGTTGTGCAATCGATAGCCATCAAATACGGTCTGATGCAGTTGCTTGGATAAGCGACGCCGTGCCTGTTGTTGCTGCCTGATTTGCAACTCGGTTTCATGCCGCCGGGCTTGAGTCGGCGCCAGGTACTCCTGCCACTGTCGTTTCAAGGCCTTCAGGGCGCGCTTGTCCTGCTGGCTTTCAAACGATAGTTCGGCCAAGGTTTCTGTTTCATTATCGGAACTTAGTGCCTGCCGCCGCTGCTTCCGCTGGCCCTTATTGTGTTGCAGGCGTGATTTTAAC
>JAJRWL010000234.1 GCA_024276875.1 Gammaproteobacteria bacterium
CGCGCCCGGAAGGATTCGAACCTCCGACCCCCTGGTTCGTAGCCAGGTACTCTATCCAGCTGAGCTACGGGCGCTTAACTGAGGGGCGCATTGTGCTGATGCGCTCCCATGTTGTCAATGAAAATATTTGCAGAAAAAATATTCCGTGCAATTATTACTATTACTTCTCTTGCCAACCAAATATATGGCGGAGAGAGAGGGATTCGAACCCTCGATGGGCTATTAACCCATACTCCCTTAGCAGGGGAGCGCCTTCAGCCACTCGGCCATCTCTCCAACTGTAACTATCCCCTGATGAGTTTCTGTCCTGAACAAGATAACACTCTATTCTGGATTTTCTATTCCACAGCATTGCAGGGTATATTTCTAATCAATAAAAACACGATGGGCATTTTTATTGACATCTAACTTCAAGCGCTTAATTAACGGGGCTCTTTCTAGAACCCCGCTATGTGCACTATCCCTCTGCACCATCTGCTGGTGTTTCTGCCTGTTCCCGTTTGATCCTTTCATAGATCTCTTCCCGGTGTACAGATACGTCTCGCGGAGCATTAATCCCAATTCGTACCTGGTTGCCTTTCACTCCTAGCACCGTTACGGTTACTTCATCACCAATCATCAGTGTTTCGCCAACACGGCGAGTTAATATCAACATCTTACATCTCCCTGCATTGATCCTAAGATCCAAACAACGTCCCACCCAATATGGCGGAGCGATATCCTATCTGCCCAACACGGAAGAGAGCGCTGCCAACCAAGCCTTTTACACATGTGGCCAAAACCACCCTGTGTAAGGCGGGGTAGATTCTACCAGTACCGCATATTTTTCTAAAGGGAATATTCCATGTCTAAAGCGCTTTTTTACCCGCTAATTCAAATGCCTCATGCAGTGTGCGCACACCCAATTCAAGGTATTTTTCATCAACAACAACAGAAATCTTGATTTCTGATGTTGAGATCATGCGAATATTGATCCCTTCTTTGGCCAGCGCTTCAAACATGGTGCTTGCAATGCCCGCATGTGATCGCATGCCTACGCCAACCAGTGATATTTTAACAATCGAATCATCACCTTTTACTTCGCGTGCTTTTGTTTCATTAGCCGTAGCCTGCAATACAGCTAGGGCTTTTTTATAATCATTGCGATGTACAGTAAAGGTGAAGTCTGTGGCCGTGTCTTCAGCTATATTTTGCACAATCATATCGACTTCAATATTGGCCGCTGCAATGGGGCCTAATATTTTATGTGCGATGCCCGGTTGATCCGGCACACCCAATATGGTGAGTTTTGCCTCATCACGGTTAAATGCAATACCAGAAATTTTTACTTCTTCCATACCATCGTCCTCAAAGGTGATTAGAGTACCTTCGCCCTCTTCAAAGCTAGAAAGAACACGAAGGGGGACGTTGTATTTTCCTGCGAATTCAACAGCACGAATCTGTAGCACCTTTGATCCAAGACTGGCCATCTCTAGCATCTCTTCAAAGGTGATTTTACTCAGTTTGCACGCATGGGGTTCAACCCGTGGGTCTGTGGTGTAGACACCATCTACGTCAGTAAAGATTTGGCATTCATCTGCTTTTAGGGCGGCCGCCATAGCAACGGCTGTTGTATCGGATCCACCCCGCCCCAGTGTGGTGATGCTGCCATGCTCATCGACACCTTGGAAACCTGCAATTACAACCACGCAACCCGCATCCAGATCGGCTCGAACCCGAGCTGCATCAATGTCTTTAATACGGGCTTTATTATGAACCGTGTCCGTCAGAATGCGTACTTGTCCGCCCGTATAGGATCTGGCAGAGCAACCCCGTTTTTCTAAGGCCATGCTCAAAAGTGCGATTGTCACCTGCTCGCCAGTAGACAGGAGAACATCCAGTTCACGTGGGGTGGGCTGCTCTTGAATAGCATGAGCCAAACCAACCAGCCGATTGGTCTCGCCTGACATGGCTGAGACAACGACAACGACATCATCACCATTTTTACGGCTCTGTTGCAGCTTGTCAGCCACTGCCTCGATACGGTCTACCGTTCCAACCGAGGTACCACCAAATTTTTTGACAATTAGCGCCATGCTTTCCAATTAATATAAAAGATCATACGAATGTCATGCTACTTCACTAAAGGGCGCTGATTAAACACGGAAACCCGCTAACTCGCAACTTTTTCCTGCACCCAATCTTTCACCAGTGCTAGCGCCTCTGGCAGGGCATCAGGCTGACTGCCTCCTGCCTGCGCCATGTCTGGTCGCCCGCCACCTTTGCCGCCTACTTTTGCAGCAACCTCTCGAATCAGGTCACCTGCCTTCATGCGGCTGGTTTGATCACTAGTAACGCCAGCAACCAGGCTCACTTTTCCATCCTTGGCTGTGCCTAATACAATCACGGCTGAACCCAGTTTATTCTTGAGTTGATCCATGGTGTCACGTAGTGATTTTGGATCTACACCCTCTAGCTTTGCAGCTAATACTTTTACACCGTCAATATCTATAGCGCTGCTTGCAAGATCACTCCCTGCTGCGCTGGCAAGTTTGCTCTTTAGCTGCTCCAGCTCCTTTTCAAGGCTACGATTTCGCTCAACCAATTGAGCCGCCTTTTCGTCAACATCCTCTCGAGATGCCTTTAGCTGCTCAGCGATACGATAGAGTCGATCTTCATCTGCCTTTATCCACTGTAGGGCATGCGCACCCGCTACCCCTTCAATACGGCGTACACCTGAGGCAATACCCGTCTCTGCTGTAATTTTTATTAGTCCAATATCACCCACGGCTTTTATATGGGTTCCACCGCACAGTTCCGTAGAAAAATCGCCCATACGCAGCACGCGCACTTGGTCGCTGTATTTTTCACCAAACAGTGCCATTGCACCTGATGCCTTTGCATCTTCCAGCGACATAAGCCGAGTCTCTACCATGTCATTTTTACGAATTTGATCATTGACCAATCGTTCAGTTGTTTGTAGCTGCTCGCGACTGACAGGCTCAAAATGTGAGAAGTCAAAACGCAGTCGTGCGCCATCAACCAGTGACCCTTTCTGGGCAACATGGTCACCTAAAACTTGCTGTAGTGCAGCATGCAATAGATGTGTAGCCGAGTGATGCACCGCCGTTGCCTGACGATTCTCTTCATCAACCTCTGCACTGACTGTATCACCCAAATGCAGTTCACCCGCGTGTACTCGGCCAATGTGGCCGAAGATACCGCCACCACCCTGCTTACGGGTATCAATAACTTGAAAGACGCCGCCCTCTGTTATAATGTTCCCTTTATCACCTGTCTGCCCTCCTGACTCTGCATAGAACGGTGTGTGATCCAAAACGACCATTCCTTCATCACCATCCTTCAGGGTATCTACTGACTCACCTTTTTGGTAAAGCCCGATCACAGTGACCTCATCCTTTAAACGATCATAGCCCGTAAAATCAGTCTCCCCCTCAAGCGCTATCTGTACTGATTGATCTGAACCAAACTGGCTGGCAGCTCTGGCTCGCTCTTTTTGAGTCTCCATTTCACGCTTGTAACCCACCATATCCAAAGTAAGTTCACGCTCTCGTGCAATATCAGCGGTTAAATCCGTTGGGAAGCCATAAGTATCGTAAAGTCGGAATACGGTTTTACCTGGAATCTCTTTTCCATCCAGGGTTGCGATAGCCTGTTCCAGGATTTTCATTCCTTGCTCCAGGGTTTCGGCAAAGCGCTCTTCTTCTAATTTAAGGACGCGCTCAACATGTGATTGCGCCTTGCTTAATTCTGGAAATGCTTGCCCCATCTCTTTAACAAGGGGATCAACCAGCTGGAAGAAAAAGGTCTCTTTGCAACCCAGTCGATAGCCATGGCGAATAGCACGGCGAATAATACGCCGTAAAACATAGCCTCGCCCTTCATTGCCTGGCGTTACACCATCAACCACCAGAAAAGCACAGGATCGAATATGATCCGCAATGACGCGTAGCGATGTCTCTTTTTTATTAGCACAACCGGTGATTTCAGCCGCCGCTGTAACCAGCTGACTAAACAGATCAATCTCGTAGTTGTTATGCACGTGCTGCAATACAGCGGCCAAGCGTTCCAAACCCATACCCGTATCCACTGACGGCCTCGGCAACGGTGTCATATTGCCCTCTGCATCACGGCTGTACTGCATAAATACCAGGTTCCAGATCTCTATGTAGCGATCGCCGTCTTCCTCTGGCGTACCGGGTGGACCACCAGCGACATCGGCTCCATGATCATAAAAGATCTCTGAACAGGGGCCACAAGGGCCGGTATCACCCATTGACCAAAAATTATCACTCTCATATTTTTTGCCGCCAGGCTTATCACCCAGACGGGTAAGGCGATCAGGGTTGATGCCAATCTCATTGATCCAAATATCGGCGGCTTCATCATCATCTTCGTAAACAGTGACCCAAAGTTTTTCTGCTGGTAGTGCCAACTCTTTGGTCAGAAATTCCCAAGCATACTGAATCGCCTCTCGCTTGAAATAGTCGCCAAAACTAAAATTACCCAGCATCTCAAAGAAAGTGTGATGACGTGCGGTATAGCCCACATTTTCCAAATCATTATGTTTGCCACCCGCACGAACACATCGCTGTGAGCTGGTTGCTGTAGTGTATGGGCGCTTGTCTCGACCCAGAAATACATCCTTAAACTGAACCATGCCTGCATTGGTAAAAAGCAGGGTTGGATCATTGTGAGGAATCAATGGGCTACTGGCCACAACCTCATGCCCTTTTTTGGCGAAGAAATCGAGGAAGGTCTGTCTAAGTTCAGCACTACTTTTCATAGAAGTTCGTCGTATCTTTTTTTAAGTTAAATATTCTGGAACAAGCACCTTATCTGCTCTCCAGTAAATCCACGGTACTCTAAAAACCTGACTCGGCGAGCCTTCTCTTTTATGCTGTCCGGTGGCTCAATACCAAACTTTTTATCATGAGTTTGGCGTAAAGTCTCTACCCAACTCGCATCTTGGTTATTCAAATGAGTGCTAATCAATTCATTATTTATGCCGCGTTCACGCAGTTCACCCTTGATGCGCACGGGGCCAAAGCCCCGTTTTTGGCGTGATGAAAGATACTGTTCAGTAAAGCGCTCATCACTCAGCAAGGATTGCTGGATCAATTTATCCAGCACCTTGCCTACTATCTCATCATCATATGATTTAGCATGCAATTTACGCCGCAGCTCAGCACGGGAATGCTCCCGACAAGCAAGCAGCCGTACTGCTGCCTGCTCAATCAATGCCTGTTCTGAGGACTGAGTCAGGCTCCTTCCTTGCCAGCCACTGCCTCACTCTCAACCTTAGGAAAAGCGGTAGCTCGAACCCCCGCTTCAATCTCTGCTGCAATCTCTGGATTCTCTTTTAGAAAATTACGGGCCTTCTCTTTACCCTGCCCAATTCGGTCACCCTTGTAACTGTACCAAGCACCGGCTTTATTAATGAGTTCATACTTGACACCCAGCGCAATAATCTCGCCTTCGTGGGAGACACCCTCCCCATAGAGGATTTCAAAATTGGCCTGTTTAAAAGGCGGTGCCACTTTGTTTTTGATGACTTTGACTCGCGTCTCATTACCGACCACCTCGTCACCCCGCTTGATTGCACCTGTGCGGCTAATATCCAGACGAACAGAGGCATAGAACTTCAGTGCATTGCCCCCAGTAGTGGTCTCCGGGCTGCCAAACATCACCCCAATCTTCATCCGAATCTGGTTGATGAAGATCACCATGCAGTTAGAGCGTTTGATGTTGGCCGTCAATTTACGCAGTGCCTGAGACATCAGTCTAGCTTGCAAGCCCATATGGGAGTCACCCATATCACCTTCAATCTCTGCCTTGGGGGTCAAGGCAGCAACCGAATCAATCACGACCACATCTACCGCGCCAGAGCGCACCAGCATGTCGGTGATATCCAGTGCCTGCTCGCCTGTATCTGGCTGAGAGACCAGCAGCTCATCCATATTGACACCCAGTTTGTCTGCATAGATTGGATCAAGCGCATGCTCGGCATCAATAAAGGCAGCGGTACCACCCAACTTTTGAACCTCCGCAATAATATGCAGCGTCATCGTGGTTTTACCTGAAGATTCAGGACCAAAGATCTCAATCACACGCCCCCGTGGAACCCCCCCCACACCCAGGGCTATATCCAGCTCCAATGAACCTGTGGAGACAACCTCAATCTGGCACAGCGCACCAGCATCACCCATGCGCATAACGGAACCTTTACCAAACTGTTTTTCAATCTGGCTCAGTGCGGCGCTAAGTGCTTTTTTTCGGTTTTCGTCCATAGGATTCCTCTCGGGGATTGCTGGCAAACATTCACGCTCACCTAAGTAGTACTGTAGAAAAATAGGATTATCACATACCTACAGGCTCACGTCATGAGCCTGTAGGCACGAAAAATAGAGGAGCATTCAGATATTCTGTAGTGGCCAGCGTTTTATCACCTGATAGCGCGGGGGCTTCACCCCAAGATGAGTTCCTGCTAGCACAAACTCATCTACTGGCCACTCAAGCAAGCCATCCAAATTAAACGTCTGTTTCTGCTTCATTTTGCGAACCAAGGTCACATGTGGATTGTAATGCCTTTTTTCCAGCTTAAATCCACAACCAGTCAAACCTGATTGCAGCTGCTGAACCAGTGAAGCAAGCGGAGCAGGCGTATTATTTGCACCCAAATAAAGAATGCGTGGCTGCGACCAATAATCAATTCGACCAAGATAAAGCGTGAACGGCTTTATTTGAATCTTGTCACCCACTCGTTCAATACAAGCACGTTGCGCTGATGTGGCAGAGCCAAGAAACGCCAGCGTCATATGCAGATCATCAGGATGCTGCTGCTGGCCACCTTGCCCCGACAGCTCACATACAAGGCGGTTAATATGACTACGCAAATAAGAATCAGGCCAGAGTGCAAAGAAAAATCGCTGCATTGATTCAGCCCAGTAAATCACAAATGCCATTTAGTGCAAATGCAACAGCTTGTCGCCGAATTTGATCCCGGTTGCCAGAAAATTGCTTACAAGATAGTCTCAAGCCAGCTCCCCTCTGTGCCCAAGCAAAACAAACCGTGCCTACAGGTTTGCCCGGCATTGCGCCACCTGGACCGGCAATACCACTAATTGCCACAGCAATAGATGCCTTACTTTTGTTAAGAGCGCCCAGTGCCATCTCATGCACGGTTTGTTTACTCACAGCGCCTTGGATATCAAGGGTAGTAGCTGCCACCCCCAACATTTCCTGCTTGGATTCATTGGTGTAGGTAACAAAGCCACGATCAAACCAGGCGCTGCTGCCAGGGATATCCGTCAAAATCTTGGCCAGCCAGCCACCTGTACAGGATTCTGCTGTAACAATAGAGGCTCCAACCGCCGGTGCTTGTTTACTTAGCATCTCTGCTATTTTTTTTAGATCGTTATCGGTAGCCACAGTTAGGGTTACAAAAAATTATATGTAAAAAAATATTTAGATATATCTCATTCAGGTAAAATGAAGAAAAAAGAGCGCATATCCCAACACAATAGCCCCAATAAAGCCGGCCAATCGAGCCAACCCTTTCTTATCTGTCACCAAATAGAGCATACCTAGAAGTGGAATAACAAGCCCCCCTGTAATGCCTATTTTAATAAGATCTTGAATCTTTTTATCACTGCCTGCGGCCATTCCTTTTGCAATATCTTCAAGCCGACTGGCCCAGACCAATTCTGGCAAAAACAACAAACTCAACATCAACAGGCCATTAATAAACAATGATGCCACTGATACCAACGCTTTATCACAATATTGCATGTCACTATCTCTATAATTACGCTTACCCTAAATCATAAAGCATGAGACATTGCTTGCCTATAATGATGCGTCAAATACCCCCTTTAGCCGTTACAAACTGCTTACATATGCAAGCCAGGAAGCGCAAGGCTAAAACAGACAAGGGCTAACGCCACTGACCCTTTCCCCTGTAATTGGATGATCAAATTCAATACTTAGGGTCTGACAGACTGGGACAATAAATGGGTCAGCTTGCGGTTGCATTAAGATGATTTTATATTCTGAACTTCATCCTGCTCTGCAGTTAACGCTTCAGCAGCACGTGCAGCTTTGGCCACCTCCACCATCTCAGGTGTCTCTAAACTAATACGCCCCAACATCCCACCTCTAAACTCTTTTAACAGTGCTTCAGATGCTTTGTGTAGATCAACATGGCCGCCTGTACGCAATGCACCACGTCGTCGGCCAATCTCTTCGAGCAGCGTGATACCATCCTTGGGTAACTGTTTAAGTTTGTAGCGTTTGAGCATCACTTTAGGGTGGTATTTAAGAAAGTAGTCCGCCGCATAAAGCGCCACATCTTCAAATTCAATAGCTGTGTTTTTAATCGCACCTGTCACAGCCAGACGGTAGCCACTGTCTTCATCTTCTACTTTAGGCCAGAGCATACCTGGCGTATCAGCAAGCGAAATACCATCAGCCAAGCGAATATTTTGCTGTGCTTTGGTTATTGCAGGCTCATTGCCCACCTTCGCCAACACCTTACCAGCCAAACTATTCATAAGCGTAGATTTACCAACATTCGGTATCCCCAAAATCATAATGCGTGCTGGTTTTAATTTTAAATTACGATTTCCCAACATCGTCTTGGCCACATGAGATATTTTCTGAATTAACTGGCGTGCCTCTCCCTTTTTCTCCGCTACGATCGGGATCGCTTTAACATCCCTTTCACGCTCAAAATAGTGCTGCCAAAGCTTGGTTACTACAGGGTCAGCCAAATCACTTTTATTAAGCAATTTAATGCAGGGACGATTACCACGCAGATCAGCCAGCAAAGGATTTTCACTGCTATAGGGAATGCGAGCATCCAAAACCTCAATCACAATATCAATTTGGGGCATGCTCTCTTTGATCTTTTTGCGGGTTTTATGCATATGCCCTGGATACCACTGAATAGCCATATTATTCCAACCTGTTAACCTCATATATTTTGACGTAACACCAAAACTCTGCTTGGTGCAGGGAATATACCCTACCTGAGTATGCGCTAAACCCAGACTAGTCGATTGATGATCTATTGCGCCATTAAACTAATATAGGGAGAGGCCGATAGCTATCATGAACGCTACAAGCTACGAAGGCAGCTTTGATCAAGAGGATAGCCCAATGATTCGTACTCTTCATAAATTTGTTGGTATTTGCATACTCATCTACCCCCTTATTGGCCTGGCTAGCACACCAACTATCCACGAAGGCCAGCGCGCCATCGAGGTTCAGCTAAAGACATCAATAGATGAAGGGATGACCATCGATGAGGCTGTAGCACAAAGCATCACAGCGACACCTCACAATGGGGAAGAAATCACCAAAGTAGCCCTGAGCATATACAAGAAACTCCCCAGAACTGCCTGCGCAATACGCGCCAAAGACGGCAGCAGACGGCTCACCATTTGGCCTGATTTCAAAGCATGCGGTGATCGCATAGTAGATGCCGCCATTAAAGCAGGTGCAGACCCAACCACCATCACCACCGCCTCTGCCGCAGGATTGCCAGAAAGCAACCCGACAAACCAATCCTCATCAGATAAAAGCATCCGCAAAACCTTTGAGATTAGTCTGTATGCATTACATATACTGCGTAAAATTTTTCTAGCCGGCGCAAACTAGAGCCATACTATTTAGCAAGCGTATAAAGGTGCTAATCAAGGCTGCTGAATTAACCTAACCCAAAACAGTCATTATGGTTGAACTATCCATACTCAAGCATCTTGACGCCCAAGTGATAACATTTTCAAGCGTACCGAAAAACCCATAGGCAACTACTCGAAATTGCCAGGAAGGAAAAGCTGCAACCAACTTGCGTCTATGAAAAGAGTGCAAAAACCACAGAAATGCTCATGTGATTCAAGATCATTAGCGGCATCTAACTTTATGATAGCCACAACCTACCAGCAGCTGGTGCAAGTTAAGTGTTTGACAAATCAAGCACCGGATATCTGCATCGCAGATTGAGGTTATCGTGGCAAATTGAAGGTCAACAATAGTCAAATAGTTATACCAAAAAATAGTAAGGACAGTGCTTCAACTAAAGCTATAACGTTAGCACGGTGAAGAAGCACCTTTTGGCTCAAAGAATAGGGACTTCAAATATTGGTATTTTCACAATAAATCATAATTTAAAGTTTACTGGCATCTGAAATAAATATTTCAGAAACGACTACTTAGTTGCCAATCGCTTTAACACAGACAGCAATAAGAGTTGCAGGAAAAAACCCTAGCGCAATCATCATAATGCCGTTTATTGAAAGCGTAAAACGGGTATCAATGTTTGCAACTAAAGGCTGCATATCAACCGGCTTGTCAAAATACATAAGTTTAATAATACGTATGTAGTAGAAAACACCAATAATTGAGAAAAAGACACCAACCAAGGCAACCCAAGTTAAGTCAACACTGACAACCGCATCTAAAACAAAAAGCTTTGCCCAAAAACCAACCGTTGGAGGAACGCCTGCCATAGAAAACATGAATAACATCATCATTGCAGCAAACCACGGGCTGCGCTCATGAAGCCCTTTATAGTCATCGAGATTTTCTGCCTCAAATCCCTTTCTGCTCAACAAAATAATAATCCCAAACCCACCCAATGAGGTGATGGCATAAATAATGGCATAAAACATTGAGGCAGAGTATCCCTCTGGTGTTCCAGCTAAAATTCCCATCATAATAAAACCAACATGAGCAATAGTTGAGTAAGCAAGCATGCGTTTAATATTTTTTTGAGCAACAGCTATGACGTTACCTAGCACCATAGATAAAATGGCTAGAATAATTAACATTTGTTGCCAATCGGAATGGAGAGGCATCATGCCGTCCACCAATAACCTCATCGCTAATGCAAATGCAGCAATTTTAGGTGCACTTCCTAAAAACTGAGCGACAGGAGTTGGCGCGCCATGGTAGACATCAGGCATCCACATATGGAAAGGTACGGCACCTAATTTAAAGGCCAAGCCAATAACAACGAATACCAGCCCAAAAACAAGAACAGTATTTTCCATCCCAGTCCCAGCAAGCGCCAAACTAACAGCTTCAAAATTTAGAGCGCCTGTTGCACCATAAATCATTGAAATACCATAAAGCAGCATCCCTGAAGCAATAGCACCCAGTACAAAATATTTCATGGCTGCTTCTGATCCAGTTTTTGAATCCCGATCAAATGCCACAAGCGCATAGAGCGATAATGACAACAACTCAAGACCCAGGTATGCCGTTAAGAAGCTTTGGGATGAGATCATAACCATCATGCCCAATACGGCAAATAACCCTAAAACATAATATTCACCTTTAAAAAGGCCGTGCTCTTGCAGGTACTCCTTTGCATAGACAAAAGCCCCCATAGTAACAATATAAACAGAGACTTTAAGCACATCACTCATGCCATCTCGAATGTAATTACCATCAAATATAATCTGTGCTTCAGGCTGCCCAACGCTCAATGTTATAAAAATTGCGAATAGCAAACCTAACTGCGTGATAGCGTATGTAAAGATACGTTGTCCATCATCTAAAAAAAGATCTATCACAAGAACAAGGCAGGCTAAGCTCAGCATGAAGAGCTCAGGAGCAACCGGTATCAGATTGGACGCTTCAAATTGCATTGATAAATTCCGAATTCAGTATGTTATCTATCTGGATCAAAGCTTTGATACTTTGATATGTTCAAACAGGTTTACAATCGAGGCATCCATCACCTCAATCAATGGAGCCGGCCAAAGACCCAACACCAACACAGCAACAGCCAATGAACCTAAAATAATAAACTCGCGCTGACTGATATCCTGTAGATTGCGTACATTATCGTTAGCTACGTTACCAAACATAACACGCTTAACCATCCATAATGTATAAGCAGCCCCCACAATCAATGTCGTTGCACCAAGAAAAGCAAACCAAAAATTTGCTCTAAAGCTAGCAAGAATCACCATAAACTCGCCAACAAAGCCCGATGTACCAGGCAAACCAGCATTAGACATTGCAAAGAAAACCATAAAAGCACCGAATACCGGCATTCTATGTATCACACCACCATAATCAGAAATTTGGCGACTGTGCATTCGGTCATATAGAACACCAACACATAGAAACATAGCGGCAGAGATAAAACCATGTGAAATCATTTGAACCATTCCACCTTCCATGCCCAGAATGGCTCCACCAGTAGCGTCTGAATTTGCAGCAATGCGAAAAACAATAAAAAATCCAAGTGTCACAAAACCCATATGTGCAATTGATGAATAGGCAATCAGCTTCTTCATGTCTTGCTGAACCAGTGCAACAAAACCGATATAGACAACAGCAATCAGTGACATTGTGATAATGAGCCAATCAAGTTGCTGGCTGGCATCAGGCGCGATGGGCATGCTAAAGCGTAAAAACCCATAACCACCAATTTTAAGCATGATTGCCGCAAGAATAACTGAACCGCCTGTCGGTGCTTCAACATGAGCATCGGGCAGCCATGTATGCACCGGCCACATCGGCACCTTAACGGCGAATGCCAACAGGAAGGCAATAAAGATAAAAATCTGTTCCGTAAGACCGAGCTTAAGATCATGGAATGCCAGAATCTCCATGCTTCCTGATTGGAAGTACATGTAGATCAGCGCGACCAGCATAAAGACGGAGCCGAAGAAGGTGTAGAGGAAAAATTTAATCGTAGCATAGACCCGATTTGGGCCGCCCCAGATTCCGATAATAAGAAACATTGGAATCAACATGGCTTCCCAAAAAACATAGAAGAGCATCGCATCAAGAGCAGAAAAGACACCCACCATCACCCCTTCCATAATCAGGAAGGCGGCCATATACATACCTGGTTTATATTGTATGACTTCCCATCCAGCTATCACTACAAAAACAGTGATGAAGGTAGTCAATATAATGAGTGGCATTGAGATGCCATCAACACCCAGATAGTATTCAACATTGAACACAGGGATCCAGGGGGCACGTTCAACAAATTGCATTTGTGCAGTGGTTGAATCAAACCCGCAATATAAAGCAATGCTTATAACAAAGGTCAGAATAGCGGTTGCCAGCGCCATCCAACGTGAAGCGTTGGGAGCTCTATCTCCGATTACGAGCAGCAGTGCACCACCGATTATCGGTAGCCATGTGGTCAAGCTCAGAATTGGCCAGTCAGCAGTCATGCGAAGCGTCCTACCTTTTAATATATATTCTTAATTGACAAACAGAGCCAGCAGCAATAGCAGGCCAAGAATCATTGCAAATGC
>JAJRWL010000235.1 GCA_024276875.1 Gammaproteobacteria bacterium
GAATAGCCTGATCCAAGCCGCAAAGAGCAGAGCCAGGGGTTACAGAAGTAATCGAAACTTTATTGCAATGGCCTACCTGATCGGGGCAAAACTAGATTTTGAGCTACCCACATGAAACAGCGAGGAACCATACTTATCTAAGTCGTGTGCAGGAAGATGCTTTAGTTCTAAGAGATTAAATTACTTTAAGAGTCGACTTATTATCTTCAGATATTAGGCGTTTAGTGCATTGCCAAGCAGTTCAGTTAGAGAGATATTGTTGGTTGGGTGAGGGATGCTGTTTGTGCTGAAAATCTGATTGATTCCCGCATTTTTGAGCCGTTTGATGGCATCGTCCATAAACAAGGCATGGGTTACAACAGCAGAGATAGAGGCGGGTTTATATGGCTGTAGTGCTTGTGCAGTGGTCTCTAGAGTGCGGCCTGTGCTGGCGATATCATCGAGCAGTATGAGATGACGGCCTGTGCATGTTGATCCAGAAAAATCTATTTCAACACGGTAGTCATCAAGGCGTTGCTTTTTTCCAATCAGGTACTCTAGCCCTTGTGTTTTGGCAACGGCGGCGACCCACTGTTCTGACTCTTCATCTGGCCCAATGAGTAGTGGGTTGTCATAGGTTTTGCCTAGAAAGTGGGCAATGGGTTGTGTGGCGGTGAGTGTTATCGTCTTTATATTGGGAATGGCTTCATTGAGGTTAGAAATTCGGTGCAGATGTGGGTCTACGGTTATGACTGAGTCAAACCATTGGGCTAGCTGTTGACCAATAATTTGTTGGCTAATGGCCTCGCCAGGATGGAAGGCTTTATCTTGTCGCATGTAACAGAGATAGGGGGCGACTAATGTGAGCTCTGTTGCTCCCAGTTTCCGTGCTGTCATTGCCGCTAGCATCAGTTCGATAAGTTTATGATTGGGGTTGTCCAGGCTGCGACAGAGAATGACTTTCTTGGGAAGCGTGCCAGGAAGAGAGACCTTGCTCTCGCCATCGGGAAAGTGGTGGATTTTAACCTCTTTATAGGCAAGCCCAATGTGGTTTGCCAGCTGTTGTGGCTGCGCTTGATATTCTGAAAAGCCAAGCATCAGTGTGTCATTTTTGTCGTATTGATTTGAAACTAACATAATTAGAACTCGGGTTCGATGGAACCATCAGGTGATTCATTACTAATCTGAAAGCCAATATCCTTTGCAGCGGCCTCCTGGGCAAAACGGAAATCGGCAGGAAAATCGGCATGTATAAAGTAGAGTATGCCCCCTTTTTTTATGCTATCACCTAGTTTTTTCTGTAGATCAACGCCTGCGCCTTTATCCATGGGTGCGCCTGCTAAGCGTGCAATTCGTGCTATTTGTAAATTATCTATAGTAGTGATGAAGCCACTGCTGGGTGCTTTTATGCTGTGCTTGAGTTTGCCGACCTCTATGGTTTCAGGGTTGCGTCCCTGTGCTTCAATAATGTCATGCATTTTGTTTAAGGCGCGGCCAGAGTCAAGAATATCACGAGCGATGGCATAGCCTTGCCCACCACGAACATCAGGATCGAACTCGAGTACTCGACCCGCTAGCCATAATGATTTTTGTCGCAGATCGGCGGGGGCTTCAGGGTCATTGTTTAGCACCTGCATAACATCTCTAAGTTCTAATACAGGACCAATGCCGCGTCCAACGGGTTGACGGCCATTGCTGATAACGACCTCAATATGCAATCCCAGTCGATCACCCACAAATTCAAATAATTTTCGCAGTTGCAGCGCTTCACCCATACGCCGAACCTTGGCTGTGGGTCCCATGGGGATATCAATTAAGAGGTGAGTAGAGCCTGCGGCAAGTTTTTTAGCCAAAATAGAGGCCACCATCTGCCCTTGTGAATCAAGAGAGAGTGGTCGTTCAACAGAGATGAGTATGTCATCTACGGGGGCAAGCCGTGCTGCACCGCCCCAAGCCAGGCATCCACGCTGGCAACGGATAATCTCGAGCAGTTGCTTGGGCGGAAGCTGAACCTTCGCAAGCAGTGCCATGGTGTCAGCGGTTCCTGCCGGTGAGGTAATGGCTCGGCTGGATGTTTTAGGAATTAACATGCCATGTGCCGCGATAATAGGGACGATCAGCATGCTGGTTCGGTTGCCAGGGATACCCCCAATACAGTGTTTGTCAGCGACAAGAGGCTCCCCCCAGTTGAGGCGGTCTCCACACTCCACCATTGCCCGAGTCATGTAGAGTACCTCTTCTCTTTCCAGACCGCTTTGACTGGAGGCGACTAAAAAGGCCGCCATCTCGGTTTTGGAGTAGCGGTTCTCAGCAATATCGCGCACTATGCCGCGAAAATCATCCAGCTCAAGACGCTCCCCTGCAATTTTTCGGTGTACGGCACTGAGAGAGGCGGGAGGTTCTGCGTGCGCAATGCGAATGCAGTGACCCTCTTGAACATTGAGCTGTGCAAAGGCCTGTTCGCTTAAACCCAACTCATCACACTGGGTAATGCTCTCATCATCTACGACATTAAGCACGGCCAGCACGCGGTGCTGGTGTTCTGGAGCACCATTTACGGTGCTAATTTCAACCTTTGAAAGAGCCTGGAATCCCTCTGTGCGATAAATGGCGCAGTTGCGGTGAAGGTATGCGACGTTCTCTTTATAGGTATCAATAGCAACACGTCGAAGTTTGAGTGTGTCTTGATGGGGGTTGTTCATAATATGGCTGTTCCAATACTATTTGAGATGAATAAGATGCAAGCCAATTTTTTATTACGGTAAACCCTAATAGTATCTGTAACCTGTGATATTGCAAAATTATCCTTGGTTAAAGAGTGATCTGTCGTTATATCTATGCAGGTGTGATATTTAATGTATTCTTTATTGCTTTGAATAACTGAATGATAGGTGTTAGGAAAGCATGGGGCGAATGGTACTGAAATGCTAGAGGTTGAATGGTTATTCTCGTTTTTATTATTGGGCTCTTTTATAGGATTTATGGCTGGATTGTTAGGCATCGGCGGTGGTGGCATTATGGTGCCAGTGCTGACAACCCTTTTTTTGCAACAAGGTATCCCTGTTAAAGACGTTGTTCATTTGGCTTTAGGCACATCGATGGCTTCGATAATTGTGACCTCTATTTCGAGCCTGCGTGCTCATCATGCGAAGGGAGGGGTAATATGGGTGATTGTTAACAGGATGGCTTTTGGTATTATTCTGGGTGCATTTTTGGCTACCTTTTTGGCGTCTTCTTTAAGCTCAGTATATCTGGCTCTATTTTTTGCCCTCTTTATGGCTTATGTCTCTCTTCAAATGTGTTTAAATAAAAAGCCAAAACCAACGAGAGAATTAGCCGGCGGTGTGGGTCTGTTTATGGTGGGTTCTGGGATTGGGGCGGTATCGGCACTAGTCTCTATTGGTGGTGGATCTTTAACAGTGCCCTATCTTACTTGGCAGAATATTGAAGTTAAAAAAGCAATTGGTACATCTGCCGCCATTGGTTTGCCACTCTCAATTGCAGGTACATTAGGCTATTTAATTAGTGGGTGGGAAAGAGCTGTTCCAGATGATTTTATATTCGGGTACATCTATCTACCAGCGGTGTTGTTAATCTCATCAACCAGTTTTTTTACCGCGCCTTATGGTGCAAAGCTAGCGCATAAACTGCCTGTTTCTATACTGAAAAAAACATTTTCCATGCTGTTAATTATATTGAGCATTAAGATGCTGGTTGCAGTCATTTAATCTTTTGGGAAGAGGGAAGGGGAAGTGGGCATGGTTTTTAGGCGCTGAGGTTATAGAGGGGCATAACGCATAATTGCCCCAACCATTTTTGCTCTTTGGCTAATAGTTTATACGATCCGGATCGGATTACCCTTTTTATCAAATATCAGATAGCCAGACATATCGCCACCAAACTGTATTGCTTGCACCATGTTTTTAAGTGCTTCATCAATTTCGGCTTTACTGGGTGGTGAGCCTACTTTACCCGGCAGCGCGCCAGAAAACACCATTTGCCAGTCAAGGAATACCTTTTCAGCTTCTAGCGCAAGAGCCTTAAAATCAGTGAGTTCATCCAGGTTTTTATCAACACACATCATCGGCGTTAATTCACCTCCACGTCCTAATTTAAAACGCTTGGCCTCCTCTTCTGAGTGCTCGGGTGGAAGTGCGCTTTTAGCAAAAACAAACAACATCCGGAAAGACTCCGGTTGTTGGTGAGCGGCTTCCAGCAGTGTCTCAAAGTCTTTAATTTGAACCATAAATCCTCAAAATATTGTATTAAATTTAGTTGATGAATAGTGAGTTATTGAATGCCAAAATAGCCATGTCATTATTATGGGTATTGATTGCTCTTTGCTTAAAAACAAAAGATAAGGCATCAAGGCTAGATAATAATAGCTGGGTATGCAATTAACCAGAAAATATGCATGTAAATTTATAATAAGGTTGTTTTATGTTAGAGAAGCTTGAATGGCGTTTTAGGCTAAAAAACCAGTGTTTTCATACCGTTAAGGTTTTATTCTGGTTTCATTATAGAGTAGGTAAATAGTGTTTATAGGTAAAGCATAGAGATAAGAAGATTTGCCTCTTGGATGGCGTTGACTTTTCGCAGTATTAAAAAGAGCTGAAAAGCTGCCGCTAACCTTAATATATAGAGAAGCTATCTCAAATTAAGAAGAGGTGCAATTATGAGCACAGAAAATCAACAGAAGGGGTTAATGGAGCAGATTGAAGCAATCACGCCATGGTTGACAGCGTGGGTTAAAGCCCAGCATGGTTGTGGATTGATCCTGTTTTTTTGGCTATTTGTGTCTGCTTTCTTGGGTAGTATCGTACTGCTCTGTCTTGGTGTGCTCTATTGGAGCTTTTGGATATTCTTTTTTGGATTGCTAGTGGCCAGATTTTTTGCCTATCTTTTTCAGATTGGAGATGGTTTTTTTGAAAAAATTGACCCGTCACATGGATAGTGGTGGATTAAGAGCTGTTATTTAAAATAATGGCTATTATCCCTATGACATTTAGTTTGTTCTATTGGTGTATCTATTTTGAGTGAGCCGTTTATAGCTTGCGGTTGCTTATTGTGCATTATGTTCTAGATATTAGAAATAAATGCCCCATAAGATTTATCTACTTTGCAGATATGATCTTCTAGCCAGTTTTTTAGAATACGCATAACCTGATTGTTTAATATGTAGGTTCCGTTGGTGATGTCACTATCCAGTTTTTCCAGCTTTAGTATAAAATATGAGTGTTCCAGTTTGTGCTTTTCATAGCCAGGGAACTGCACTTCTTTAAGTAGTTTTTCCTCTTCTTTGAAGTGGAATCTGGTGTAGTCAATCATATCTTTAATAGTCGTCTCTGGTGATACCCCTAAGTCAGAATTCATGAGGGATTCATGCAGCCTATTGATGAGTGTAATTCACTTTTTATGTTGTGCATCCATCTCATCAATATTCACACTGAACTGTTCTTTATTCCAGTTAATAAGTGTCATCGAGCTTTCCTTATATAATTAAGTAAGGCGGTTAAATACCAGGCTATATCAGCAATAAATTCATGCTAACTTGTAGATAAAATCAGGATGTTTTTATAGTAAAATAGTGGGATAAAAGATTATTTCTTTGTTATCTCATGGTAGTTAAAGCAGTCAAAGGTTGGGGTGGTTTCAATAATATTATCTGAGACAATCTGTTGAATAAAATTATTATTTTCTAGCACAAACTCTCGTTGATTTTTATACATGTTACTGGGTGTTATAAGCGCTTTTTGTGCTTTTGATCCCCGATCCATGAGTATGCCATGCTGAAAGTCGGCTTTGGTCTCTTTGTCATAAAAACAGGGGCGGATGGAGATAGGCACTATTTCTCCTGGTAAAAACTGTACGCCAACCTCTAGCGTATTCGTATTACGCTCTATCATCCGGCGAATGATCCCAGTTTTAAACTGTTTTATACCGGCATCTGTTTCAAGTTCAATCATGATTAACTGACCAACCTGCACATCTTTTGGGAAGGGTGGGGGGACTACAATACCTATGCCGCCAGCACTTAAATTAAATATACGCCAGGAGGATACGGTGTAATGTTTATTTTCCCTATGGAATGATGTCGACGCTTCCAGGGTTAGCGTATTGTCGTCAACTAAATCATTAAATGATGTGTCACACTCTTGTGTGAATGAGCCTTTTTTTAGGTAGTGGTTGATGGCACTTAGGCCATATGTGACAGAGTAGGCCCCATACTTTTCATGTCGCTCACTTCGACGGGTTGGGCGCACATGCCAGGCAAGCAGCATGTGGCGAAACATCTGATTTGTTTGCCCTTTTGTAAGATGGCTAACGCCCTTTGGAGCAGTGTCGCCGTTCTCTAGTAATTGTTTGCGTTGTTGATGAATGAGTAAATTGAGTGAATTAACGTGTAATAACCGATGGCGTTTGGGGGTTAATTCGGTATTTGGTTCGGGCGGTTTAGGTGGGTGTATTGCTTGTAAGTCCACTAGAAACAGGCATGTAATATTGTTGGGTGCGATGGTTGCAGTGTGCAGCTCAGCTTTTATTGCCCAGTGTGATAGATAGTTATAACAGAACCAGACTTCACCTCGTGGAAGACGGTATGGATCAATAATTGCGATGAGAAGAATGCGTTTAAATAAGAGGCTAATAGATACCCCTTCCTCAATAGGTATCTCCACCAAATCGTATTGCTCTGCTAGTGTGTAGAGTTGAAAGATTTCACGCCATGCTTTTTTAGAATTAGGTATAAGATTTGAATATTCCAGCATCAACTCCAGCACAGTGATCTTTATTGCTGAATAGATGGCGTGATTAAATTGCTGTTGATATTTATCTATATTATTAAGTTGAAGATGTTTGTTAATAATGATTTTGTAACTGTATGCAAGTTCAATGGTGGTTTTTATTGTAATAGGTGTTATATCAGTCTGCTTTGGTGTGGCTTGAGTAGCCTGTTTTTGTGATGCCTTGCGGGCAGCCTGATAGATGATTTTAAAGGGAGACTGATAGCAATTTATTAATGCATGGCGTTGGTTGATTTTCCCTGGAAATCGATTGACCTGGTAGATTGACTCATAAAGTGCAGCAGCCATAGCCGTTGGATTTGCTTGTGGTAGGTTGTTGACCCACTCGGCTAGCTGAACCTGATTGGTTTCAACATTGGGGTTTTCAATAGAATCTTGAGCAGGAACGGTTAGCTGTAACGAGCTTGGCTTGCTTTTTTTTATTGAATATTCTGTTTGATCTATCATCATGGGGTTCAAATATTTGGCTATCAATATATCTGCTTGATCAACGGCTATGTTGAACATCAAATTTCTCTGGATGCCCAATATTATAAAGTAGACCTAAATCCAGAAAGTTTTGGCGTAAATCATTGTATTTAGCAAATTAAATACGCAGAATGAAGGCTATACTTGATGCATATTGATTGGAGGAAGAGTGAAATTAGTTAAAGTAACTGCGCTATGGTTGGGTGTCTGTTTTTTTGCAATGCAATCCGTGGCGCAAGCCGAGCCTGTGGAGTTTACGGGGGTTGATATTAATGGCAAAGAGCTGCGTCTTAGTGATTACCGTGGAAAGTGGGTGCTGGTGAACTATTGGGCAACCTGGTGCATGCCCTGTGTAAAAGAGTTGCCGGAGCTTGTTGCATTTCATAATAAACATAAAGAGAAAACAGCGGTGGTTTTAGGCTTAAACATGGAGAGCATTAAGCTAGAAAAATTGCGTGCTTTTGTGCGAGATAAAGCAGTGACCTATCCTATCGTCCAAGTAGAAATGACCGTGCAGACACCCTTTGGCGCGGTATTTGGCATGCCTACCTCCTTTTTGATTAACCCGAAGGGTGAGGTGGCTGCACGTGAGGTAGGCGCGATTACAGCTAAATTAATAGAGAATTTTATTTTGCGAACCGAAGATAAACAGTAGATGGAATTTAGGTGAAAACGTGTAGGCGTTATTTCATTCGAGGGCGGGTACAGGGTGTCTGTTTTCGCGCCAGCACTCGCCGCCAGGCCAAGCGATTAAACCTGACGGGGTATGCAGGCAATTTACGGGATGGTCGTGTTGAAGTAGTTGCATGCGGTGAGCTGAAAGCAGTTGAAGCGCTTGAAGTATGGCTGCACCAAGGGTCGGACTTGGCAGAAGTGATGGAGGTTGTTTCTGAGGTTTTTTCCGGCCAAGAATTTTTAGATTTTTCTATTGGATAATTAAAATTAAATGACAAAAGACAATAGATTTGCATCCCCTATTGAACAAAAACTAGATATCAATAAGCTATTGCCTGTCTTGGTTAAAGATGGCCTGCTGTCGCACAAAGAGGCGGATCATGTTCGGCGACTGCATGAGAGCATTGGCGGTCCTAAGGTTAATATCCACCCGCTAGTCTGGCTTGCAGGGCGGCATCTTAAATCATCGAAAGCACCCCATGCTGAACTGACGATCGAGTCATTGACTGAGTGGTTTGCGGATTATATTAAACTCCCTTATCTACGCGTTGATCCACTGAAGATTGATGTGGATGCGGTGGGCGCAATTGTCTCTAAAGCCTATGCGGCACGTTTTAAAATCCTTCCTGTTCATGTCGATGAAGATAAAGCCGTATTTGCAACGGCTGAACCCTATATACGTGAATGGGAACAGGAGTTGAGCCATGTACTAGGCCGCAATATTGAACGTGTCATTGCAAATCCGCTGGATATTAGCCGCTATATTGAGGAGTTTTTTGGTCTTAGCCAATCAATGCGTCGAGCCAAGAAGGTAGACACGGGTTTTGGTAGATCAATTGATGCGGTAGAGGCGCTGGTTGAATTGGGTCGTTCGGGCAAGCTGGATGCAAATGATCGGCATATTGTCAGTATTGTTGATTGGTTGTTGCAATATGCATTTGATCAGCGGGCGAGTGATATTCATTTGGAACCCCGCCGTGAAACGGGCAATATTCGTTTTCGTATTGATGGTGTTTTACACACGGTGTATGAAATGCCGACTACTATTATGATGGCAGTTGTCAGTCGTATTAAGGCATTGGGACGCATGGATGTGGTGGACAAACGTCGTCCACAGGATGGCCGAGTTAAGACCAAAACGCCCAGTGGTCAGGAGGTAGAGTTGCGCCTCTCCACCATGCCAACGGCTTTTGGTGAAAAGATGGTGATGCGCATCTTTGACCCACAAGTGCTAGTGCGCAGCCTGTCAGAGCTGGGGTTTTCCAAACCTGACGCGAAGCACTGGAAGGAGATGACGGGGCATACGCACGGCATTATTCTGGTCACGGGTCCTACAGGCTCGGGTAAAACCACCACTCTCTACTCCACCCTCAAGCAGTTGGCTCAGCCAGAGATCAATCTCTGCACCATTGAAGATCCGATCGAAATGGTCGAACCTGCATTTAACCAGATGCAGGTATTACCTGCTATTGGGTTGGATTTTGCAGCGGGCGTGCGCACCCTAATGCGGCAAGATCCTGATATTGTCATGGTGGGAGAGATTCGTGACCTGGAGACCGCTCAAATGGCAATCCAGGCGGCCTTAACGGGGCATTTGGTCTTCTCAACACTGCACACCAATGATGCCTCATCTGCAGTGACACGAATGATGGATGTGGGGGTTGCACCCTATCTGATTCGATCTACCGTTGTGGGCGTTGTGGCGCAACGCTTGATACGAACGCTTTGCCCTCACTGCAAAGAGGAGGCAGAGGATGCAGAAGATGCATGGGCCGCACTGACACGCCCTTGGAAATTGGCGCTGCCAGAAAAAGTCTACCGTGCTGTGGGGTGTGATGAATGCCGTAAAACGGGGTATATGGGACGCATGGGAGTCTATGAAATATTGCGCATGTCAGCGGAAGTACGTGCGCTGATTGATGCGGATTGCACGATTGAAAAGATTCGAAAACAGGGGCTTAAGCAAGGTATGGAGCCGCTGCGTATTAGTGGTGCAAGAAAGGTGTATGCGGGTCATACCTCGGTGGATGAGGTGATGCGGGTTGCGCCACCTACCGATGAGTTTTGATCTCTCTTTAGCCGATTTATAATATGAGAGAAAGATGCTTATATACCGCTAAACTAGAGGGTATATAAGGAGGCATTATGTCATTGCGAGCCATTAACCGACTGGTTCAGATTGGTTACCATTTTGTCTACCGCTCTAAGGGGCGGTTTTACCTCTATTTGGCCTTTTTTTGCAGTATTCTTGTGGTGCTGGATGTGACCAGTTTTCACCTTGTTGCAGGCATGCAGCATCGCACCTTCGATATCATTATGAAGAACCGGATTGCCTACCCCAAGGCAGATCCAGCCATTGTTATTATCGATATTGATGAAGCCAGCCTGGAGGCAATGGCTGAAGATTATGGTCGTTGGCCCTGGCCTCGGCAGATCTTTGCTGAATTGGTTGAAAATCTGGAAGAGCAGCAGCCCAAGGCTATCATCTTCGATATTCTGTTTAGCGATCCGGATGTCTATAACAAAGAGTCGGATGACTATTTCAATGAGGTGGCTGAGTCCACTACCAATACCTTTTCCCGATGCTTCGGCTTAACCCTCAGAATGATGGTTTAAGCAAAGTAACCGCTGCCATGATTCCTGGTATGGGGCGTATTCCAGGTGAACAACAACAGGGAAAAGGGCTGGCCGTTATTCTGCCTCACTTTCCCGCCATCGTTGCAAGCGGGCGAATAGGCACAAATAACATCTACCCAGACAGTGATGGCATTGTGCGTCAGTATGCCATTTATCGCCCCCATGCCGGATGGCGCATACCCTCATTACCGGCTCGAACAGCAGCGGTGCTTGGCTGGCCAAAGAGTGATGAGCAAGATGTGCTGCTCAATTGGCGTGGTCAGTTAGGCGCATTTCAGACGGTTCGTTTCAGCACAGTGTATGAAGATTTTTTAAGCCGTAAACGACAACGGCCACAAAACGAATTTGAAGGAAAAGTGGTTATTATTGGCTCAAGCGCCCCCAGTCTGTTTGATACCAAACCCACCCCGATGGAGCGCATTCACCCCTGCGTAGAGGTGCTGGCAACTGCGGTTGATAACCTAAAAAATGGTGATTGGATCACCTCCCTCTCCAGCCCTTCTATCTATATAGCCGTGTCGCTGAGCCTCATCTGGTTGACGGCATTGGCTTTTTTAACGGGCACTAAACGCAGCCTGATAGATGGCGTTTTTGCTGGAGCTCAGGTCGGGTTAGTTGCTGTCTCATATGCCAGCTTGAATCTCTCCACCTACTTTATTGATTTAACTGCCCCAATAACGGCAGGTTTTGTCTATTTTACACTGGCGCGCGTCTATGCTTATGCGGAGGTGGTTTTAGCTGAACGCCGTGTCTGGCTAACATTGGAGACTGATACAACGGGGTGGCAGCACACCCTGGTGGTTGCGCTGCTTGGGCATGATGGTGCGCTATCTGAAAGCAAAGTGTTGACCGGATTAAAGCGGCGATTAAATGCCAGAAAAGAGGGCTTTACCATTGAAGCCTTCCCCCATAAGCCAGCAGGAATAGGTCGAGCCTATGGTGATCTGTTATTGGTCTATTATGTTGATAGTGATGTGACAGAAAAGCCTGTTTCAAAGCTGAGAGCAGCAGACCCACTGGTAGCGATGATCCGAGAAGAGATATCGCATGCGAGTAGTGGTTGTGTATCTCTGGGTTTCAGTCAGGGAGCAATGCCATATGGCAACGAACAGGCGCGAGTAGATGTGTGGCGTAGATTAGTACACCACGCTATTCACAGCATTCAAGATAAAAAGGGCAAACGGGTATTTGATGAGATGGAAAGAGTGAAATGAAAATAACGCAAGGGTTGATCTATATAGTGCTGCTGATAGGGGCTGCTCCGCTGTTTGCAGAACCAGGCTATATCATTCGATCGAGTGATTTGATGGATGAACCATATCGGGATGCCACCCCATTGCTTGAGCTGGAAAAGGGAGTCCCTGTTGATATTATTAAGCGAAAAGGGGGGTGGTTGCAGATTGAAAGTGCAGGCAAGAGCGGCTGGGTCAGAATGTCCAAAATTCGTAAAGGCAAAGCGGCTACACAATCCGCAGCGGGAAGTGAGGCGACTGGTATTTTAGATCTCGCCAGCGGTCGCGCCGGTACGGGTAATGTAGTGTCAGCGACGGGAGTAAGAGGCTTAAGTGAAGAGCAGTTAAAAGAGGCAGCGTTTGATGCCTATCAAATCAAAAAACTAGAATCCTTTGCGATCTCAGAACAAAAAGCCATTCGCTTTGCACAGCAAGAAAAACTGGTTACCCGAAAGTTAGACTTTATTCCTGCTGCGGCTGAATAGGAGAAAAGAATGGTATTTAAAACTATTCTGGTTGTATTACTGATTTTTGGATCAGCAACCACATATGCCTTTGATTTTGGTGGCCTGGTTAAAGATATTACAAAAAAACAGAATACGGTGTCTGACCGCCCTTCACAGCAAACAAGGCAGCCCAGCTTATTAGGATTGTTAAGTGGAACCTCCGTAGAGGAAGAGGTCGCTATTGGCCGTGAAATTGCTGGCAGACTTCTGGGGGCTGCGCCGCTCGTGAATGATAAGCAGCTGCAACGCTATGTTAATAAAGTGGGTGTTTGGGTCGCAAAGCAGAGTAGTCGGGAAAATCTTACATGGCATTTTGGAGTGATTGAATCAGATGACATAAATGCCTTTGCTGCGCCTGGCGGCTATATCTTAGTCACCAAGGGGCTGTATAAAAAACTGCGAAATGAGGCAGAGCTGGCAGGTGTATTGGCGCATGAAATCGGGCACGTTATTAAACAACACCATTTGAAAATTTTGAAGCAGGGGAGGTTAATTGATCTTGGTGGTGGCATTTTAAAGCAGAAAGCAGGTGCCGGAAATAAGGGTCAAGCTATTGGAAAGATGATAGGTAGTGGCGCTGAAATTTTGGCGCGCGGGCTTGATAAAAGTGCGGAATATGAAGCCGATCGTATTGGCGTTGTTTTAGCTGCAAGAGCAGGATACGACGCGTACGCTTTACCTGCGGTACTGCAAGAGATAGGCCATGTGAAAGCTGATGACAGCAGCGTTGCGTTATTGTTTAAGACGCATCCTCATCCAGAAAAACGATTAATTGAGTTGGGTAATGCAATGGATGAATATGCAGGGCAGTTTGAAAATGGAAAAATAGTTGCAGGTAGATTTTATAGATTATAAGGAGTGAACAGAGCATTTAATGCCTACTTTGAGTGCGTAAGTTAATAATTTATTGGGAGTAAGCAACTTAGCTAAAAGGAGTTGTATGTTGCCATAAAGTGTGGGCAACGATTATTTTTATAGCAGTGAAAGAATTTGAATGGGGAAGAGCAATGTCTGGTGAAAAAGGGGTTGTACTTGTAGTTGACGATGAGCCATTAAACTTAGAGATATTAACAGAGCATTTGGAAGAGGCTGGATATGAAGTTTCCCAGGCAGAAGATGGTATTAAAGCTTGGGTACAGTTGGAGGCAGATCCGTATCGATTTTCTGCTGTTCTTTTAGATCGAATGATGCCAAACATGGATGGCATGGGTGTTTTGGCGCTGATGAAAGAGCATCCAGCACTGGATACATTGCCTGTTATATTGCAAACAGCCAAAGCATCAAAAAATGAAATATTGGAAGGTCTTGAAGCTGGTGCATACTACTATCTGACCAAGCCTTTTGATAAAGCAACTATGCTGGCAATTGTAAAAACGGCCATCACCGACTTTAACAACCATGTGGGACTTCAGCTTGAAGTATCGCAGGCATTACAGACAATGTCGTTATTAACGGAAGGCGAGTTCTCTTTTCGCACCATAGAAGAGGGTCGCCTTATTGCTAATTACTTGGCGAAAATTGATCCAGCCGCAAGCAAAGCGGTTATTGGTCTGTCTGAACTTCTAACCAATTCAGTGGAGCATGGTAATCTTGGGATAACGTATCAAGAAAAAACTGATTTTGTAAATAATGGAGTATGGCAAAATGAAATTGAACGCCGTTTGGCTTTGCCTGAAAATTTAGAAAAATATGTGACGTTGCGATTTGAATCAAAAAATAATGAGTTATCCTTTTTAATTAAGGATCAGGGTGATGGTTTTGATTGGGGAACATATCTAGAGATTAGCCCAGATAGAATTTTTGATAACCATGGGAGAGGCATTGCTATGGCTCGAGTGCAAAGTTTTGATTATCTTGAGTACAGGAATGGCGGGCGAGAGGTTTTAACAAAGATCAATTTGGATACAGATTAGCAGTGAGCTTGCTGTTATTATATTCAGTGTTATTCTGTTTTTAGCTTAGTGCTTTTTATTATATGCCATATGGCTATAACCATCCATGCTACATTCAATAACGTTGCACCTAATGCCCCCATATAAACGGTGTTTATTCCAACAAGAAGCGCACCGATTAAATTATATATGTGATAAATAAGAGAGGTATTTGTAAATTTTCCTTTGGAAATCATGGCATATGCATATAGCAAGGTTATAGCACCAATTATTCCTGCTATTTGTGAGGCTAATTCAATTGTAATCATGATTTTAAGACTATAGGAAGATGAGTTAATAAGCACCTTTTTTATTAATTGTAGTAAGTAGATAAGGTTATCGTATGTGATTAAATATTAGTGCGCCGATAGTTTTCCTTCTATTGATCCCCCCAATTTTGAATATGTTCATAGCTCAATAGGCATTAAATGCCTATATTTACAGCACTATTGTTGCTGCTAGGTTGGCTATGCTCTATCTTTTAAATAGAGTAGTTGTAAGTTTTATGTGATCTGAATTAACAGGGAGTAAAGCATGACAACGATAAATCTTGATAGAATGGTTATGAATAGATCGCAAAATCAGGCTGTTAATGTCTCCACAGTGGCAAATGAAAAAACTTTCAGTGACGTTAAAATGGGCACTGAAGCAAAACTTTCAGTTGCTAATCGGTATATGGAGCTGCTGTATAAATCTGCTATTGAAAAACTTAATGTAGCTTTAGAGCCGGATTTTGGGTCGGGCGCTATTCAGAATTCAGCAGGAATAGACGTTTCACCAGAAGCTACAGCAGGGCGTATTATTTCGCTTTCAACGGCTTTTTTTGAGGCATTTCGCCAGCAAAATCCAGAGATGGGTGATGAAGAGGCATTAGATCAGTTTATGTCAACTATTGGTAAAGGCATTGAGCAGGGATTTGCTGAGGCGCGTGAGATTCTTGGTGGATTACAGGTGCTCAATGGCGATATTGCTACCAATATTGATGTCACCTATAATTTAGTGCAGCAGGGTTTGCAAGATTTTAGAGGGAGTGTGATTTAGTTTATTTATTTCTAATTTGTGAAAAATATTTATAGAGTGCAACACCAATACCAATGGCCCCAGCAAATATAGCTGAGTATCCAATCGCCATAAAAGATAGATTAAAATTCCATTCTTTAAAAAGCAGTAAACTAATGGTGCTGGTTTGCATCATCTTACCTGTAGCAATACCTGCAGCTACAAATGCTAAGCCAAATACCATGTAGACAAATGACATGCCTATAGAAGGAATGTCATAACGTACTATAAATACGCCTGTTGATATGAGTGTGACAGTGATACCTAGCAGCTGATGAAGTAGTTCGTTCATTAATGCTGGAGTTGTGAGCCATTTGCCAATGATACTGTTGTTGCAAATAAATTACTTGTGTAGCCTGTTTTAGTTAAGAACGCTATAAGCTCATTGGGGTGCAGTGGTTTACTATAATAGTAGCCCTGTACAAAATCACATTTTAGTGTGCGTATGAGAGCCAGTTGATCCTCATTTTCTACCCCTTCGGCAATGGTGCTTAGTCCTAAGCTATGGCTCATTGCAACAATAGCTTGAACTAAGGATGCATCTTCCGGAAGGGTTGCCATATCTTGAATGAATGACTTATCTATTTTAATCGTATCAACAGGGAAGTGCTTTAAGTAACTGAGCGATGAATGCCCTGTTCCAAAGTCGTCGATTGAGAGTCTAATGCCCATATCTTTGAGTTTATGTAGCTGTTGAGTCGTTGTAGCAGTGTCCTCTAACAAGAGGCTTTCTGTGATTTCTAAAACCAAAAACTCTGTTGGATATCCTGTTTCATTTAAGATTCTTTCTAGTATATCTATCATTTTCCCCGTCATCATTTGGCAGCTTGACAGGTTCACTGAAATTACAAGGGGTTGTAAACCCTCTTTAAGCCATTCTTGTCCTTGCTGGCATGCTGTTTGAAGTACCCACTCGCCGATTGGATTAATGAGGCCGGTCTCTTCAGCTAGCGGTATGAACTTGTCCGGTGCGATCCAGCCGTGCTTGGGATGATGCCACCTGACTAATGCTTCTAAACCGCTAACCTTACCTGAGCAGAGATCAACAATGGGTTGGTAATTTACACTGAACTCATTTCGTTCAATGGCTCGACGAAGGTCAAGCTCCATGTTCATGCGGGCTTGGGCTGCGATGTTGATCTCTTCTGTAAAAAAATAGTATTGGTTTCGACCGGCAGCCTTTGCTTGATACATGGCGATATCTGCATTGCGTAGAAGCACTGTTGGGTCGCTGCTATCATGTGGAGAAAGGCTGATGCCTATGCTTGCACCAATATAAGCCTCGTTACCACTGAGTAAGAATGGGGTTGCAAAGGTGTCAATAATTTTTTCAGCAACCTGGCCAGCAGAGTGTGCTGAATCTATCATTTGTAGAATTACGGTAAATTCATCGCCACCAAAGCGGGCAATAGTATCAACTTTGCGAATACATTTTTTTAAACGATGTGCTGCCTGTTGCAATAAAATGTCGCCTTTATCATGTCCCAGTGTGTCATTGACAGATTTGAAATTATCAAGATCGATAAAGAGCAGGGCTAGCGTTCCCTGTTGCTGTTTAATTGTTGCTATGGCTCGGGATAGGTGTTCTAAAAATAGCGTGCGATTGGGTAGATTTGTAAGGCTGTCGTAAGTGGCCTGCCGTAATATCTGCTCTTCATCCTGCTTTTGTTCGGTGATGTCTCTTAAAATAGCGACATATTGCACAGCACGGTTATGCTCCCCCGTTTTAACAGATGCAATTGATAACCACGCAGGGAAGACCTCACCATTCTTTCGTTTATTCCAGGTTTCACCGGCCCAATGGCCGTGAGATTTAAGCGCCTCCCAAATGGTATTGTAAAATGTTGCATGATGCCGATCAGATTGTAGTAGCCTGGGGTTCTGCCCAAGGATCTCAAGTTCAGAATAGCCGGTCATGTGGCAGAAAGCTGAATTGACGGCTTTAAACTGGTTTTTAGCATCAGTTACCATGATGCCTTCAGATGTGGTTTCAAATACGGTGGCAGCGAGGTGAAGCTGCTCTTCGGCCTGTTTGCGTTCATTTATCTCTTGGGTTAGTTCGATAGTGCGCTGGTTGATGAGTGTCTCTAAATGCTCGTGAGAGACAGTGGTTTTTTGTAGGTTATCCAGCATGTGATTAATGCCAATGCAAAGGGTGCCAATTTCATGTTTTAGACCGGTTGGCATACGTTTATTTAATCCTTGAGGCGTTTGTGTGATCTGTTTCAGAATCTTGCTTATTTTTGCAACGGGTCGAGTTAATTTTCTTTCAAGTAGTAGCATGGCTGCCATTAATACAGAGAGTATGGCTATTGTAAGTATCCAATGAATAAGTATTGAGTGTTCACTTTGGTACTGAATGCTGGCTGCGCGCTGATTCAGATGCTTTCGAGCTTGATTAACCATACGGTCTAGAGATTGGTTAAGTTTTTCAAAAGTAATGCGGAGTTTATTAGGTGGTTGTGGGATGGTTTGAAATGGTGTGTTGCGTTGCATATTTATTGCTAGAGCGGTTTCAATAAATTGCTGATAATCTTGCTTGATTCGATCAAATGATTGGTTAAAGTCATTTGTTGTATCAATAGCTTTAATCTCGTTTAATAATTCAGTAATGTAGCCATCCTGTTTCAGAGAGGCGATGAGATGCTCTTTATTTTTATTTAATGTTGCTTGTAACACTTGGTGTTGGATTATTTCAATATTGTGTCGTAGTTGCTCTGTTTTTTGTTGAACTTTGAGATCAATTTCAAAAATTGATTGCATCTCTTTTTGTAAAATAGTCATCAGTTTCAGATTGATGAGTGTGCCTGCAACAACGGCTAAAAAAACAACAGTGAAGACAATGAGTAGCCGGTTTTTAAGTGTTGTGCTTTTCATTGTCGACTACCCTTGTTTTTTATAAGGGAGATAAAAAATAGATGAAGATGAAGCGAACCAACGATATGATCTTGGCAAAAAAATTGAGTGATTTTATTGTATGTTGAGATTAGGGCTAATATATTTCGTTTTATTATATGTTGCATGCGCGTGATTACCGATACTTAAGCTTTTTAGTGATCCACGGATGTTTATGTATCTCCTTCTCGTGCATTAAGCAGACATAGTATACTGTGCGATTATCTATTTGTATCTGTGATTTGTATGTTTTTTATAAACGTAAGCCATAGTGAGTAGCAAGTTAAAGTTAAAACAATACGCATCAGATATTTGCTTTAGATAATGCCTGGAATTTGGTTGATTATTGTGGGTATACGTTGTGATGTGACTATACCCAATTAAACTCGTAAAGTATTTTTAACACCGTGAGGTTATGTGGCGTGTCTTGGATTTACAGGGGTGTGGCTCTATTTTTGGGGCTTATGATCAGTACAGCAAGTGGGAGTCTGGAGTGGAATCAAGCAGGTGGAGAAAAAGAGCGTGTATTGAAATTAAAGCCTAATTATAACCGTGGCTTTGAACTTTATCGTATCTGTGCCAAATGCCACAATAAGCAAGGTTGGGGGCGACGTGATGGATCTTTTCCACAGATATCAGGCCAGCATTACAATGTATTGATTAAGCAGCTCGTAGATATGCGAGAAAACAACCGTGAAAATCCCTCTATGCAGCATTTTGTAATGCCTGAAATATTGGGTGATGCTCAGGCGTTGGCGGATCTCTCTTACTATATATCCAAATTACTGATGACCCCAGCGAATGGAAGAGGCCGAGGAAAACAACAAGAGCACGGGGAAGAACTCTACATGGATAAGTGTATTGGTTGCCATGGTGATCATGGTGAAGGTGATAATGAAAAGTTTTTCCCTCGTATCCAGGGGCAGCACTACCGATATATGCTTCGTCAATTTAAGTGGATAAAGGCGGGAGAACGCCTCAATGCGCACCCAGATATGCAGATTCGGATTGAGAATTTTACAACTGAGGACTCTAAGGCCGTGGTTGATTATATTTCACGTCTCAAACCACCAAAAGAGATTGTGGCACCTTCAAGAAAATGGAAAAATCCTGATTTTGAATAAAATGAATTTATATACCTATATGGATCAATGTCTTGTGTTAAGTGAGTGTAAACACGCATAGATTTTAGGTTATACTTCGCCACTCTTCTGGCAAGATAAAAATCAAGTCGCAGTCAATATGTCATCCGTAGGGAGGTTGGTATGTTTATCGACACTGCATATCGTGCTTCAGTCTGCCGCCAGTCTTTTACTGAATTGAAAGAAAATGAATATCCAGGTTGCTAATTTTTTAAAGAGAGGATTAAAGCTGCTTGCTTTTGCCTGGCTTGTGCCTATGAATACTGTCGCTGCTGAAGCTGACTCCTGGCCTATGTTCCTGCATAACCCTGAGCACAATGCTCAATCTGCCTCTAAGCTAATGCCACCCCTTGATATGCTGTGGGAATTTGATGCGGGTGACTTGATCTATGCCTCTCCCGCGGTAGCTTCAGGTAAGGTCTTTATTGGTGCGCTCTCGGGTATTTTTTATGCAGTGGATCAACAGACGGGGGAGTCGGTGTGGATTTTTGAAACCACGGATGAGATTACCTCATCGGCAGCGGTTAACAGTGGCAAGGTCTATTTTGGTAGCAAAAATGGCACATTCTATTGTCTGGATGCATCAAGTGGGGAACTGATTTGGGAGTACAAAACGCAGGGTAAAATAGTCAACTCCCCAACAGTGGTTGATGGCGTGGCCTATTTTGGTTCAAACGACATGAGTATCTATGCGGTTAAGGCAGATGATGGCAGTCTTATTTGGTCAACGCCCTTGGCTAAAAAGCCCTCTAGCATGCGCGGTATCTATGCCTCACCTGCTGTTGGCAACGGGCTTGTCTATGTGGCTCGCAAAGCCTTTAAGGTTTATGCCTTGGATGCTAAAGATGGGCATATTGTGTGGGAATTTAAAACCCACTCATCCAACTATGCCTCACCCGTGCTGAGTGGTGATACCCTCTATATTGGCGGTTATGACCGCAAACTGTATGCCCTGGATGCTAAAACCGGCAAAGCACGGTGGCAAGTTGCAGTGGATGAATGGATCTATGCCTCACCTACACCATTTAAGGGTGGCGTTATGGTAGCAACAAAAGAGGGGATATTGAGCGCATTTAATAGTGCAGATGGCGAACCCCGTTGGTCACAAAACTTACGTGCCCCAATCAGCGCCACCCCCGCTGTTACTCAGAGTGGAATTGCGTTTGTAGCCAATGAATATGGTGAATTAACCGCCGTTGATATTAAGAGTGGTCAGCCAATGTGGCAGGAGACGTTAGAAGACGATGGTTTTCACTCCTCTCCAGCCATTGTAGGCGAGCAACTTTATATCGGCACTATAAATGGTTATCTAACGGCTTGGGGGCATCGGTAGCTATCATGAATAGTGGTTTGCTAAAGCAGTTATTGGTTTTTTTGTGGCTGACGTTTGCGGCTTCTTTGGTCGTGGCAGAAGAGGATATTCATCTGAACCCCCACTGGTCTGAAACCAAAGATAAGTGCCTCGCGTGCCATGAGTATATGCCTAAAAAGGGCGGTAAATTAAACCTCCATTTTGAGGGCGATATCAATCGGCTCTGTAATCACTGTCACTCTGAAATATCGAAAGATAAATACATTCATGCCAGTGGCATGATTGCGCCTCAGACGATGGTGGATAAGATGCCAGAAGAGTTTCGTTCAGGGCTGGATGATGAGGGGCGTATCACTTGTGCCGTATGTCATAATATAACTTATCAATGCCTCAGTGAAGAATTTGGTCGTAAAAAAGAGAACATCTTGTTTCATCGGGGCGCACCTTTTGAGAAGCGGACAGATCTCTGCTACAACTGCCATGAGCCATCCGCTTATAAAAAGATGAATCCGCATGATCAGATTAATGATGAAGGTGAGCTGAATACTGATATTTGCACCTATTGCCATGCCATTTTACCGAATCGTCGAACGGCTAAAAGCATTGCAGATGTCTCATTCAAATTTGATAACTTTGATATGCTCTGTCTACGCTGTCATACAGATGATGCTTATGCCGTAGGTTGTGTGATGGGCTACGAGAAGGATGGCAGCCCAAGATATCACTCAGGGCGGCTGGATGAAGGTATGTCAGGGCGGATTGAAACACATCAGGAGGGGGCTATCCTGCCGTTGGATATTGTCACAGGGAAGATCTTTTGTGGCACTTGCCATAACCCTCATGAGTTAGGCGTACAGCGGCGTAGTGAAGCGGATGCGGGTGCGGACTCTCATAAGCGTTTAAGAATCAGTAAAGTAAACTCCAGGATCTGTCTTGGATGCCATAATGCCAAGGAAGTTAAACAGTTCCAATTGCCGTAAGTACATATCCAATGATGCAAAGATTTAAACGAAGTGGGTCACTAATTTTGTTGGCTTGCGTGCTGTGCTTCACCCAACAAATCAGCGCAATTCCCCAAAGCGACTTGCTCCCCGTTGAGTTAGTCAGAGTCATTGAAGGGGGCGACAAACTTGGCTTGCGTCACCCCAGCAATGTAGTGATGTCATCCAACAACCACATTTTGGTGCTGGATGGTGTCTCAAACCGTGTTGTCACCTACAGTTATGAAGGGAAATTTCTAAACAGCTTTGGCAAAGGTGGCACAGGGAAAGCTGAACTCAACTACCCACTGGGCATGACTATTGATGCCAATGACATCATCTATATTGCCGATACAGGCAATGCCCGCATTCAAAGCTACACGTTGGATGGGAAATATCTCAGCCAAATCAAGATCCCTCAAAAGGCGAGTGAAAAAAGACCGGATCCCACTGATGTAGTGATCGACAACCAACGCCAGCTGCTCTACATCGTTGATAATGAAAATCACCACGTGCTGATCTACAGCCTGAAAGATAAAAAATTCATCCACACCGTTGGAGGCATGAGCCATAAAGAGGATGGCTTTCGTTGGCCCTTCTCTCTTTACATTGACCAACAAGGCATTGTTTACGTGGTTGATGTTATCAACGCGCGTGTGCGTACCATCCGGCCTGAAGAGGGGTTCAAACTAGGCTATGACATTGGCAGTTGGGGGCTTGAAACGGGTGAGTTCTTTCGACCCAAAGGGGTGGCCGTCACCACCAAGGGAGAGGTGCTAATTGCAGACTCTTATCTTGGCGTGATCCAGATGTTTAATAAAAAAGGCCAATTCCAGGCTGTGCTCAGTGATGGCAAAGGCAAGGTAAAACGATTTACCACCCCCACTCGGCTCTATTTTGATGAGAATGGTCTGTTCTATGTGGTTGAGATGTTTGCTAATCGCATCAGCGTCTACCGTATAAAATCATGAAACAGCGGCGACTGATTTGGCTCTACCCTCTGCTGGCACTGCTTTTAGTACCCGTCATCGGGGCCGCAGCCCCTTCAAAAAAACAACCCAATGCGACAAAAGAGTGCGCCATGTGCCACCTGCGTTGGGTTGGTGACTTTGATGGTGACAACAGCAATAAAAACTACCTGTTGGACTTTACGGAAGATAAGGTCGTCGCTACAGAGATGATGTGCTACAGCTGTCATGATGGCTCAATTATGGATTCCCGGCTGCGAGTGTGGGAGACCAGTCGTCATAAAGAGGGAACTGAGCCTTCGAGCAAGATCACTGTTCCTGAGACATTTCCGTTGGATTCACAAGGGCGGCTTACTTGTGCAACCTGTCACTCTGCCCATGGAGTTGACTCTACTACGGATATGGGCTCCACTATCTTTTTGCGAGAACCCAATATCAACTCATCGCTCTGTCGTCAATGCCATAGCGATAAGGATGATGGTGTGACAGCAGGCAAACACCCTGTTGATGTGGTCTTTGACGCGTTCCCGCAAAAAATCCTAGATTTTGGCGGTAAGGCAGGAAAAGATAAAACGGGTAAAAAGAAGACCGTTATCTGTGAAAGTTGTCACAACCCACATGGCAGCACCAATGATCATTTTTTGGTGATACCCAATAGCCAAGAGGGCGTAACACACTCCACACTGTGTGAAACTTGCCACGGTGTTTCGCCCGATATAAAAAGTGCAGACGAACTGCGGCGTTTTTCACACCCCGTGGATGTGGATATTACTAAAGAAGCAAAGCTGCCAAAAAAGTGGGATAACGGTGAAAAACCGCGCTTAGCTGAAGGCCGAGTGATTAATTGTCGTACCTGCCATTCTCCCCATAATGGCACCAAAGATAACCACTTGTTGGTGTCTAAAAATGAGCAAGGCAAGCTCTGTTTGACCTGTCATACCTCGAAGAAAAAACTGCTGAAAACCAAACATGATTTAACGATTGCGTTTCCTGATGAGAAGAATTCAGCAGGTCAGAGTGCAGCACAGACGGGGCCATGTTTCTCCTGCCATTTCATGCATAAAGGGCGGGGGCCAAAGATGTGGGCGCGGGATGTTAGGGGGCAAACCATTGAAGATTTGTGCAAAAGTTGCCACGACAAAGAGAAGGTAGCGAAACATGCGCTGACGGGAAAACAGAGCCATCCAGTAGAGGTGAAGCCCTCTAAAAATATAGAGATTGGCAAGATGCCGCTCTACAGCAAGATAGGTGAAAAAAATGCAGAGGGCAATGTAACCTGCGCCTCTTGTCATGATCCTCATGTTTGGTCTGTGCTGTCGGATGATAGAGGTAAAAAAGAGTTGCCGGGTGATGGTACGAATAGTTTTTTACGCAAGGCAGCAGCACCTAATGGCAATCTTTGCCAGAGCTGTCATGCCGATAAAAAACAGATTGCTAGAACCAAGCATGATTTAAATGTCATGGCATCTGATGCAAAAAATGCGAAGCAGCAAACACCAAAAGAGTCTGGAATATGTGGCACATGTCACGCGCCACATAATGCAAAAGCAGGCAAGCTGTGGATGAGGGAGATCGGTGAAGGTGAAGGTGAAGGTGAAGATTATATTGAACGACTCTGCACCTCATGTCATTCCAAAGCGGGGATAGCTGCGGATAAAACAACGGGTGAAGAGACGCATCCGCTCGGTGTTAAACCGGAAAAGAGTGGTGATTTGCCCCTGTTTACTATAGCTGGAAAGAAGAGTGTTAAAGGGAGCGTCTCTTGTGCTACTTGTCATGATGTCCATCGGTGGGCAGCAGGTAGCGATGATCGTGGTGGAAATAAAGTAGAGGGTGATGGAAAAAATAGCTTTTTAAGAAAGCCATCTTCACCAGAGAGTGACCTCTGTCGTACCTGTCATGTGGAAAAATCAACCATATTAGGCAGTAAGCATGATATGCATATTACCTCTCCAAAATCGCGCAACAACCAGGCGCAAACTGTTGAGCAAGCTGGTGTTTGTGGCATCTGCCATGTACCACATAATGCCGATGGCAAACGGTTGTGGGCCATGAAGCCAAGGGAGGTGGATGATACCTATGAGGCCATGTGTCTTTCATGTCACGCTAAAGGTGGTATGGCTGAAAAAAAGACAACGGGGCCGTTTACGCATCCATTGGGCAAGCAGCCTAATATGCAGCCACAGTTTAAAGGCAAGTTACCGTTGTTTGATAAAGACGGTAAGCAGAATGATAAAACGGGCACAGTATCTTGCCCTACTTGTCACAATGCCCATCAATGGGATCCTTTGATTACAGAAGGGCGGGCATCGCGTGGCAAGGGGCTGGAAGGCGACCGAAGCAACAGTTTTCTGCGTGTGCCCTATGATGAAAAAGCAGCTCTTTGCTCAGCTTGCCATAAAGAGAATACACTGGTTATTGATACAGATCATGATCTGCGCATTACTTCTCCAGGGGTTGTTAATCTGAGCTACCAAACGGTTGAGGATGCAGGTGTTTGTAGTGCTTGTCATCTGGTTCATAATGCGTGGGGCAATCGTTTATGGGCGCGTGGGGTGGGTTCGGGTGACAATCGAAATCAGGCTTTATGCACAGGTTGCCATGCTCGGCGGAAAGCCGCAGGTAGAAAGATTGTGGGTGACCCCAGTCATCCCATGAAGTCTGTTGCAGATGCAAGGCCAACATTGCGTAAAGAGGCACGCAAGTTTTATAGAAAAGAACATAAGCATGATGTGCTGCAACAGGATGAAGCCGTAGAATTGCCATTGTTCATGAAGGATGGAGAACGATCAATGGCGGGTGATGTAACCTGCCCAACTTGCCATAACGTACATCGTTGGAACCCTGAAAAAATGGAAGTTGGACCGGGTAAAAAAACAGAAGGCGATGCGGGAAATAGTTTTTTACGAAAATCAAATCTAGGTGAACCTAAGCTGTGTGTTACTTGCCATGCCAGTAAAGGTAATGTTGTGGGCACAGATCATGATCTCTCCATCACTAATCCAGAGGCTAAAAATCGTTTAAAAAAGACAGTGGCAGAGAGTGGGGTTTGTAGTGCATGCCATGTTCCACATGGTGCAGAAGGGGACGGATACTTACTTTGGGCAAGAAAGCAAAGAGAGGAAAGCAACTTGCATCAAGAGCAGATCTGCTTAAGTTGCCATACAGAAGGGGGTGCAGGGTCTAAAAAAATTGTTAAGGATTATACTCACCCACAATCAGTAAAGGTGCCACAGCTGTTTCGCCCAGGTAGTAGCAAATACGCACCTGTTTATAATGAAGAGGGTTATAAGGTCAATGCCGGATTGATTGCATGCCCTACCTGTCATAACCCACACCAGTGGGCATCAGGGAAAAAGAGAAAAGGTCCAGGAAAAGCAGTAGAGGGGAATAATAGAAATAGCTTTTTGCGTTTTAGAAGCTCAGGAAATATCTGTAGAAATTGCCACGGTATAGACAGCTTGCAGCGTTACAAATATTTCCATATGGATGATATTAGAACCTCTAATAAAGCAACCAGAGGCAAAGCTCCAGCAGGTATTGCAGTAAAACAACAAGCAAAGAATAAAATACCAGTACCTAAGCAAAGCGAATCTAAATCATCAGGTAAAATACAGCATAAGCACCCGAGTATGTCAGCGCGCCGTCGAGCACTGATGGAGCGACGGCATCAAAAAGAGATGGGTGTCGGGTTGTAGGTTGTATTATCCGGTTTATTGTTGCTCTGTAGTAGAATAGCAAGATGCCAGGGTATTAATGACCTGCAGATCCAGGATGGGCACTCTTTTTCTGTGTTATTGCGCAGTACAAGCAGGTCATTACCCACATCTGAATTAAGACTGTTGTAACTGTTGTTTTCTATGGAAACTTTAGCTTCAAAGCCATTTTTATTTCCGTCAGCGATCACATACATGTCTTCACCCATATTGTTTTGCGCTCTGTTTTCCCAAAAGGTGTTATCGGATATATTGACGATGGTGCAGTCATAAAATAGGTTGGCATAGAGGCCAGCACCATTGCTGCTAGTGGCATTGCCGTTAAAATTATTCTTGGTAAGATCTAGAGTACCGGCAATGACAGAGATATAAGCACCACCGCCAGTGGCAATAGCATTGTTTGAATCAAAAAAATTATTTTTTAGATTTACAGTAGAGCCAATGCCCGCATCAAGGTAAAGCCCTCCTCCTGCTCCATTAATGTTATTTCCTTTAAATATATTGCTATCCAATAGTATGCTGCCACCTTCCTCTGATTTAATGCGAAGCCCCGCTCCGTTGGCTTTAGAAGAGCTTGGGTTTCCCAGGTTATTAATAAAAGAGGAGTTTTTAACGGTGATACTTGCTCTTGCCGCATAGATATATGCACCACCGCCGCCTTCGTAATCATTAGCATACCCATTAGTAATGATTATGCCTTTTAGTGTGACATGGGCATTTTCGGCATAGGTTCTAATGTACAACCCACGGTAGTCCTGATTTTGAGCGTCTAGGGTAATAATATCTCCGTCAGAAGACTGTATTGTGATGGCGTAATCCTCATAAGATCGATATGCCAATGGTGCGGTTAAATTGTAAGTGCCATCACTGCTATCACCCCCGTTACTGCTGATATTGATGATGTCGTCTTCCCCATTGGTTGCAGCTAATGCCAGGGCATCGTCAATATCAGTTACCGTTTGCACAGTGAATACCGCACCCCATGTTACTAGCGGGGCTAGCAATGTAAGCCAAACAGCAGTTTGCAATATAATTCGTACGTTAGCATACATTGTATAAATACCTTTATTGCTTGGCTCGGTTTGCAACGCGGCTACAAGCATAAAATTAATGCGTATTATTCAAATGTTATTTATCGCGTTATGTATGCTGTTTGCCATGTTGTGTATATTATTTATCGTAAGGATTTTTTAGAACTTTAAGTGCCAATAGATGGGATTTTGAGAAATGCAAACCAGTTCTCATATTTGCCTTGGCTCTAGACTAGGAGATGTTGATGTTTTTGGAGTAATACCCAAAGCTCACTTGATAGTTCATTAGTCTCACGTTTCCACCTCCACTCGCTTTCTTTGAGGTGCAGCTTAAAGTTTGCTTTAACAC
>JAJRWL010000236.1 GCA_024276875.1 Gammaproteobacteria bacterium
ACTGTTGTCTCTTCACTTCGGCTAAGGGCCTTTTCTATCGCCTGTATTTTAAATGATTTTGTGAAGTTTCTTCTCATTTCTAGCTTCCTCTAACTGAAAATTAGAGACGACAACTATCCTGACACAGGGGGCCATCCGGCATCGGACCAAGCGTTCCAAGGGGTGTCTCTCTCGTGATGGTATGCTGCATATGATGTCCAAACTTGGACAGTGCGCTGAGAAAAAATGGATAAAACTACGCGGCTTCGATTACTTGGCGAAAGTCATCACCGGAGTTAAATTCAAAGATGGAATCGAGGTAACAGCAAATGATCAGGTCGCCGCTTGACTCAATGGGCTAAACACCAGATTCGACAATAACTCATTTTTTGGTGATAAATCTTAACTGCTGGTTTTTTTTGGTACGGAAACTCTATAATTCCAGTCAATTTTCAAAGATACCTTCTTTATTTAAGGATGCCGGTCAATGTCCCTGTATGAAAATGAATTCCCACTCGCAGATAGTATTTGCTATTTAAATCATGCCGCAGTTGCACCATGGCCACGACGCACCGCTAATGCCGTCGCTTCTTTTGCACAAGAAAATGTGACCTATGGCGCACAGCACTATCTTAAGTGGTTGAAGATTGAGCGTGCTTTACGGGAATCACTGGCATGGTTAATCAATGCACCCTCTTTTCATGATATTGCACTTTTAAAAAATACCTCTGAAGCATTGTCTATAGTGGCCTATGGTCTTGATTGGCAGGCGGGTGACAATATTGTTAGTTATGCTGAAGAGTTTCCTTCAAATCGTATTGTTTGGGAATCACTTGCCAGCAAAGGTGTTGAGCTGCGTCTTGTTGAGCTAACAGATTTAGATGACCCAGAAACTGAGCTTATTGCACACTGTGATGAGCACACACGGCTTGTTACTGTTAGTTCAGTGCAATATGCGCGTGGGTTAAGGGTTGATATCGATAGAATTGGCACATTCTGTCGTGCAAATAATATTCTATATTGTGTTGATGCCATTCAAAGTCTTGGGGCTTTGCCTTTTGATGTACAGAAATGCCAGGCTGATTTTGTTATGGCTGATGGACATAAATGGATGCTTGGGCCAGAAGGATTGGCTCTTTTTTATTGTCGAGCTGAAGTTCGTGAGCAGCTGAGCCTTAATCAATTTGGTTGGCATATGGTTGATAAACCAGGAAATTATGACTCTGCCGAGTGGCAGCCTTCACAAACTGCAACCCGCTTTGAGTGTGGTAGCCCAAATATGATAGGAACCTATGCGCTACATGCCAGCCTCTCATTAATACAGGAAGTTGGCCTGAAAGCTATATCTAATAAATTATTTAAAAACAGATCTTTACTTATTGAATTAATTGATGATATTGACAAGTCAGCGCTATTAAGTTCAAGAGATTCAGCTCGCCAATCGGGTATCGTAACCTTTTCTATTGCAGGTGCAAACCATACTCAACTTTATCACTACCTCATGCAAAATAATGTTATTTGTGCACAACGAGGTGGTGGTATTCGTTTCTCCCCACACTTTTATACAAGGGCAGAGCATATCTACAAGGCAGTAGAGATTTTAAACCATTACAAGGCGTGCTAGATTTTAAGAAAAAAAATATTAATTTTAAATTTGGTCAATACTTACACCTAAGTTAGTCATTAAATTTCTAGTCTTGTGGAAGGAGATTGTAGTGGAACTACTGATTGCTGTACTAATTATGAGTGCCTTTAGTATTTTGGCTTATCAGCGTGTATCAGGCTCAATTTGGCTACTGAGCACCGCTGCCCTTCTCATTATCATCTCTTTATCAGGGATCTTTAGCACGCTTCTCCTCTCTTTAGTTTGGGTAGTCGTAGTTTTTAGTTGCAGCTTGCTGGGTATTCCTGGGCTTCGCCAGCATTACATAAGTCATCCCCTACTTGAAAAATTTCGCAAGGTTTTACCCCCCATGTCTACAACAGAGCGGGAGGCATTGGAAGCTGGAACAGTCTGGTGGGATGGGGAGCTATTTAGCGGCCAACCCAACTGGAATAAGCTGATGGCTGAGCCTGTTCCAACATTAACTCAGGAAGAGCGGGATTTTGTTGATGGCCCAGTCGACCAACTTTGTAGCATGTTAGATGATTGGAAGATTACAAATGAGTATCATGACCTCCCCCCTGAGGTGTGGAAATTTATTGGGGAGCACCGTTTCTTTGGCATGATTATTCCAAAGGAGTATGGCGGGCTTGAATTTTCAGCGCTTGCGCACTCTACCATTGTGATGAAGATAGCCAGTCGTAGTATCACTGCGGCCGTTACTATTATGGTTCCAAACTCCTTGGGGCCTGCCAAATTATTGCTGCATGACGGCACACAAGCACAAAAAGATTACTATCTGCCACGCCTCGCAGAGGGCAAAGAGATCCCCTGTTTTGCCCTGACAGGACCCGATGCAGGGAGTGATGCGGGGGCAATGCCAGATCGCGGCATTGTCTGCTACGAAGAGCACAAAGGTGAAAAAGTGCTGGGTGTTCGGATTAACTGGGAGAAGCGATATATCACACTGGGACCCATTGCTACGGTCATTGGTTTAGCTTTTAAGCTATTTGACCCAGATCACCTGCTGAGTGAAGAAGAGGAGCGAGGCATTACGGTAGCTCTAATCCCTACAGACACCCCCGGCATCAGCATTGGTCAGCGGCACGTTCCACTGAATATTCCATTCCAAAATGGCCCCAACTATGGAAAAGATGTTTTTGTTCCAATGGATTGGATTATTGGCGGCCAAAAAGGTATCGGTGAAGGTTGGCGCATGCTAATGGATTCGCTGGCCGAAGGACGCAGCATCTCTCTACCGGCTTTAGCAACAGGCGCAGGCAAAGCCGCTTGCCGCTACACCGGCGCTTATGCTCGAGTACGTCGCCAATTCAATATGCCCATAGGTTACTTTGAAGGCGTGGAAGAGGCACTTGCTCGTATCGCTGCTCTCACCTATCAAATGGATGCCGCGCGAACCATCACGCTGGGGGCATTGGATCAGGGTGAAATGCCCTCTGTTGTATCCGCCATCATCAAATATCATCTGACCGAGCGATATCGAAAAGTGATTAACGATGCAATGGATATTCAAGGCGGTAGTGGCATCTGTCTTGGCCCTAATAATTTATTGGGACGAGCCTATCAGGCTATTCCCATTAGCATTACAGTGGAAGGCGCAAATATTCTGACACGCAGTATGATTATTTTTGGTCAGGGTGCAATACGTTGCCATCCTTATGCTTTAAAAGAGTTTATGGCAGCACAAGCGAGCCATAATGAAAATGCATTAAAAGAATTTGATGCTGCCATATTTGGGCATGTCTCCTTCCTGTTAAGTAATTTAACACGCAGTTTCTTTCTAGGATTAACACAGGGTCGGTTCTCTTCATCACCCACCAATGGAGTCAATAAACGCTACTACCAACACCTTAACTGGATGAGTGCGTCATTTGCACTCTGTGCTGATATTGCCATGATGACGCTGGGAGGCGCATTGAAACGTAAAGAGCGCCTATCTGCACGACTAGGGGATATTCTCAGTGAGCTATATATTGCCTCAGCTGTCCTCAAACATTATGAAAACCAAGGTTGCCAGGAAGATGATCTCCCCCTACTTCAATGGGCGCTGGACGATGGTCTCTACCGCATACAAGAGAGCATACGTTCACTCTTGCGTAACCTGCCCAGTCACCCATTAGCTTGGCTGCTGCGCCGTCTGATTTTTCCAACAGGCTTACCCTATGTCGAGCCAGATGACAAAAAAGGACATGCGGCCGCACGAATCCTACTGCGTCCATCTCAAGCCCGCGACCGTCTAACAGCGGATATATATACGAATAACAACCCCGCCATGGCGGTTGGCCGTCATGAGCTAGCACTCGCCATGGCAGAAAAGGTCGCTCCCATTGAAAAAACGCTAAATCAAGCTCGGCGAGATGGCTTGATAACGGGCAAAACCATCTATGAGTTAGCCGCAAATGCCCAAGAAAAAGGCATGATTAAAGAGGAGGAAGCCGCACTGCTTGAAGAGATGAAAACCTTACGCAGTCAAGTCATTCAGGTTGACGCATTTGATCATTTTGGCGCTATAGAAAACAGATAATTAGCATTAATAAATGGTTGTTACTTCTTGTTTTTAAACGAAATATAGATATTGATGATATTACATTAGCCGCTAATTTTAATAGATATCTGTACCAAGATGACTCCACTCTGCATTCTCAACCCAAGTATCTGGATGAGAAATGAAGCTAATAATATTATCAAGAATAACGTAATGTTGATGCTCCTCTTCTGCAATCTCTAGGCAGAGTTCTTTTTCGATAGGATCTGACAGCAGCTTATATTGTTGTAAATAAAAATCCCTGCTCTCTTTTTCAATTTTTCGTGCTTTTATGTAAGCATCAAGGTCATTTTTTTGTATATCCATCGCTTCATTTTCAAGCTTCATCTGCTTAAAAATACTTTTAACCTTTGGAAAAATGTCTTCTTCTGATGTGATGATAGCGCAGTTATTTTTTAGCTGTAAAAATGCTTCATAGTGCTTAACTTCAGCATCAGCCAGCATATTAAAAATACCTTTAATATGTCTGTTTTTTGCTTTAGATGCCAGCTCATGATAATAAGCTTCTCCCTCTTTCTCTATCTTCAAAGCATATTCAATAACATTCACTTCAATTCTCCCCGTACCATTCCTGTATGAGTCAACCTGCTTACTGAGCATAATACAATGCTAAAAAAACAATACCCTTAATTACTGTGACGTTGATTTACTAAGCTGCCGCCTGATATATAGGAAACTAAAGCAGTGATCTTTCCGATATCCAATGAACGCAGTTACATCAAAAAACTATAGCACCGTATGCCAGTATTAGGCTGATTAATAAGCAAGACTAAAAACACACACAAAATGAAGTGCCGTCTACACTTATGGAAAGGGGCGACTGAAAACAGAAAAATAACGGGGGTGTTGATTTATGGTAAGTGCTAAAACCAACTTAAAAGGACGTGCAGTCTATGTAGTCGATGGTGGGCGCACCCCCTTCCTCCGTGCTATGGGGCCACCTGGCTCTTTCCATGCATCAGACCTGGCGGTACAGGCAGGCCGCCACTTGCTTGCTCGTCAGCCCTTTGAGCCAGATGCATTGGATGAAGTGATTCTCGGTTGTGTTGCCAGCGGCCCCAATGAAGCTAATATTGCACGTATTGTGGCGTTGAGGCTTGGTTGTGGTGAGCAGGTTCCTGCTTGGACAGTACAACGTAATTGTGCTTCAGCCATGCAATCACTTGATTGTGCCGCAACAAACATTGCATCGGGGCGCTCTGATCTTGTACTTGCGGGTGGCACAGAGGCCATGAGCCGCCATCCGATTTTACTAAATGACCAAATGGTCACTTGGCTTGCTGGTTGGAACAAGGCACGTAGCGCAACAAGTACAATGCAGCATTTAGCACACCTCCGCCCCGCCTATGTCAAACCTATTATCACACTGCTGTGTGGGCTAAGTGACCCTGTAGTGGGTCTATCCATGGGGCAAACGGCAGAAGAGCTTGCTTGGAAATTTAATATCAGCCGAGAAGAGATGGACAGCTACGCAGCTCAGAGCCACCAACGGCTGGCGGCTGCACAAGCAGCTGGGCACTTGAGTGAAATTGAATCCCTTTATGCACCCGATGGCACACTATATACAACCGATGAAGGTCTACGCACAGATACCACAGCTGAAAAGCTGAGCCGTCTTAAACCTTTTTTTGATCGAACCGTGGGTAAAGTCACCGCAGGTAACAGCTCACAAATTACAGATGGCGCAGCACTGCTTTTATTGGCCTCCAGTGCGGCTGTTAAAAAATATAAGCTACCCGTGTTAGGGCGTATTGTTGATTGTCAGTGGGCGGGGTTAAATCCTGCTCATATGGGACTGGGGCCGGTACATGCTATGGCTCCCTTGCTGCAACGCCATGCGCTCTCTACGGCAGATATAGATTACTGGGAGATCAATGAAGCCTTTGCTGTGCAGGTACTGGCATGTATGAAAGCCTGGACAGATAGTGACTACTGCCGTGAACACCTCAATCAGGATCACCCCTTCGACCCTATCGATATGGCTCGTCTCAATATTGATGGAGGCGGCATCAGTATTGGACACCCTGTCGGCACCAGTGGAACCCGCATTGTGCTCCATCTATTAAACATATTAGCACGTGAAAATGCCCATCGTGGTATCGCCAGCCTCTGCATTGGTGGCGGACAGGGCGGCGCCATATTGGTCGATCGTCAGGGGGAGAAATGAGATGAATAAACACTGGCGAACAGAACAGGATCAGGATGGCATTATCTGGTTACATTTTGATCAAGCAGACAGCAGCACTAATGTGCTGACAATAGAGGCGCTGGATGAGCTGGATGCACAGTTGGGAGAGATTGAACAAGCTAACCCTGCTGGACTCATCATCTGCTCAGACAAGTCCAGTGGTTTTATAGCCGGTGCTGATGTTAAAGCCTTCAGTCGTATAACAGAGACGGAAGAGGCTAAAAAACAGATACTCCAGGCGCATAGAATCTTTGATCGTGTAGAGAAGCTAGCCTGCCCTACTGTAGCAATGATCCATGGCTTCTCTCTTGGCGGTGGTACAGAGCTGGCGCTCGCCTGCCGTTATCGCGTCTGTTGTGATGACCCGACTACTCGTATTGGACTGCCAGAGGTACGACTGGGTATTTTCCCCGGTTTTGGTGGCACTGTTCGCAGTACGCAACTGATCGGCCACCTCCCCGCACTTAATATGATGCTAACAGGCAGAGCACTGAGTGGAACTGCTGCTCGCAGAGTCGGATTGGTTGACATGTCAGTACCTAAGCGACAACTAAAAGTAGCCGCTCATCACTTGATCATAACAAAACCAAAGCCACACCGGCCAACTTGGCAACAAAAGTTACCAGGCAATGGGCTGTTACGTCCTTTGGTTAGCCATTTTCTAAAGAAACAGGTGGCCAAGCAAGCAAACCCAGCACACTACCCTGCCCCTTATGCATTGATTAAACACTGGACAAAATATGCAAACAACCGTAAAGCCATGTTTGCCAGTGAAGCTGAAGAGGTTGCAAAGTTAATTAGTAGTGATACCGCACAAAACTTGATTCGAATTTTTCTACTACAGGAGCAGTTAAAGGCAGAGGGACGCAAATCTGATTTTAAAGCCAAGCATGTACATGTTATTGGCGGCGGAATTATGGGGGGTGATATTGCTGCCTGGTGCGCACTACAAGGCATGCAAGTGACACTACAAGACCGAGCGCCTGAGTTTCTTTCACAGGCGATGGGACGCGCTCACAGCCTCTTTAAAAAGAAACTTAAAAAACCACTTCTTGTGCGTGATGCACTTGACCGAATAATGCCAGATTGCAAAGCAACAGGTGTACCTAAAGCCGATGTTGTTATTGAAGCCATCTTTGAAGATGTTGAGGCCAAGCAAGCACTCTATGCTCAATTAGAACCTCGACTTAAAAAGAGTGCGCTACTCTGCACTAATACATCGAGCATCCCTCTTGAGATATTAAATAAAACCTTAAAAAACCCAGAACGACTGGTTGGACTACATTTTTTTAATCCAGTCGCTAAAATGCAACTGGTTGAAATAGTCAGTGCAAACAACACTGATCAAAATGCAGCGCGACAAGCAGCTGCATTTGCCAAACAGATTGGCCGACTGCCTCTACCCGTAAAAAGCAGCCCAGGTTTTTTGGTTAACCGCATACTTATGCCCTATCTTTTAGAGGCTATTGTACTCTTGGACAGTGGTGTTCCAGGCTCGGTTATTGATCAAGCAGCAACTGATTTCGGCATGCCAATGGGACCAGTTGAATTGGCCGATACAGTCGGACTGGATATTTGTCTAGCTGTAGCAGATAAGCTAGCAGAAAGCTTACCGATAGACGTACCTGAAAGGTTGCGCTCCACGGTGTCTGAAGGAAAACTGGGGCATAAAAGTGGTCAGGGATTCTATCTCTACACCAAAGGAAGAGCACAAAAACCGGCAGTTACGGAAGGTGCTAATGTCCTGCCTGAATTAGCTGATCGCATGATCATGTGCATGTTAAATGAAGCGGTTGCTTGCCTACGTGAAGAGATCGTTTTAGATGCAAATCTTTTGGATGCAGGTGTTGTATTTGGCACAGGCTTCGCTCCTTTTCGCGGTGGCCCAATGCACTATATTGCACACGAACAAAGCGAAATAATGCAACAACGTATTAAAGCATTTGGAGAAAAAGCAGATGCTGGATGGACTGGAGTTATGGATGGCTGAATTAATATGAACAATCTACGTATGGATATAATCCCATATGACCAGGCACCAACCTTGGCCGCTGCATTTCGGGAACGCATAAAAAAAGCCCTAATAATATTGCATATACGCAATACAGCGAAGAGATAAAACAGTGGAACAGCACCACATGGAAAGAGATGGGGCAGCATGTTGCTAAATGGCAAGCCGCCCTACAAAAGGAAGGACTAACCCCAGGCGATCGTGTTGCACTTATGATCCGCAACTGCAAAGAGTGGGTGATATTTGACCAAGCAGCATTAGGACTTGGGCTTGTAGTTGTTCCCCTGTACGTTAATGATCGCCCAGAGAATATTGGATACATTCTGCAAAATGCAGGTGTGCGTTTACTCTTAATTGAAGGCAATGAGCAGTGGCAAGGATTAACTGAAATTCATAGTCAGCTTGCAGGCTTGCATCGAATTCTGTCACTAACTCTGATAGAAAACACCACACTACAACCACATATCAAACAGATTGCAGCATGGTTACCAGAGGAAACATGTGAGATCCAATCGCTTGAAAGTAAACCAGATGAACTGGCAACGATAGTCTATACATCAGGTACTACAGGCCGCTCTAAAGGTGTCATGTTAAGCCATGCTAATATCATGTGGAATGCACAGGCAGCGCTTAAATGCTATGCCATCTATCCAGATGATCGTTTTCTCTCCTTTCTTCCCTTATCTCATACCCTTGAACGCACCATTGGCTACTATCTTCCAATGATTGCAGGAGCCAATGTAGCTTATGCTCGTTCAATCGCCAAACTAGGGCAAGACTTACTGTATATTAAACCAACACTGCTTATATCTGTCCCACGTATATTTGAGCGCGTCTATGGAAAGATAGCAGCCAAACTGGAGCAGGATTCATCTATTGTACAAAAGCTATTCCATATGGCTGTTGCTATTGGCTGGAAAAAATTCGAATACGACCAGAAGCGTAAACCCTGGTCATTTGACCTGCTTCTCTGGCCACTTCTCAATAAATTAGTAGCCAGCAAAATACAGAAAAAATTAGGCGGGCAATTACGTTTTGCTGTAAGTGGTGGGGCTGCACTGTCACCCAAAATTGCAAACACATTTATAGGATTGGGTATTTATATTCAACAAGGTTATGGGTTGACTGAAACAAGCCCTGTCATTGCTGGTAATCGGGTAGAAGATAATATTCCAGAAAGCATTGGAACACCCCTCCCAAAAGTTGAAGTAAAGATTGGAAAACATGATGAATTACTAACTCGCAGTCCATGCGTCATGATGGGATATTGGGATAATAAAGAAGCAACTCAAAAAATTATAGCAACTGATGGTTGGTTACATACAGGAGACAAAGCCAGAATAGATGAAAACAATCACATCTTCATCACGGGTCGACTAAAGGAAATTATCGTACTTTCTACAGGCGAAAAAGTACCCCCCGCCGATATGGAAATGGCCATTGCGCTTGATAATTTGTTTGAACAGGTTATGGTGATTGGCGAGGGCAAACCATCACTTGCTGTATTGGTCTATCTTGAAAAAAATCAATTTAAAATATTAGCTAATAAATTGGGTCTTGATCAGAACCACAAAAACATATTACAGGACAAAACATTAAAAACAGCCCTTAAAAACCGCATTCAAAAACAGTTACATAGCTTTCCAGGGTATGCTCAAATTCATCATATAGAAATCATCCCAGATCCCTGGACTATTGAAAATAGCTTAATAACTCCAACATTAAAAATAAGGCGCAACGCTATTTTAAAAAGATATAACACTGTCATAAATAGTCTGTATTTAGAGCCACTGCTGCCCCTTTAACTGGTAAGTAAAGAGACCTGATTTCTTCTGGTTTTGGTATCAATGCACACAAAGATCTTCCTGATTACCCACAACTCTTAGCCAGTTTCAACAGCCTATTCGGCATTGGCGGAGTCCGTAAAGCAACATATCTCTAAGTTGAAACCGACGATTAAACCGATAACAGAATTCAGCAAGATAGCGGGACAAATGTTTTGACCCAATGGCATGATAGGTTCCTGCCACGGCATTTTTAACATTACCAATCATCGTATTTACCCATGTAAACCTAGAAAAATCAGTTGAAAAAGGCATTACACTACTAACCTTTTGAAACAACGGCTAAAAACATGGCTCTCCCACCAAAACATAATCACCCAAAGGGTGATAAGCCAATACCTGCTAAAAACCACCTCCTTGAGGCCATGCAGGCTGAAACCTACGCTGGGAAAATACATATTGAGTGGGATCCAGATGCAGCAGTCA
>JAJRWL010000237.1 GCA_024276875.1 Gammaproteobacteria bacterium
CAAGCCACCAGAGTCACCTTCGCTTCTAATGTCTATCCTGATCAATTGGTTCCCACTTTTTATACTGATCGGATTGTGGATCTTCTTTATGCGTCAGATGCAAGGCGGTGGCGGTAAGGGAGCCATGTCCTTTGGAAAAAGCAAAGCTCGTTTGCTGAGCGAAGATCAAATAAAAGTGACATTTAATGATGTAGCCGGTGTTGAAGAGGCCAAGGAAGAGCTCACTGAAATGGTTGATTTTCTTCGCGATCCTTCGAAATTCCAAAAACTGGGCGGCAAGATTCCTCGTGGCGTACTGATGGTGGGCTCACCGGGTACGGGTAAAACCCTGCTGGCCAAAGCCATTGCAGGTGAAGCCAAAGTGCCATTCTTTACGATCTCTGGTTCAGATTTTGTTGAGATGTTTGTCGGTGTGGGTGCCTCCCGTGTGCGTGATATGTTTGAGCAAGGCAAAAAGCATGCCCCTTGTATTATCTTTATCGACGAAATTGATGCTGTTGGTCGACACCGTGGTGCAGGTCTGGGTGGCGGGCATGATGAGCGTGAGCAGACCCTAAATCAACTGCTGGTTGAGATGGATGGTTTTGAAGGTAATGAGGGGGTCATTGTTATTGCTGCGACCAACCGCCCTGATGTACTGGATCCTGCGTTATTGCGCCCAGGGCGTTTTGATCGTCAGGTTGTGGTTCCTCTGCCTGATATCCGTGGTCGTGAGCAGATCTTAAAGGTTCATATGCGCAAGGTACCGATGTCAGAGCATGCCAAGGCCTCCCTGATTGCGCGAGGTACACCTGGGTTTTCTGGCGCTGATCTTGCTAATTTGGTGAACGAAGCCGCGCTTTTTGCTGCGCGAGCTGATAAGCGTGAAGTGGATATGGATGATCTGGAAAAAGCTAAAGATAAGATCATGATGGGTGCAGAACGACGCTCAATGGTGATGAGTGATGATGAGAAAAAGCTAACGGCTTACCATGAAGCAGGACATGCCATTGTTGGTCGTTTAGTGCCAGTACATGATCCTGTCTATAAAGTGAGCATTATTCCTCGTGGGCGCGCATTGGGTGTCACCCTGTTTTTGCCAGAGGAAGACTGTTACAGCATGAGTAAGCAAAAGTTGGAGAGCCAGATCTCTAGTTTGTTCGGTGGGCGTATAGCTGAAGAGCTGATATTTGGCCCTGAGAGCGTTACAACGGGTGCATCTAACGATATTAAACGTGCCACAGAAATAGCACGAAATATGGTGACAAAATGGGGACTATCTGAAAAGCTGGGTCCGCTGATGTACAGCGAAGATGAGGAGGAAGTTTTCCTCGGTCGTTCGGTTACTCAGCATAAAAACGTATCAGATGATACAGCTCAGATTATTGATAATGAGATACGGATGTTTATTGATCGTAATTATGAGCGCTCAAATAATATTCTTACCGAGCATACCAATAAATTGCATGTGATGGCTGATGCGTTGATCAAGTATGAAACCATCGACGCTGATCAAATTGATGACATTATGAATGGTAAACCTCCTCGTCCTCCTGCAGATTGGGATGAGTCTGGATCAAAGCCTGGAGACACCGGAGCGACCCCTGTAGAGGAAGAGCCTAAAAAAGATAAAGGCGAGGACTCTATTGGTGATCCGGCCAATCAGCATTAAAAACTGTTATTAGATCGATATCGGTGTGGGCTTAGTTGGTTTTTGTTGAGTAATGGCTGGCCGAGGCACTGTTATTGATTGTGCAGGTCAGCTGCTAGATCTATCGCAACCAAAAGTAATGGGTATTCTCAATATCACTCCCGATTCCTTTTCGGATGGGGGTGATTTTTTATCATTTGATTTAGCTATGGGGCAGGTGCAGCGAATGGTAGAGGAAGGTGCTGCCATTATTGATGTGGGTGGTGAGTCTACCCGCCCAGGTGCTCAATCTGTCACAGAAGCAGAAGAGCTGAATCGTGTAATACCCGTCATTGAAGGTGTTGCTAACAATTTTTCCATACCGATCTCTATTGATACCAGCAAACCAAATGTTATGAAGGCCGCTGTTGCCGCAGGTGCCGGGCTGATCAACGATATCCAGGCTCTGCAAGCACCAGGGGCAGTAGAGGCTGTAGCTGATCTCAATGTGCCAGTATGTTTGATGCACATGCAGGGAGAGCCTCGCACAATGCAGCAGGCTCCACATTATGATGAGATAGTGTCTGAGGTGAAATCTTTTTTAGCTCAGCGCATTGAGTGCTGTATAGCGGCCGGAATCTCTCGTGATCAGTTATTGATTGATCCAGGATTTGGGTTTGGTAAAAGCTTGGATCATAATTTGGCATTATTAAAAGATTTGCAGAATATAACCGAACTGGATCTGCCAGTATTGGTTGGGATTTCACGAAAATCAATGATTGGCGAGCTGCTGGATGAGCCCGCTGACTGCCGTTTGTTTGGTGGTTTGGCAGCAGCTGTATTAGCGGTTGAGCGTGGAGCCTCTATTATTAGAACGCATGATGTTAAACCGACAGTCGATGCGTTGGCTGTTACAACAGCGATAGTGCTATAGCTGTTATGCACTGAAGTTTTATAAGAAGAATGTAAGGAGGGCTTAGTGGAGCGCAAGTATTTTGGAACGGATGGCATTCGTGGCCAAGTAGGAAAAGGACACATAACCCCTGATTTTGTATTAAAGCTGGGTTGGGCTGCTGGTCGTGTATTCAGTAAAGGTAAGAACAGTAGTGTTCTGATAGGCAAGGATACTCGGATTTCAGGCTACATGTTTGAGTCAGCCTTAGAGGCTGGCCTCGTGGCTGCGGGCGTAAATACCCGCCTGCTGGGCCCAATGCCTACCCCTGGTATCGCTTATCTTACTCGGACCCTACATGCGCAAGCGGGTATCGTCATTAGTGCTTCTCATAATCCGCATCAAGATAATGGTATCAAGTTTTTTTCCGCACAAGGGTGTAAGTTGCCAGATGAGGTTGAACTGGCTATTGAGCATGAACTCTCCAGCAAAATGACCACCGTTGGCTCAGAAAATTTAGGTAAAGCAGATAGGGTCAGTGATGCCGCTGGCCGTTATATTGAATTTTGTAAAAGCACCATTCCGTCTGTAATGGATTTTAGTGGTTTAAAGATTGTAGTTGATTGCGCCAACGGTGCGACCTATCACATCGCCCCCTATGTTTTTGATGAACTGGGCGCAGAAGTGATCACTATTGGCGTAGAACCTGATGGGGTAAATATTAATGCGGGCGTAGGGTCAACAAGCCCTGGGTTGTTGGTGGAAACAGTTATAAGCACTGGTGCGGATATCGGTGTTGGTCTTGATGGTGATGGTGATCGCCTGATTATGGTTGACAATCAAGGCAATATTCTGGATGGAGATGACTTGCTTTATATCATCGCCAGATCACGACAGAGAAATGGTGGAATGAACGGTTCAGTGGTTGGTACAGTGATGTCTAATCTTGGCCTTGAGCTTGCATTGGAAAAGCATGGAATTGGATTTGAACGTGTTAATGTAGGTGATCGTCATATTTTGGAAAGGCTTCAAGAGAAGGGCTGGGCAATTGGAGGTGAACCATCAGGTCACATTATCTGCTTAGATCGTACAACAACAGGTGATGGCATTATCTCAGCCTTGCAGGTATTGGCGGAAGTTTATATAAGCGGAAAACCATTAAGTGAGCTTTGTGCGGATGTGAAAAAGTGCCCGCAACTACTTGTTAATGTTAAAGTAAATGAAGGCTCTAATGTTATGCAGCTAGCAGAATTAAAAAAAGCCATTAAAGATGTTGAGGCTGAATTAAATGGTGAGGGTCGAGTGCTGTTGCGCCCATCAGGTACAGAACCATTGATTCGTGTTATGGTCGAAGGGCGAAATGTGCAGCAGGTGTCACAATTAGTAGGTCAACTTGTAGACACAGTAAAAAAATTAGCCGTAATAAAATAAATTCCACATTGATTTCGAACGCGTTGACCGTTAAGCTAGCGCGCTCTTTTTCCATTGAGAGAGAAAGCAGATGCGCCAACCACTAGTTGCTGGAAACTGGAAGTTAAATGGTTCTTTGGCAAGCACCAAAGAGTTGTTAGCAGGAATTAAATCAGGGCTTGCAGAGGTTGTGAATGCAGAGGTGGTAGTCTGCCCGCCATATGTCTTTATTCCTGAGGTGCAGGCTCAATTAGCGGGTTCCTCTATTGCTTGGGGTGGACAGAATCTCTCTGCCGAAGCAGGCGGTGCTTTTACAGGTGAAATATCCGCATCTATGTTGTTGGACTTTGGCTGTAAGTACGTTCTTGTAGGTCACTCAGAGCGACGCATGCTTTATGGCGAAGATAACGCCCTGGTGGCAAAAAAGTTTGTGGTTGCAAAAAAATCAGGGCTTATTCCTATTCTTTGCGTGGGTGAAACGCTTGAAGAGCGGCAGCAAGGTATTACAGAAGATGTTGTGGCGGCTCAACTGGCAGCAGTGATTGATCAAGGTGGTATAGCGGCATTAGATGGTGCGGTTATTGCCTATGAACCTGTTTGGGCTATTGGAACTGGGATGACAGCATCGCCGGAGCAGGCGCAGACGGTGCATGCTTATATTCGCAGTCAACTGGCTCAGCATGATGGTGCTGTTGCTAGTGGCATGCGCATCCTTTATGGTGGCAGCATGAAGCCTGAAAATGCAGTAGAATTGCTGACGCAGAGTGATATTGATGGCGGCTTAATAGGCGGTGCAGCTTTAAAAGCTGAAGGCTTCTTATCTATTTGCAAAGCTGCAAATTAGTTTTTTATAGATATTTATTGGGATTTAGAATGCAAACAATTTTGGTTGCCGTCCACCTTTTGCTGGCTGTAGGGGTGATAGGGTTAGTGCTGATACAGCACGGTAAGGGTGCAGATGCTGGGGCTGCTTTTGGAAGTGGTGCATCATCAACAGTATTTGGTTCGCAAGGGTCAGGCTCGTTCCTCACGCGCGCAACCGCTGTTTTAGCAACACTTTTTTTTGCTACAAGTTTAGCGCTTGCTTATTTTGCCATGCAGGGTACTGAGCAACCAAACTTAATGGGGTCTGATGCGGCTTCAGTTACGCAAGAAGTGCCTATGCCTTTTAATGAGGTGCCAGTAACGCCTAAAGCACCAGTTGAAGCGATTGGTAGAAATGAAGTTCCTGTTATTCCTAACGAGCAATAATTTAATATGGGTTGACTTTAGGATCTGGGCTGAATAGATTTAAGAAAATAGAATTGCCGATGTGGTGAAATTGGTAGACACGCCGTCTTGAGGGGGCGGTGACGCAAGTCGTGCCGGTTCAAGTCCGGCCATCGGCACCAATAATAAAAAACAGCATTACTGAGAGTGGTAAGACTGTTTTTTTTGCCAACAGAAAAGTACAACTCGTTGATTATGAAGGAATTTAGTTGAATTTTTTTTCTTGACACGTGTTGTCTTCATGCACTAGACTGCATGCCTTGTTGAATTGAGCCGAGAACAAAAGATTTAAATAACTCGGCTGGGGGAGGGCTTAAAAGCAATGCTCGAAAATTATCTGCCCATATTGGTTTTCATGGTGCTTGGCAGTGTTATTGGCTGCGTCATGGTAGGCTTGGGTTTTGTCCTTGGTACAAGAAAACCAGACGATGAAAAAGAATCTCCCTACGAGTGCGGCTTTGAAGCATTTGAAGATGCGCGTATTAAATTTGACGTGCGTTACTATCTAGTTGCGATCCTCTTTATTATTTTTGATTTGGAAATTGCTTTTTTCTTTCCATGGGCAGTAGTGCTCGATAAAATTGGTATGGTTGGCTATCTTGTTATGATGGTGTTCCTGGCCGTTTTAACCATTGGTTTCATTTACGAGTGGAAGAAGGGTGCGTTGGAATGGGAATAGAAGGTGTTTTTGAAGAAGGCGTTATTACCACCAACGCTGATAAACTCATGAACTGGGCTCGTACAGGCTCTCTTTGGCCGATGACCTTTGGTCTCGCGTGCTGCGCAGTTGAGATGATGCATGCTGCTGCATCTCGTTATGATATGGATCGCTTCGGTATTATCTTTCGCCCAAGCCCACGTCAATCAGATGTGATGATTGTTGCAGGAACACTGGTAAACAAAATGGCACCGGCCTTGCGTAAGGTTTATGATCAGATGGCTGAGCCGCGCTGGGTTATCTCAATGGGGTCTTGTGCGAATGGTGGTGGTTATTACCACTACTCTTATGCTGTCGTTCGTGGGTGCGATCGAGTGGTGCCTGTCGATATCTATGTTCCAGGTTGTCCTCCAACTGCAGAGGCACTACTTTACGGTATTTTGCAGCTGCAAAATAAAATTCGCCGAACCTCAACTATTGCACGCCAGGCTTGATCATGAATGCTACAGCCAAGATAACGCCTGAGCAGCGAGTTGCAAAATTAGTTGATACGCTTAATACAGCTTTTAAGAAAAAAGAGTGTACGGTTGATGAGGCTTTTGGTGAAGTAACACTAACCGTTCCATGTGAGGATCTGCTGGAGGTTCTTTTTGACCTCTATGGCCATGCTTCACTTGGGTTTGATCAGCTAATAGATCTCTGTGGGGTTGATTATTTAACCTATGGGCAAGTTGAGTGGGAGACGAGCACTGCATCTTCAACCGGCTTTGGTCGTGGTGTCGATCGTGCTATTGACGCCGATCCAAAAAAATCAAATCGGTATGCTGTTGTTTATCATCTGCTCTCAATAGAAAACAATGTTCGGTTGCGGGTGAAAACCTATCTTGACAGTGAACATCCTATCGTCGAGTCTGCCATCGTTGTATGGCCTGTTGCAGATTGGTTTGAAAGAGAGGCTTTTGATCTCTATGGGATTCTCTTTGCAGGACACCCTGATCTACGCCGCATTCTTACAGACTACGGATTTGTAGGGCATCCCTTCCGTAAAGACTTTCCTCTTTCAGGGCACGTGGAGATGCGTTATGACCCAGAGAAAAAACGGGTCATTTATGAGCCGGTATCAATCGAACCTCGCACATTAGTGCCAAAAGTGATTCGAGAAGATAATCGCTACATGAACGAAAAATCAAATTAGTGAACGCAGCCAATGCCTGAAATTCGCAATTACACGCTAAACTTTGGTCCGCAGCACCCCTCTGCACACGGCGTATTGCGTCTTGTGTTAGAGATGGATGGTGAAGTCATTGAGCGCTCTGACCCGCATATAGGGTTGCTGCATCGCGGTACCGAAAAGTTGGCAGAAACAAAGCCTTATAATCAGAATATCCCCTATATGGATCGTCTGGATTATGTCTCCATGATGCAGAATGAACATGCTTATGTTCTTGCTGTGGAGAAATTATTGGGAATAGAAGCTCCGATACGTGCTCAATATATTCGGACTATGTTCGATGAGATCACCCGTATCCTGAACCACATGATGTGGCTGGGGACGCATGCGCTTGATATTGGCGCAATGACAGTATTTCTCTACTGCTTCCGCGAACGTGAAGATCTGATGGATTGTTACGAAGCAGTCTCAGGCGCACGCATGCATGCAGCCTATTATCGGGTTGGCGGTGTTTATCGTGATCTGCCTGATGAGATGCCACGTTTTTCTGCAAGCGATCTTCAACGAGACAAAAGTGAGCTAGATCGATTGAATAAAAATCGTCAGGGTTCATTATTGGATTTTATCGAAGACTTTACTGATCGTTTTCCAGGCTGTGTTGATGAGTATGAAACCCTGCTCACCGAAAACAGGATTTGGAAGCAACGTACTGTCGGCATTGGTGTTGTTACTGCTGAACGAGCTAAGGCGCTTGGCTTTACTGGGCCCATGTTGCGTGGTTCTGGTGTTGAATGGGATCTTCGCAAAAAGCAGCCTTATGCTGCATACGATAAAGTTGATTTTGATATCCCCGTTGGCGTAAATGGCGACTGTTATGATCGCTATCTGGTTCGAATAGAAGAGATTCGCCAGTCTAATCACATTATTAAACAGTGCATCGATTGGTTGCGAGCTAACCCAGGTTCAGTAATGGTTGAGAATCATAAAATTGCTCCTCCAAAACGAGCGGCAATGAAGAGTGATATGGAGGGGCTGATCCACCATTTCAAGCTCTTCAGCGAAGGCTATTGCACTCCCCCAGGGGAAGTCTATGCTGCTGTGGAAGCATCTAAAGGTGAATTTGGCGTATACATCGTCTCAGATGGCGCAAATAAACCCTACCGACTCAAATTACGAGCACCAGGGTTTGCGCATCTCATGGCGATGGATGAGATGGCCAAAGGGCATATGTTAGCTGACGTGGTGGCTTTGATTGGCACTATGGACGTTGTATTCGGTGAAATTGACCGCTAAGACAAATATATGAGCGCGCTTGAGATAAAAAATAGAGACGAACTATTCACGCCGGAAATACGGGCTGAAATAGACCATGAGATTGCCAAATATCCAGAGGGTGAATCGCAATCAGCATCAATGGCTGCATTGCGAATTATTCAGGATGCTAATGGTGGGTGGCTAACTCAGGAACGAATGGATGAGGTGGCTGCATACTTGGATCTGCCATCAATTGCTATCTATGAAGTTGCAACTTTTTATTCAATGTATGAGCATAAGCCTGTTGGCAGAAACAAGCTCTGTGTCTGCACAAATATCTCATGCATGATTAACAACTCGGATCAGATTGTTGAACATCTGAATAGTAAGCTTGGGATCAAGTTTGGAGAGGTAACAGAAGATGGTCGTTACTCTCTTAAAGAGGTGGAGTGCCTAGGGGCTTGTGGTGGCGCGCCTATGATGCAGGTTGGGCATAAATATTATGAGAACCTTACGCCAGAAAAGCTTGATTCAATCCTGGATGAGCTGGAGTAACGCAGATGGCCAACGAAGTTATATTTAAAAATCGCGATCTGGATAATCTCTGGGATATTGAACAGTATCGTAGCCGCGGTGGCTATGAGGTTTTGACCAAGATCCTGACTGAAAAAACACCGCCAGCTGAGATTATTGATGGGTTAAAAACATCTGGATTGCGTGGTCGTGGTGGTGCAGGCTTTCCCACGGGATTGAAATGGAGTTTTATAAATCGTGATGCGCCTACCGATAAATACTTGGTATGCAACTCTGATGAAGGCGAACCAGGTACATTTAAGGATCGTGATATCCTGCGCTATAACCCCCATGCACTGGTTGAAGGCATGCTGATTGCCAGTTATGTGATCGACGCGCATTATGCATACAATTATATTCGGGGAGAGTTTTGGGAACCCTATGAGCGTTTTCAGAATGCCATTGATCAAGCTCGTGCAGCTGGGTTTGTCGGAAAAAATATTCTAGGGTCAGGCTTTGACTGTGAACTTAACGTACATCTAGGCGGTGGCGCTTATGTATGTGGAGAAGAGACAGCATTGCTTGAGTCAATCGAAGGAAAAAAAGGGCAGCCCCGCTATAAACCTCCATTCCCAGCGCATGTTGGGCTCTATGGGTGTCCCACTGTAATTAATAACACTGAGACGCTGTCCAGTGTGCCAACGATCTTGCGCGAAGGTGCTGAGCAGTTCCGTGATATAGGCGTAGAAAATAGTGGTGGAAGCAAACTGTTTTCAATCTCTGGACATGTTAGAAATCCGGGGGTTTTTGAACTGCCCATGGGCACACCTTTCAGCGAGCTTTTTGAACTTGCAGGTGGCATGCGGGATGGCAGTAAGCTTAAAGCTGTCATACCCGGTGGATCATCATCACCTGTAATCCCAGGTAATCTCATGATGGATTTAACCATGGATTACGATACGATTGCCAAGGCGGGTTCAATGCTGGGTTCAGGTGCTGTCATCGTGATGGATGAATCAACCTGCATGGTCAAAATTCTGGATCGCATGGGTTACTTTTATCACGAAGAGTCCTGCGGGCAATGTACACCATGCCGAGAAGGAACAGGCTGGTTGTATCGTATTGTTCATCGCATTGAAAACGGGCAGGGCCGTCCAGAGGACATTGATCTGCTGATGGATGTACAAAATCGCATTCGTGGTAAAACAATCTGCGCCCTGGGCGATGCTGCAGCCATGCCTGTTGCAGGTATGTTGCGTTATTATCAAGATGAATTTCAGTATCACATCGATCACAAGAAGTGCATGGTAGGTGCGGGTGTATGAGGATGCTTGGCCAGTTTTTTGCTCCTGCAAAACCGGCACTTCCGCCTTCCATGGCGGTCGTGAGCGATTAGAGATGACACGATGAGTGAAGAAAAAACCATAACAATTGAGGTCGACGGCCAGTCCCTGGAAACAAAATCAGGTACATTGCTCATTGATGTAACTGATGCGGCGGGTATTAATATCCCTCGTTTCTGTTACCACAATAAGTTGTCAATTGCGGCTAGCTGCCGTATGTGCCTTGTTGAAGTAGCCAAAGTACCCAAGCCTATCCCTGCATGCGCAACACAGGTGATGGATGGCATGGTGGTTCAAACGCGCTCGCCAATGGCAATCGCTGCTCAAAAAGCCACAATGGAATTCCTTTTGATCAACCACCCGCTTGACTGCCCCGTCTGTGATCAGGGTGGTGAGTGTGAGCTGCAAGATGTAGCGATGGGTTATGGCAGTGATGCAACCCGTTTTGTTGAAGGCAAAAGGGTTGTCCCTGAAAACAACCTGGGTTCACTGATTGCCACCGACATGACACGCTGTATTCACTGTACGCGTTGTGTTCGTTTCGGGGATGAAATTGCGGGTATGCGTGAAATGGGCGCAACTGGTCGCGGTGAGCATATGACTATCGGTACCTTTGTTGCTCGCAACGTCAATTCAGAACTATCTGGCAATGTCATTGATCTATGTCCTGTTGGTGCATTGACCTCAAAGCCTTTCCAATATCGCGCGCGTGCTTGGGAGCTAACGCGCCATACAGCTATTGCGCCGCATGACTCTGTTGGTTCAAATATTCAGGTTCACACACGTCGCAATGAAGTTATGCGAGTGCATCCTGAGTCAAATAATGCGATTAATGAGATTTGGCTTTCAGATCGCGATCGTTTTAGTTATGAAGGAATTAAAAGTGAAGATCGTCTCACTCAACCTTTAATCAAGAAAGATGATAAATGGAGTGAGGTCAGCTGGGAAGAGGCTTTAGAAGCTGCTGCATCTGGATTAAAAGAAGTTGCTGCTGATCCCGAGCAGATTGGAACCTTGGTTTCTCCTACTGCAACATTGGAAGAGATCGCGCTCGCACAAAAATTAACTGTAGGGCTGGGAAGCCAGAATATTGACTATCGTCTCCGACAAGAGGATTTTCGAGGCAACAGCACCGCCATACCCTGGTTAGGTCAATCCATAGCTTCACTTGAAAGCATTGATTCTGCGCTGTTGATTGGCTCAAATATTCGAAAAGACCAACCATTACTGGCACATCGCATGCGTAAGGCTGCATTGAAGGGTGCAAAAATACAGTTTGTAAACCCGCTTCAACTGGATTTGCATTTTGATGCCGCTCAAATGGTGAGTGATCCAGCCGGAATGGTTCATAATCTAGCCGCCATTGCTGAAGCAACAGGTGGTCTCCATTATCTCACAGAGCAGGTTGATGTTGGCGAAGAACATAAAGCTATCGCAAAAGAGCTTAAGAATGCTGAATCTGCAGTCATACTGCTGGGTAACATGGCGCAATCACACCCTGATTATACGATCCTCTGTGGCTTGGCCTCAGTGATCGCAAAAGCTACTGATTCATCTGTTGGTGTTATTCCGATGGCTGCAAATAGTGTTGGCGCTGCCGTGATTGGTGTCATCCCAGATCATGCGCTCAATGCCCTCACAATGTTGGAAAGTCCTCGTAAAGGGTATTTGCTACTGGGTGTTGAGCCTGGGCGAGATACTAATAATCCTGCACTTGCACGTTCTGCATTGAACAATGCAGAATGTGTTGTTGCCGTAACCGCATATCGTAGTCCATGTCTTGAAGAAGCGGCTAACATCATGCTGCCAATGTCCGCTTTCAGTGAAACCTCGGGTTCGTTTGTGAATGCAGAAGGCACATGGCAGAGCTTTGCTGGAACAACAACGTCTGCAGGGGAATCTCGCCCAGGCTGGAAAGTTCTGCGCGTGCTGGGCAATCTCTTGGATATAGAAGGCTTTGACTACAGCAGCTCAGAAGAGATACTTAATGAGCTTAAAGAGTCTTATTGCGGTAACTTGAAGGTGACCAGTTTCGGTGCTGCAAAGGGCAAGATTCGCTCTGCTGTAACAGGTCTGATTCGCATTGGTGAAACACCTATCTATGCCTCAGATGCTCTGGTTCGCCGAGCAGCATCATTACAAAAAACAAAAGATGCACGGGATGCAACAGTTGCCCGTGTCAATTCATCAGTGGCAACGGCTGCGGGGCTCTCAGACGGAGATAAGATTGCTGTTGTACAGGGTGAAGGTCGAGCCAAAATGGTTTTGAAAGTAGACGCTTATATACCAGACGGCTGTGTTTGGGTTCCAGCTGGCGTGCCGGGTAGCGAATCCTTAGGTGATCAATTCGGGGAAATCTCCCTGGAGAAGGTGTAATTCGATGGATCTTTTCTTGGATATTCTCTGGATAGTTATAAAAATCGTAGCCATTGTGCTGCCGCTGATGCTTTGCGTTGCCTATTACACATTGGCTGAACGTAAAGTAATCAGCTATATGCAGGTGCGTATTGGCCCCAACCGTGTTGGGCCGAAAGGGTCACTACAGCCTATTGCAGATGCTATGAAGCTGATGTGTAAAGAGATAATACTGCCAACATCCGCCAATAAAACGCTGTTTCTGATTGCACCGATGCTCTCGATTGGCCCTGCACTTGCTGCTTGGGCTGTCTTTCCATTCAGTGAGGGCGTGGTTTTAGCTGATATTAATGCCGGTCTTTTATATCTGTTGGCATTGACCTCGATAGGTGTTTACGGGGTCATTATTGCGGGTTGGGCATCCAACTCTAAATATGCATTTCTTAGTGCGGTGAGGTTGGGTGCGCAGGTTGTTGCATACGAAATTGCCATGGGCTTTTCACTGGTTGTTGTATTGATTGCATCGGGCAGCTTGAATCTTGGTGAGATCGTGATGGCACAGCAGGGCAACCTGGGGCTGTTTAATTGGTTTTGGTTGCCGCTGTTTCCAATCTTTATTATCTACTTTGTCTCTGGCGTTGCTGAAACAAACCGTGCTCCATTCGATGTGGCTGAGGGTGAGTCGGAGATTGTGGCTGGGTTCCATGTTGAATATTCCGGCATGACCTTTGCCGTCTTCTTCCTGGCTGAATATGCCAACATGATTCTGATTTCAGCACTCACCGCAATCATGTTTCTGGGTGGCTGGTTATCCCCTTTTCATGGGATTCCTATATTAGGTGCGATTACTGATTTGATCCCAGGGTTTATCTGGTTGTTGTTGAAAACCCTGGTTGTAGCCTTCCTGTTCCTCTGGTTCCGTGCGACGTTTCCACGCTATCGGTATGACCAGATCATGCGTCTGGGCTGGAAGATATTTATCCCCATTACCATTGTCTGGATCGTGGTGGCGGGTTTTGCAGTCGTTGTTTAAATAGGGCGAAATAACCGATGAAGGTTTTTATTGACTACATCCGGAGCCTGTTTCTTCTTGAGCTCTTAAAAGGCTTGCAGCTGACGGGTCGATACCTGTGCTCCAAGAAGTTTACTCTACAGTATCCTGAAGAGAGGGCTCCATTGTCGCCGCGTTTTCGCGGGTTGCATGCGCAGCGTCGCTATGATAGCGGTGAGGAGCGTTGCATTGCTTGCAAATTGTGTGAAGCAACCTGCCCTGCATTGGCAATTACTATTGAAGCAGCACCGCGTGAAGATGGATCGCGTCGTACGACACGTTATGAGATTGATCTCTTTAAATGTATTTTTTGTGGATATTGCGAGGAGTCGTGCCCAGTGGATGCAATAGTTGAATCACGTGTTTACGAATACTGTTTTGAGAACAGGGGCGAAAATATTATGACCAAAGAGAAGTTGCTTGCTCACGGTGATAAGTATGAAGTCCAACTTGCAAAAGACCTTGAGGCTCAGGCTCCCTATCGTTGATAGGTAATCTGAATAGCTACGATTAAGTAAGAAAACCGTCTGGAATAACCAATGACGTTCGAAAAAATACTTTTTTATGTATTCGCCACGATTCTGGTGCTATCAGCCACTATGGTGATCACTCGTCGCGATCCCGTGCACTCAGCGCTGTTTTTGGTGCTTGCGTTTTTTACCAGCGCAATTTTGTGGATGTTGCTTGAAGCTGAATTTCTAGCCATCGTACTCGTGCTCGTATATGTTGGCGCAGTTATGGTTCTTTTCCTGTTTGTCGTCATGATGCTTGACACTGATTTAGCTGCCACGCGGGCTGGGTTTGTTAAGATGCTTCCAGTTGGATTGGTTGTAGCCGGTGCAATGGCCTTCGAGATGTTCCTTGTAGTAGGGCCAAGATACTTTGGGCTGGATAAATTTGCTATGCCTGCCCCCCACCCAGCTGATTACAGCAATACGGAAGAGCTAGGAGAAGTGCTCTACACGGTCTATATGTATCCTGTGGAAATTGCATCCGTTATTCTGTTGGTTGGCATCATTGCTGCTATCGGATTAACGCTGCGCAAACGCCCAGGCAATAAATCAATTGATCCGGCCATACAGGTCAAAGTTACCAAAGGCTCAGATCGTATCCGAGTCGTAAAGATGGCATCTGAACTGAAACAGGAGGCGAAATGATCGCACTCTCCGACTATCTTATACTGGGCGCAATCCTGTTCTCGTTGAGTGTTGCTGGGATCTTTTTAAACCGCAAAAACATCATTATCATCCTCATGTGTGTAGAGTTGATGCTGTTAGCGGTTAATATGAATTTTATAGCTTTCTCGAGATTTCTTGATGACAGTGCTGGTCAGGTGTTTGTGTTTTTTATCTTGACTGTTGCTGCGGCTGAGGCCGCCATCGGATTAGCTATATTGATAGTTTTATTCCGTAACCGACGCACAATTAATGTAGCGGATCTTGATACCCTCAAAGGGTAACAGCATACTCCTGACTTAAAATATAGAAGAAGCGAACTATGGAAAAGATTTATCTTGCCATTGCCTTTACACCCCTGATCGGAGCCATCATCGCTGGCTTTTGGGGTGCTAAGATAGGCCGCGCCGGTGCGCATTGGGTGACAAGCGTGGGTGTCGGCATATCTGCATTCCTTTCTATTATTGTGTTGCTGGGCTTCATAACTGGATCCCGTGAGGTATTCAATGGTTCTGTCTACACATGGATGATCAGTGACGGAATTACATTCGAAGTGGGGTTTTTGGTTGATCCACTTACCGCAATGATGATGGCGGTTGTTACCTTCGTTTCATTCTGTGTGCACATCTATACCATCGGTTATATGGCGCACGATGAGGAAAATTGGCCTGATGGTAGCAAGGCAGGCATCAATAGTTACCAGCGCTTTTTCAGCTACATCTCTCTGTTTACCTTTTCAATGCTGTTATTGGTCATGTCCAATAATTTTATGCAGCTATTTTTTGGTTGGGAAGCCGTTGGCCTTGTTTCATATCTACTTATTGGATTCTGGTCCACACGCGAAACAGCTGTCTTCGCTAATATGAAGGCTTTTCTTGTCAATCGTGTGGGCGACTTCGGCTTTATGCTGGGTATCGCGGCGGTCGCGATGTACTTTAATACGGTTGATTACGCAGAGGCTTTTGCTAAAGCTCCAGAACTTGCAAATATCCAGATACAGATCTGTGGTGACACTTCATGGTCTTTAATGACAGTGATCTGCATCTTGCTTTTTGTGGGAGCCATGGGCAAGTCCGCACAGATGCCCTTGCATGTATGGCTTCCAGATTCAATGGAAGGCCCAACCCCTATATCCGCACTGATCCATGCAGCAACAATGGTGACCGCGGGTATATTCATGGTGGCTCGTATGTCACCATTGTATGAATTATCAGAAACTGCACTGAGTTTTATTTTAATAATTGGTGCGACTACCGCCTTCTTTACCGGCTTGATTGGTTTGGTACAGAATGACATCAAGCGTGTGGTTGCCTATTCAACGCTATCACAGCTTGGTTATATGGCTGTTGCACTGGGCGCGTCTGCCTACGCAGCAGGCATGTTTCATCTGATGACGCATGCGTTTTTTAAAGCGCTACTGTTCTTGGCTGCCGGCTCTGTAATTATTGCAATGCACCATGAGCAGGATATGCGCAAGATGGGTGGGCTAAAGAAGTACATGCCCATTACATATTGGACTTCGCTTATTGGTTCTCTTGCCCTGATTGGATTGCCAGGTTTTTCTGGGTTTTTCTCAAAAGATTCTATCATTGAGGCGGTGCATCATTCGCATATTCCAGGTGCAGGTTATGCTTACCTGATGGTCATTCTCGGTGTATTTATTACGGCTCTTTATAGCTTTCGTATGTTCTTCATGGTTTTCCATGGAGAAGAGAGAATGGATGAGCACACTAAGCACCATCTTCATGAGTCGCCAAAGGTGGTTACAACACCTCTGATTATGTTGGCTATTCCATCGGTTTTAATTGGCAGCCTTACGATCAGCGGCATAGTCTTTGGCGATTGGTTTAAAGATGTAATCTATGTTGCGCCTGCGCATGACGTACTTAAGGAAATTGGATTTCATGGCACAATTGGTTTTTTCTTTCATGGCCTTTTTGGGTTACCAACGCTACTTGCTGCAGCAGGTGTCGGTGTGGCTTACATGATCTACATAAAAAATCCAGAACTCGCAGATAAAATTAAGCGTGTTGCGTCACCATTGCATACATTGCTTGAGAAGAAATATTTCTTTGATGAGCTTTACCAGACTATTTTTGCGGGTGGTAGCAGATTGCTCGGAAAAGTCTTTTGGAAAGTAGGCGATCAGATTTTGATTGATGGTTTAATAGTCAATGGATCAGCAAAATCAGTTGGCTTTATAGCTGGGGTTGTACGCCAGATTCAAACGGGTTATTTGTATCACTACGCATTTGCAATGATTCTTGGCCTGCTATTGCTGCTGGCTCTGTTTGTCAATTAAGAATATATATTAAAAGGTAGGACGCTTCGCATGACTGCTGACTGGCCAATTCTGAGCTTGA
>JAJRWL010000238.1 GCA_024276875.1 Gammaproteobacteria bacterium
GCCATGGTTGGTAAATATATGCACCTGACCGAGGCTTACAAATCAATCTCTGAGGCACTGGGTCATGCGGGTCTGCATAACAAAACGCGGGTAAAGATCTGCTATGTTGACTCAGAGCAGATTGAGAAGGAAGGTACGGCGGCGCTTGATGGAATGGATGCTATTTTAGTGCCCGGTGGATTTGGTGAGCGCGGTGTTGATGGCAAGATTGCTACGGTAAAATATGCGCGTGAAAACGGCATTCCATACCTGGGTATCTGTTTGGGCATGCAGGTAGCGGTTGTTGAATATGCGCGTAATGTTGCGGGGCTTGAAAATGCTCAAAGCACTGAGTTTGATGCTGCTACCCCTCATCCTGTTATTGCATTGATTAGTGAGTGGCTTAATACAGGTGGCCAGCTTGAAACCCGTGATGAAAATTCAGATTTGGGCGGTACGATGCGGTTGGGCGGACAGGAGTGTCAGTTGAAGGCGGGAAGCCACTCACAGAAGCTGTATGGTAAAGATGTCATCATCGAGCGTCACCGTCATCGCTATGAATTCAATAATGAGTATCTTGATGTTCTAAAAAAAGCAGGCATGTCGATGGTGGGTATGTCACTGGATGGCAAGTTGGTTGAGGTGATTGAGATTCCTGATCACCCTTGGTTTGTGGCCTGTCAGTTTCATCCAGAATTCACCTCTACCCCACGCGATGGTCATCCACTCTTCTCTGGTTTTATCCAGGCAGCTCGTGCGCATCAAAAGAGTGTAGGCTAGCGCATGAACCTTTGTGGATTTGAGGTTGGGCTGGAGCACCCTCTCTTTTTGATTGCGGGGCCCTGTGTGATCGAAAGTGAGGAGTTAGCTATCGATACGGCAGGCAAACTCAAGGCGATCACCTCCACGCTGGGTATCCCTTTTATCTTTAAATCATCCTTTGATAAGGCCAATCGTTCATCACTCTCTGGGTACCGTGGGCCGGGTTTGGAAGAGGGGCTGCGTATTTTAGAAAAGGTGCGCGCTGAAGTGGGTGTGCGGGTGTTGACTGATGTACACACTGACACCCCCTTGGGTGAGGTCGCGGACGTGGTGGATGTGCTCCAAACCCCCGCTTTCTCTGCCGACAGACTGATTTCATCCGAGAGGTGGCGTGTCAGGGCAAGCCAGTGAACTACAAAAAGGGACAGTTTCTAGCCCCTTGGGACATGAAACAGGTGATTGCCAAGGCGAAAACTGAAGGCAATGAACAGCTGATGGTCTGTGAGCGTGGGGTCTCCTTTGGTTATAACAATCTGGTGGTGGATATGCGCTCACTGGCCGCAATGCGTGATACGAACTGCCCCGTTGTTTTTGATGCTACGCATTCAGTTCAACTGCCGGGTGGACAGGGTAGCTCCTCAGGTGGCCAGCGTGAATATGTGCCGGTATTGGCTCGGGCGGCGGTAGCGGCAGGTATATCAGGGCTGTTTATGGAAACCCATCCCAATCCAGAGCAGGCACTCTGTGATGGTCCAAATTCTTGGCCATTGGATGAGATGGAACAGCTGCTGGAAACCTTGGTTGAGTTGGATCAAGTGGTGAAGCGGCAAGGGTTAATAGAAATACAGTAGTTTAACGTGCAGACCCACGCTGGGAATACACGATGCAGTCTAAATTTATTTAAGTTTAATAACGAGTTAGGGTGAAATCATGTCAGAAATCATTGATGTTCGTGCACGCGAAATATTGGATTCACGGGGCAACCCAACAATTGAGGCAGATGTGGTTACTGCAGATGGCGCCTTTGGTCGTGCGGTTGCACCTTCCGGTGCTTCAACCGGCTCGCGTGAGGCTTTGGAGCTGCGTGATGGTGATAAAAACCGTTATGGTGGCAAAGGCGTATTGCAGGCCGTTGCCAATGTAAATGGTGAGATACGTGATGCCCTGATGGGTATGGACGCAAATGATCAAGCCGCACTGGATGCCAAGCTGATTGAACTGGATGGTACTGAAAACAAAGAGAATCTGGGTGCTAACGCCATGCTGGCCGTCTCCCTGGCCGCTGCCCATGCGACGGCTCAAGAGCGTGAGTTGCCACTCTATCGTTCACTCTGCCCTGGCCCCTACCGCCTGCCTGTACCGATGATGAATATCATCAATGGTGGCGCACATGCGGCCAACAGTGTGGATCTGCAAGAGTTCATGATTTTGCCCGTGGGTGCGAGTTCTTTTCGTGAAGCAGTGCGTTATGGCGCTGAGGTATTTCATGCGTTACAAAAGGTACTGAGTAAACGTGGTCTCTCTACCTCAGTGGGTGATGAAGGCGGTTTTGCCCCAGACCTGGGTTCCAATGAAGAGGCCTGTGAGGTGATTCTTGAAGCCATTAGCAATGCAGGCTATGAGGCAGGTAAAGATATCTACCTTGGGCTGGATGTTGCCAGCTCTGAATTCTATAAAGAGGGTGTCTATGATCTAGCCTCTGAAGGCCGCCAGTTTGATGCGGCAGGTTTTGCTGATTACTTGGTCTCTCTGGTGGATAAGTACCCCATTATCTCTATCGAAGATGGTATGGATGAGAGCGACTGGGAAGGCTGGAAGATTCTGACAGAAAAACTGGGCGACCGCGTGCAGTTGGTCGGTGATGATCTCTTTGTCACTAATACCCGCATTCTACAGCGTGGCATCGATGAGAGTATTGCCAACTCTATTCTGATTAAATTTAACCAGATTGGTACGCTGACTGAAACACTGGCCGCCATCAATATGGCACATGATGCAGGTTTTAGCGCGGTGGTATCACATCGCTCGGGTGAGACCGAAGATACCACCATTGCTGATTTGGTTGTGGCAGCCAATACCGGTCAAATCAAAACGGGCTCACTCTGCCGCTCTGACCGTGTCGCGAAATATAATCAGCTGATGCGGATTGAAGATCAGCTGGGTGAAGATGCGGTTTATGCCGGTCGGGATGCCTTTCGCGGGCTTTAAAAACAACACCCTGGATGAGCGCCAATCAATGCGAGTCCCTCGATGAGTGGATATTGGTTGGCGCTCATTTACCGTTAACAGTCTAGGTAAAGATGCTGACGTATGCGTGCCGTTATCGGGATTCTTTTCGCACTATTGGTGTTGCTGCAATATCGCTTATGGGTCGGTGAGGGGAGTCTGGCTGAGGTGCATAATCTCAAAGAAGAGATTGTTACTCAGCAGCAGGAGCTAGAGCAGTTGCGCCAGCGCAATCGTGCTTTGGCTGCTGAAGTTCAGGATCTTAAGCACGGTCTAGATGCTATTGAAGAGCGCGCTCGCAGTGAATTAGGGATGATTCGAAAAGGTGAGACCTTCTACCAAATCATTGAGCCAGAAAAAAAACCGAAAGAGTGATGTGGAAAATAAAGTAACTTATTGGGCTGTTGTGCCTGCGGCGGGTGTTGGTCGACGCATGGGCAGTGATATCCCCAAACAATACCTTCCGCTTGATAGCCGTCTGGTTATTGAACATACACTACAGCGACTGCTTGACCATCCTCGGATAGAAAAAACCCTGGTTGCACTCTCGCCCAATGATGAGTGGTGGCCAGATACCGCCTATGCCAATCATGCAGACATAATGACCGTGGACGGTGGTGCTGAGCGTTGTCATTCGGTGCTTAATGCGTTGAATAAACTCAGTGGAGTTGCAAAAAATGATGATTGGGTATTGGTGCATGATGCCGCCAGACCTTGCCTGCGCAGTGGCGATATTGACCGTCTTATTGAACAACTGAATAATCATCCAGTAGGGGGTATTTTGGGTGTGCCCGTGCGGGATACCATGAAGCGTGCTGATGCATTGGGGCAGATCACAGCAACCGTTTGCCGAGAAGGCCTGTGGCATGCCTTTACACCACAGATGTTTCGTTTAGGTATGTTGTGCAGAGCGTTATCGCAAGCCATTGAACAAGAAAAGCCAGTGACAGATGAGGCCAGTGCAATGGAGTTAGCGGGATTTATTCCCGAGTTGGTGGAAGGGCATCCTGATAATATTAAAATTACACGACCAGAAGATCTGGCATTGGCGGCTTTTTATCTTCAGTATTAATCGTTGCATAAGTTCTCGCGCCGCACTTGTCAAAATACACGATAAATAGTGCTAAATGCATAATTGCTACTGCGAATACTTATGCAACGATTAATAA
>JAJRWL010000239.1 GCA_024276875.1 Gammaproteobacteria bacterium
AGGGTAACAAAGAGTATAGCCAGGATGGTAAGCCCAGCTGAGGTTATCCAAAACAGCATCATTTCATCGGCTCCTGAGTGTTGTTATTGTCACCCAATAGGTTTTTTAGGCGTTGTTGCTCTTCTTCTGTTAGCTCTGCCTCTTTATCTTCTGTTTTGCTTTTTAATGCGCGTGAAAGTATGTAAGCACCCATAATCAGCAAGAAGAAAGGCCCAAACCATAGGATGTAGGTTGAAGGTTTGAATGGCGGGTCATAAAGGACAAAGTTGCCGTAGCGGGATACCAGAAAATCAACGATTTCATCTTCTGATTTTTGCTCATTCCAAAGCGCATAGACCTCTCGGCGTAGATCACTAGCCAGTTCGGCATCGGAGTCAGCCAGGGATTGGTTTTGGCAGACGAGGCATCGAATTTTAGCGGTTAGCTCACGAAAGGCTTGCTCTTCTGCTTTATCTTTAAAGGTGTATGAAGAGAGGGCGGTTGCACCAGCAAAACCAGATAGCAGAAACAGCCCAATAAAAATTACTGTTTTGATTATCTTCATTTGCTAGCACTCTTGATCTCGTTGAGTTTGGGGATCAGCACACCTTTGATATCTGGATAGTAGAGAGGGCCTGTGAATTTGTGGCGAATAACGACTTCAGCATCGATAAGAAAACTCTCTGGCACACCATAGACACCAAGATCAATACCGGTACGCCCAGTTTTGTCGACCAGCACTTCTGTATAAGGATTTCCTAGTTGCTGTAGCCATCTTTTACCATCGACTGTTTCATCTTTATAATCAAGGCCGATAATCTCGACGATGCCCATGCGTGCTATCTCATTAAGCACTTGGTGCTCTGCCCGACAGGCAACGCACCACGAAGCCCAGACATTAAGCATCCAGACCTTTCCCTTCATATCTGCTTTGCTGATCAGTTTTTCTGGGTTATGCAGTGTTGGCAGATTGAACTCAGGGGCTGGTTTGTTGATCAGCACAGAGGGTATGTGGCGTGGATCCATAAACAGACCCTTCAGTAGAAATCCCGCCATAATGAGAAAGACAAATAGTGGTATCAGATAACGGGTGCGACTTGGAGTAGCCGTGTTGTTTGACATTAGCTCTTCTCCGTAACTAAGGTGTTAGCTGCATCTGTTTGTGCTGGCGCTGTTCCCTTCTTTTTTACAGTGCGGTAGCGGCGGTCAGAGATACAGACAATGCCGCCAAGCGCCATTGCTAGCCCGCCAATCCAGATCCAACGTACAAAGGGTTTGTAGTAGAGACGCATGCTCCAATCGCCATCTCCCAGTGGTTCGCCAAGAGAGACATAGAGATCACGGGTAAATCCCCAGTCAATAGCCGCCTCGGTCATGGGTCTGCCTTGTGCCAGATAGGTGCGCTTTTGTGGCTCTAGTACAGTGACCTCTTTGTCATCTAAAAAGACAGTGAACTTACCTTGGTTGGCTGTGTAGTTAGGACCCGGAGTGGGGGTTACGCCATCGAACCGGAAATGGTAGGCGCTGATTTCAGCCGTTTCGCCTGGAGACATGCGTAGATCTTTCTCTACACCATGATGGGAGACCATGGTTGCACCCAGTATAAACATCGCGACACCCATATGCGCGAGCATCATGCCGTAGTAGCTGCGCCCTTTACCTGCTATGTCAGCAAAGAGGTGACCGATGCCTTGTTTGTGTTTTAGGCGATCGGCGATTGCGGTGATATGTGAGGTAATAATCCACGCGACCAGGAACATACCCAGAGGTACAAGCAGGGATCCTGTGGAGATGAAGGGTGCGAAAGAGATTAATCCAATGATGACGCTGATAATCATGGCAACCCGCAGCTTTTTCACCAGCTGTACAGGATCTGTGCGCTTCCACCGCATGAGTGGACCAAAGCCGATGAGTACCGCCAGTAAAGGAGTTACCATCAGAAACATCTTGTTGAACCAAGGGAAACCTACTGAGATCTTGCCCCATTCCAGTGCGTCGTAGATCAGCGGAGCAAGTGTTCCGAATAGAACTAGAAAGCAGAATACGGTGAGTAGCAGGTTATTGCCCAGCAGGAACGATTCACGTGAGACTAGGCTAAAGCGGCCGCCACTGAAGATTGAGGGTGCGCGCCAAGCATAGAGGGCTAAAGACCCGCCAATAACAACCAGTAGAAAGAATAGAATAAATATGCCGCGTGCAGGATCAGATGCAAAGGCATGCACGGAGGTTAATACGCCAGAGCGCACCAGGAATGTACCCAGCAGGCAGAGCGAGAAAGCAAGAATAGCAAGCATCAATGTCCAGCTTCTGAATGCGCCACGTTTCTCGGTTACGGCCAGTGAATGCATCAGCGCTGTGCCGGCGATCCAAGGCATGAAGGATGCGTTTTCAACAGGATCCCAAAACCACCAGCCGCCCCAGCCCAGTTCATAGTAAGCCCACCAGCTGCCGATGGTGATGCCCAGTGTGAGCCAGACCCATGCAGCGGTTGTCCAGGGGCGAGACCAGCGCGCCCAAGAGGCATCCAGTCGACCGCCAATCAGTGCAGCGATAGCGAAACCAAAGGCGACTGAAAAACCCA
>JAJRWL010000015.1 GCA_024276875.1 Gammaproteobacteria bacterium
ACATGTTGATGGCTCGTGGATCGCTGCCCCCACTCTATGCTCACTGTTTGGGCGCCAGCGCCAATCCACGTCTGACCATAACCAGTTATCCACTGGCTGAGAATGAAGCTGTTTGGCATCTTGGCGGTCAGGTTGCGGAGAGTGGCGTGGAACGTGATGAGATGGCGCACATTGCAGCTGGCAAGGCGGAGCTTGCGGCACTGTTTCCCTGGCTTGATGCAACAGATATTCATTGGTCAACTCGTCGAATTGATCGTGCAGAGATCGCCACCCCAGGTGGCAAACGCCCCGATAGCTGGTGTGTTCAAAATGAGCAGGGTGTAATGACGGTCTGGCCAACCAAGTTGGCATTCGCCCCCTGTCTGGCGGCGGATGTGTTGAGTTATCTGGAGAGGGGTGGCATCAAACCCAGCAACCATGATGATGCAATATCCATTGCATTACCTCGTCCACCTCTCGCGCTGCCACCTTGGGATGAGGCAAAAAAATGGAGCTAAGGCCGCTGGGCGCTACGGGCATCTGGGTCAGCCCTTTGGGTTTGGGTACCGTTAAACTGGGGCGCAATCAGCAGGTAAAATACCCCCATCCATTTGAAATTCCTGATGATAAAGCGGTTGTTGCGCTGCTCTCGTTGGCTCATGAGCTGGGTATCAATCTACTGGATACCGCCCCCGCCTACGGTAACAGTGAAGCGCGTTTAGGGCAGCTGTTGCCCGGTCTGAGAGAAGATTGGGTGATTGTCTCAAAAGTAGGCGAATTTTTTGCAGGGGGGCAATCGCATTTTGATTTCTCTTATGATACGACCATCCGTACCGTGGAGCAGAGCCTGCGCCATTTGAAAACAGATTATATTGATGCCGTGCTGATTCATTCGGATGGTGATGATTGTCGTATCCTTAAAGAAGAGGGGGTGTTGGATGCCCTGCAGCTATTAAAAGAGAGAGGCAGTATCCGTGCTCATGGCATGTCGAGCAAAACGGTTGCGGGTGGCTTGCAGGCTGTAGCAGATACGGATGTGGTAATGGCCACCTGCAATCTAGCGTATCAAGATGAAATCCCTGTGCTCAGAGCAGCGGCAGCGCAGAATAAAGGGATGCTGATTAAAAAAGCCCTGCAAAGTGGCCATCTAAAAGAGGGCAATGTAGAAGAGGCACTGCGATTTATCTTTGCACAGCCTGGGGTAAGTGGTGCTATTGTGGGTACGATTAACCCAGCGCACTTAAAATCTAATGCTGAGCGCTGTTTTAGTTAAAAGCATAATTTTATAGATGGGGCTGACACCTTAGAGAAAAAGTGGGGGTGTGTAGTATCTATTATCGAGTAACAGCTTTACCAGACAGTTGGGATTACGATGCTGGTATGTGGTTCATTGTATAGTGAAGACAGTATGAAGTATCATTGCTGCCTTAATATGATTGTGCCTTAATCGCTAACTAATTGATTAATATCAAAACTATTTGGAGTTGGACGTTGGATATCCGCAATATTTTCAGAGTAATAGCTATCCTTACGGTTTTGGGGGCTATGATGGGTTGTAAAAGCATACCGGTTTCAGGCAGTGTAAATCGCGTGGCTGAATTTCTAAGAGCAACGGCCAATTATGCACCCACTGATAGCCGCGCTACCGAAGTTGAAGTTGCTTTGGAGCCAAAAGAGAGCGTCTTTGGAGAGCTTGATCAGTTTTTTAGTGAAGCCCCTGCCGGTGCAGAAAATAAACTTGATAATAGCCCGTGGGGGGAACGTGCGGAGATAGTTGTGCTCGCACCTTATTATGCCGCAAGCGGACGTCAATGCCGTAGACTGACCGTCAAATTAGTTTCATCAAAACAAGTATTAGATGAGTTGGTTTGTGGTACGGCTGCGGGCTATTGGGTCCCAGTTCGTGCGGTCATTTACCATAAAAAAGCGCTATAGATTTTGCTTAGTTAATCATTTGGATTCATAGTCATGATAAAACAAGTAAGTAAGCACCTTAAAGTAGCAGTCGCTGCCACTTTCCTCATGTTTTTTGCCCAACATAGCTTTGCGTTTGGTATTGAAGGCGGCAGCCTGCCTTCCAATCAGGAAGCAGAGATTATCCCTGATAAACTAGAGCCGCCCCCTCAAACTATCTGGAGCACCGGTACATATGGCCCAATGGCTACAGATGATCCAACAGACGAGATCACACCGTTTGGAGCATACCTATTTGCTGGCGGGTTTAGAGGGGTGCGTGCTGATGGGTTAAATCCAACCTATCTTATTGCGCCAGGCGACAGAATTACGCTACGCATGTGGGGTTCTATTGATGTAAATCGCGTGATGCCGGTAGATGCGCAAGGCAATGTGTTTATTCCCTCTGTGGGGCCGGTAAAGGTGCAAGGCATTACTTATGGAAAGCTAGATGCCGTGGTTCGCAAGGCCGTACGAACGATCTACCCTGAAAATGTTTATGTCTATACCAATTTGCAGGGCGTTCAGCCGGTCGCCGTTTTTGTAACGGGCTATGTAAAAATGCCGGGCCGGTATGCGGGTACGCCTAATGATTCGGTGCTTTATTTTCTTGATCAAGCGGGGGGTATAGACAGTCGACTTGGTAGCTATCGGAAAATTCGAATCATTAGAAACAGTAAGACTATTGCGCATATTGATCTCTATGATTTTTTGTTATCGGGCACCCTTTCTCGTTTGCAGTTTCGAGATGGTGATACCGTCATTGTTGAAGAGCGGGGGCTGAAAGTAACGGTTGTGGGTGATGTAGAGCGCACGCATCATTATGAACTTCACTCTAATGAGCTACAGAGTGGGGCTTTATTAAAATTAGCACGGCTTCGCGCCGATGTTTCACATGTGCTGCTTCGGGGTGTTCGCTCAACAGGGCCCATATCTGTTTACTATCCATTGGCTGATTTTTCATCGGCACTTTTGCATGATGGTGATGAGGTTCTATTTAGCGCAGATCAACGAGAAAAGTCTATTGTAGTTCAACTTGAAGGGAGCTTTTTTGGTTCCTCAAGGTATGTGCTGCCAAAGGATGCCATGCTGCATGAGCTGCTTGATGCGGTTGAAGTGCCCGAATCGCTCACCGATGTGAGCAGTGTATCTATTCGGCGAGTCAGCATTGCTGAGCGCCAAAAGAAATCACTTACAGAGAGCTTACGCCGACTCGAAACCACCTACCTAGGTGCGCCTTCCTCTACCCCAGATGAGGCTCAAATCAGGGTTCGCGAAGCAGAACTGATTAATGATTTTGTTTCTCGCGTTTCTAATATTCAACCAACTGGTCGACTGGTCGTTTCACAAAATGGCACTATTTTTAATACTCGGCTACAAGATGGGGATGTTATTACTATCCCAGAGCGGTCAGATTCACTGCTGGTGAGCGGTGAAGTATTGATGGCACAATCGATTGTCTACTCTCCCAAAATGGCGGTTGCAGATTACATCAAAAAGTCAGGCGGATTTTCACAGCATGCGGATAAGGAGCGGATTTTAATCGTTCGTCAAAGCGGTGAAGTGAGTGAGGCTGCGGGGGTGGATCTGAAACCAGGCGATGAAATATTAGTGCTGCCTGAAGTGCCGACTAAAAATCTACAACTGGCAACCAGCATAAGTCAGATTCTGTATCAGATTGCAATTGCTGCAAAATTGGTTATAGATATGTAATTGATGGTTTTATTAAGCACACCATTAGGGTAGTTATTGCTTTGAATTCGCCAAACAGTATGGGTGTAATGCCCGCCCGTAGCTCTTGGCAAGTAACAAGAAGTGTTTGGTATGCCCTGTTTATGCGTGAGGCATTGACGCGTACAACGGCTGATAGGTTTGCTTGGTTTTGGATGATAGCTGAACCGGTTGCTCATGTGGTAGTAATGGTGCTGGTTCGCGCTTTTGCTGCAAACCCAAGGTTTGTGACGGGAGCAGAATTTATTCCATGGATGATTACAGGGTTGCTGGCATTTTTTCTATTTCGAGAAGGGTTAATGAGGTCTTTGGGCGCAATAAATGCTAACCAAGGACTGTTCGCCTACCGTCAGGTTAAACCGGTTGATCCGGTGTTGGTGCGTTGCTTTCTTGAAGGGGTGATGAAGACCTTTATTTTCCTCCTGTTTATTGCAGGGGGTGCATTGCTAGGGATGGATATTGTCCCACATGATCCGTTGTATGCTATCGCTAATTGGGTGTTGATTTGGTTATTGGGGGTTGGGGCTGGACTCGTTGTTTCGGCCGCCGACTCGCTGATTCCTGAGGTGGGTCGTATAGTAAGAATTGCCATGCTGCCGCTTTTAATCATCTCTGGTGTCATCTTCCCGTTGAGTTTTTTACCTTACGATGTTCTTCAGTATCTACTCTATAATCCTATCGTACATGGCATTGAAAACTTACGCTTAAGCTTTTTTGTTGGATACAGGTCACTAAACGGCATTAGCATGATCTACCCTTGGTTATGCACTCTTTCACTGATTGCATTTGGTTTGATGCTACATATTCGCTATGAAAAGCGGCTGAAAGCGCAATGATTGAAGTACGCAACCTGTATAAACGCTACCATAATCATCATGGCAGTGATTGGGTGCTGCGTGATGTTAATTTCAGTATTCCCAGGGGGGTTAGTGTTGGATTGGTAGGGCGTAATGGCGCGGGTAAGTCGACGCTGTTGCGGCTGCTGGGTGGTATGGATTCTCCTGATAAAGGCGAGATTAAATGCAATTGCCGCATGTCATGGCCCATTGGACTGACAGGCGGATTTCAAGGTTCCATGACAGGGCGGCAGAATGTTAAGTTTGTTGCACGTATTCATGGTAATGATCTGGATATCAAACGGATTATTGACTATGCGGAAAGGTTTGCCGAGATTGGTCAGGCCTTTGATGAACCTATCAAAACTTACTCAAGCGGTATGCGTGCACGTTTAGCATTTGGATTGTCTTTGGCTTTTAACTTTGATGTTTATTTATCAGATGAGGCGACGGCTGTGGGTGATGTGGCCTTTAAACAAAAGGCGGCCAAGGTTTTTAAGGAGAAGGTGGGTGAAGCCAGCTTGATTATGGTTTCCCATGGGGAG
>JAJRWL010000016.1 GCA_024276875.1 Gammaproteobacteria bacterium
AATCCAGATACAGATTGCTGTAGTTCATCGGCTGTATCCGCAAGCTGTCCAATAGATGACGCTGTTTTCGCGCGAAAACAGCGTCATCTATTGGACAGCTTGCGGATACAGCCGATGAACTACAGCAATCTGTATCTGGATTCCGGTTGCCGGAATAATTGAACCCTCCTGCTAGGATTTAGTGCGCATGAATGATGCCCGCGAACACAGTACTTTACCGTGGATCAAAAATGAGCTTGATGAGCTTATAACACAAGCGCGCCATGCACTTGAAGAGTATGCCGAAGGTAGCGGTGAGCAGGTGTTTATTCAAACCTGCATAGAGAAACTGCATCAGATATATGGCACTTTGAGAATGGTACAGCTCTTTGGCGCTGCTATGTTGGCAGAAGAGATGGAACTGGCGGCAATAGCGCTGAAAAAGGGTCAGGTCTCGCACCATTCCGAGGCTGCAGAGAGCCTGATGCGTGCTTTGATTACGCTCCCAGACTATCTTGAAAAGATGCAGTCTGGGTATCGTGATATCCCCATACTTGTTTTACCTCTAATGAATGACTTGCGGGCAGCTAGAGATGCCGACCTGCTCTCGGATGTTGCGCTTTTTGCCCCTGCACTTGAGCGTAAGCTGGCGATTGTTCCTGCCGATGATGGGATGGTTAATGACGGGTTGCCTCAATTTGCACGATGTCTGCGTCATGAGTACCACAAAGGCTTGCTTGGTTGGTATAAAGACGACAATCAAAATGAGGCGTTTGAACGGCTTGAAAAGGTTGCTCGGAGGCTAGAGCGATCAGCAGGCAGCAAGACCGTACAGCAACTTTTTAGAATTGCTCAAGGCGCAATTATTGCGCTCAAAGAACAAGCTATTGAGCCGAGAACTGCAATCAAACTTCTGCTTGGGCGATTAGATCGACAGATTAAATGTTTGATTGATGATGGAGAGTTGGCTTTAAAAAATGCAGCGGCCACCGATTTACAGAAAAATCTGCTGTACTATATTGCTCAAGCAAAATCAGAAAATGAACTCATTCAGTCAATAAAGGATGCTTTTGAACTAGATATTATCATTCCTAGCGCAGAAAAAATTGAAGCGGGGCGTGAAGAGCTTTCTGGATTGAACCGTGAGTTATTAGAATCCTTGCATGATGCTATAGAGGCAGATCTTCTCCACATTAAAGACCAGTTAGACCTCTTTATTCGCCGTAGCACAAAAAATATAGAAGAGTTGAAAGGGCTGGAGCAACCTCTGCGAAAGATTGCAGACACCTTGGGCATGGTTGGCCAGGGTGAACTTCGGGAGCATATGAAGGCCCAAGCAAGTCGCATTGCTGAAATTGTTGCAGGCGATGTTGCTCCAGATGAATCGGTATTAATGGAGATGGCAGGAGATATCCTGTTTGTTGAAACATCTTTAAGTAATTTGATACCCGCACAAACAACGCCCGCAGCTATAGAAAAAGCCAGGCAAGTGGGTATTACACCTGAAAAAGAGGGTGAATTTGGGCAGCTGGTTCAAGCTGTTTTTAGCGAAGCGGGTGTAGATATGGCTCGTATTAGAGAGGCTATAGCGGCTTTTATTGAATCATCTGGAGATAAACAACAGATTGCAGCAGTTCCACAGCAATTTTTCTCTGTTGCTGGCGCACTAAAAATGCTTGGGTTGACAGATGCATCTGATCTACTGGCTTTTCTTTCAGACTATATAAAAAGCCAGTTTATAGATGCTAATGTTATACCTAGTGGCATCCAAACCCATGCTTTAGCCGATGCGGTTACCAGTCTTGAATATTATATGGAGGCGGTGATTGAAGGGCGTAGCGGGCAATGTGCGATTCTTGATGTGGCGCATAACGCACTTAAACAGTTAGGTTGGAGCCAGAGTGGGGCGACAACGTTAGTCGATGTAAATCAGCCTGAAGCAGCGTCAAATGAAATAGATATTGATGGTGATTCAGGACTATCCAAAACTTCAATACAAATCAAAGAAGAGACTAATTTTCTCCCTTCTGCTGCAAAGCCAGCATTGGATGATCTTGATTCTGAAATCATCGATATTTTTGTAGAAGAGGCAAGAGAAGAGTTAGCTGTAATTCAAGAGTATCTGCCTTGCTGGCGGCAATGCCAAGATGACACGAATGCATTGATTACATTTCGTAGATCATTCCATACCTTAAAAGGCAGTGGTCGACTCGTTGGTGCAAGAGACATTGGCGAATTGGCCTGGTCAATGGAGAATCTACTTAATCGAATTATTGATCGAACTGTTTTGTCTAGCGCGCATATTTTTGCAGTGCTGGATGAGGCCGTTGCTATTTTACCTAAACTGATCGATCGGCAAGAGGCAGGAGTGCAGACAGGCTATGATGTACAGCCTCTTATAGATAAAGCTATTGCCTTATCAGCGCAAAAAACACCCCAGCAAGTGAATGTGGATGTTATTGATGAACTGCTTGTGGAGGATGAAGCTGTAGTTGATAAACAGCCAGAGATATTGGTATCAGAAAGCATCTCTACTGATGAGATGACTGTGCTTGAAGATGAAAAGGCTCAATTAGAGTCAGTTAAAGATTCCTCTAATAATAAAATGACGACGGGTTCTGTGCCTTCATTCTCTATGGAGTCGGAATTATTCGAGATATTTAAAAAAGAGACACAGGGGCATCTTGCTGTTATCCAGGAATTTCTTGATAAGTGCAAAATGGGTATAAATCAATACCCTGATGAGCAACTTTCAAGAGCATTTCATACACTGCATGGTAGTGCTCATATGGCAGAAGTGGATGCCATGGCTCAAGTTAGCAAATCTTTAGAGATATTGGTTAATGAGCTGATTTTAGTAAAACAAGTAGCAAATGAGTCGGCTCAGGATTTAATGGCAGCGGGTGTTCAGTGCCTGGAAAAAGTACTGGCATCAATTAATGTTGGTGATGCAGAGATTCCAGATTGGGCGCTATTGGTCGCAGATGCCCATCAATATATGCTGGATCTTGATGGGCCGACTTCACAGCTGCTTTCATCAGATGAGTTGCCAATTGATATTGATGGGCTGGAGATAGATTCAGAATCGGCGTTTATTTTAGAATCGGATGAGGAGAGGTCGCTACAGTTGGATGACTCATCTCTAGATATTTCAGAAGAGAGTGAAGATCCAAGTTTATTAAGCAGTGAGAATTTATTACTGGATGAAGATTCAGTATCAATTAATATAGATGAATCTGCTTTAGTTGATGATCTGTTAGTAGAAGATGCTGTTGCTGAAATAGATCAAGTAGAGATAAAACCAGATGCCAGTACTGTAAATACAAGTGTATATAATGAAGGTCTGCTGACTAAAGAAGTAGATATCGATAAGGTTAATGAGCCAGAGGATGTCGACGAAGAGCTTGTCAATATCTTTATTGAGGAGGCTTTAGAGCTGATTGATGTTCTGGAAACATCACTTCAAGAGTGGGCCAAAAACCCAGCTGATTCTAAACTATTAGCAGCATTACTACGGACGCTACATACCCTAAAGGGTGGGGCGCGCCTCTCTGGATTGATGCAGATTGGTGATCTCAGTCATACATTTGAATCCTTGCTTGAGGCCGTTGAGGGTAAACAGGTCGTTGCCTCTCCTGAGTTATTAGCGTTAGCGTTGAAAACTGCGGATTGTTTATTAGATCAAATTGATGAAGCAAGCCAAGGTATTCCGGTTACTGCTGCGGATGAATTAATTGTCAGCCTTGAAATGAGGTTAGTAGGGGAGGATACGGCATCTACTGCTGCCCGATCTTCTGGGCTCTTATCAGAATCCGAATTGCTGCTGGGGTCTGAATTATTAGCTGAATCTGAGTTATTGCCAGAATTGCTTCCTGCAGATTCTGGTTTGGCAAAAGATATTGCGCCTGAAAATACTGATAGTGAATATGTAATTTCTGAGCAAAAAAGCAAAAATATTCCGGTTGATAGAAAAATAGAGCCTGTTATTAAGGCAGAACGCCAATCTAAAAAAAGCCGAATTCGTGTACGTGCTGAACTACTGGATCGATTGGTTAACAATGCGGGTGAGGTCAGCATTTTTCGTGCGCGTTTAGAACAACAGAATGGAGATTTGAGCTTTAATCTATCTGAGCTTGATCAAACAGTGAGCCGCTTGCGAGACCAGTTGCGTAATTTAGAAATTGAGACAGAAGCACAGATCTTATTTCGTTATGAGCGAGAAAAAGAGGTGGGTGAGGAGGATCTAGAGAAAGCATTTGATCCGCTTGAGTTGGATAGCTTCTCTAATATGCAGCAGCTATCACGCAGTTTAATTGAAACAGTTAATGATTTGGCCAGTATTAAAGAGCTGATGGAAGAGCTTACGCGAGATAATGAAACACTCTTGCTACAGCAATTTAGAGTGGCTACAGATCTGCAAGACGGCTTGTTGCGCACACGTATGGTGCCGTTTTCACAAGTCATCCCAAGGTTACACCGCATCGTGCGCCAGACGTGCAACCAGTTGGGTAAAAATGCCTCGCTAGAATTAGAAGGTACAGAGGGTGAGATGGATCGAGGTATTCTTGACCGCATCCTTGCACCTTTAGAGCATCTACTGCGTAATGCTGTATCGCATGGTATTGAATCCCCTCGAGAGCGTTCAGCTGCGGGCAAAGATAAAGCCGGTGTTATTCTTCTATCGTTAATGCGTGAAGGAACAGATGTTTTAATCACTGTTGCAGATAATGGGGCAGGCCTCAAGCTTGAGAATATACGTCGCCGAGCAATAGAGAAGGGGCTTTTGAATAGCCATGCTGAAATTTCAGATAATGACCTGATGCAGATCATTCTGGAGCCGGGTTTTAGCACCGTTGATGAGGTTACGCAGATCTCTGGCCGAGGTGTTGGCATGGATGTTGTGGTAAGCGAAATAAAGCAGGTAAATGGCTCATTGGAGATTGCGTCAGAACCGGGTCAGGGAACGAGTTTTACCATTCGACTACCGCTTACTTTGGCCATCAGTGATGCCCTGTTATTGCAGATGGGCGAAGATATTTACGCTGTCCCCCATGCCAGTATTGAGGGTGTCGTTCGTATTGCAGTGTCAGATTTGCAATCATATTATGATGGCAAGCAAGAGAGCTTTTCTTATGTAGAGCGGGATTATACCGTGCGTTATTTGGGAAGTATGCTGGGCACTTCATCCCCTAATCTTGCAGATCAAAAGAAAAAATGGCTACCTATGTTATTGGTTCGATCGGGTGAGCATCGGGTCGCATTGCAGGTAGATGATCTGATGGGTAACCGGCAGATTGTTGTGAAATCAGTGGGGCCTCAGTTGAGTTCAGTGCGTTGGATTACGGGTGGCACCATTCTGGGTGATGGCCGTGTTGCATTGATTCTTGATGTAAATGCATTGGTGCGTACAGTGGTAGTACAGCCATTGGCCAACATTGAAGAGCCACAGCAAGAGGCAGTAACCTCCACCATGCCTACGATTATGGTGGTGGACGATTCAATTACAGTAAGAAAGGTGACGGCGCGCTTGCTAGAGCGGCATAACATGAATGTTATAACAGCAAAAGATGGTGTAGATGCGGTAGAGCAACTTCAGGATCAAATTCCAGATCTCATGTTGCTTGATATTGAAATGCCACGTATGGATGGTTTTGAAGTTGCACGCCACATACGAAATTCGCCAAACCTTGAAGGGATACCCATTATTATGATCACCTCTCGAACAGGGGATAAACATCGTAATCTGGCATTTAAGCTAGGGGTTAAGGGATATCTGGGTAAGCCATATCAAGAGATCGACCTGTTGCGCGACATCAATGCGTTGTTAGCCGAGACAGTAAAATGAATCAAATGCCACTTGAAGTACGTTCCGTTTTGTTACCTCTGCATAATGGTCAGCTGTTATTGCCCAACGCATCAGTGGCAGAGGTTGCTGCTTATAGAGAATCGCTTGAGCTGCCCAGTAGTCCAGATTGGTTATTAGGGATGATTAGCTGGCGCTGGAAAAAAATTCCCTTGGTTTGTTTTGATACCTTGGTTGGAATGCCACCAAAAAAAATGGGAGTGCGGGCGCGTATTGCTATCTGTTATACATTGAGTGGTGACTCGAAACTGCCATTTTTAGGTATTTTGACACAATCTGTCCCACACTTAACGCGTGCATCAGAGGCGTTGATAGTGAGCAATCCAGAGCCGGATGAGCTGGGTGATGGTGTTATGCAGCAGGTGTTGATCAATGGTGAAGAGGCATGGATTCCTGACTTGAATGCGCTTGAAGCCATGATTGGGTCTGCATCGGCTGAGGCTGAGGCTGAGTAGCCTCTGAATTAATAAGCCTCTTTCTAGTAAGATTATCTGAATCTATTATAATTGCGCTGTAATCCTTACTTACCCGTAGCATAAAAAAAGGGACATCATCCTGCTGTATGTTGTCCCTTTTTTCATTGGCCTATGGCCGTTGTTTAATGTGTATCATGCTCTTCAGTTGGATTAGGAGTATCGGCGTCCCACCCTTTGCCTGGAAGAAGAAATTTAGGCATATAGAACTCTTGGTATTTTGCCACCATACCTGCAACCTCCGTACCGACCAAATCCTGCTTGCGGCGATGAGGGTAACCTAAGTCATCGAATGGTAGATAAGATTTTTTCTCGTTATGGCATCCATCGCACATAAGAGGTTTTTCATCAATTCGCCTATGAATAACCTTCTTCATTTTTGATTGCTGGGTTGAGCCTAAGCGATCCTTCTCTTTTAGGTATTTCTCAACAAAAGCGCGCTCTCTTTCATCATTCAAAAACATGAATTGACCACTGCTGCTAATGCGGCCTGGAGCAATTTTTGCGCCGTAGTTACCGTACATTGATTTATCCTTTGAGGTTAAACCAGGGGGGGTGCTGATAGGGCTTCCTGATTCTTTGTCATACCAGCGGAAGGCCCAGATTTGACCTTCATCCTTAGGCTGAATATGGCAGGTTTCGCAAGCAATGTAGAAGGCATGCATATTGAGAAATGCGCGAATAGCCTTGGCTTTATCGTGTGGAATAGCGCCATGGCAGCGAATGCAGAGGCTGGTGTCATCTGGCTCAACGGTCATGCCAACATGATGAAAATGGCCTTGGACATACTCTTCTTCGACCACCATGTAACCCAGGTTAGTGGTGGCTGTGCTTGCCCGCTCTTTTAATGCGGAGGCAAACTGTTTCTCTTGCATGTCAGCTTCGTTGAGCAGTGCGCTAATCTCTGCATCGGCTTCAGCATCAGCAGATGCAACCATGTCTACACCATGGTCTGCACCACCATGTCCATAGATAACAGGATATAGAAAGAATCCGTACCAAACGGTAAAGCACATAAGGAATATAATATAGACCTTATTAATAATGGTTTTAATGAGGTGTAGCATCAGTCTCTCCCGGCCTTAATCAGTGATGGCCCTGGGGCTTAATTTCGTGTTCGAGGCCACTTTCTGTCATGGCTTCAATGTATTCCGCATAGTGCTCATGGATCATGTCTGCTTCAGACAGATATCCCGTGAGAAATACGGTGCCTAGAGGGAACTTCTCAGGCGCATAGTGCACGTTGTACCAGTGGACGAAGAAGAGGAATAGTCCTGCCAGTAGCGCTTCGTCGGTATGCATGATGTAAAAGGCATTGAGTAGCCATCCAGGTAAAACCTGAGAGAACTCATCGCGGAACCATAGCGCCATACCGGCTGGGCCGAGGATGGGGATGCCCCAGTAAGGCGCAAAGTAGTCGAACTTCTCTTTCCATGAGATGCGATCATACTGAGGTGGCTTTGGTGAGAGGTAAAGTAACCACTTGAACATCTGAATGATGTCGCGACCATCTTTTCCGTTTGGCATCATCTCCATGGCGAGAAAAGCCTTAAAAAAGGTGACTGGAGATAGAGTTCTCTGCTCGATTAAAGGTTTAATTCTATTTCTGAAAAATAGAAACATCCAATAACCCGTGTGAAAGAAAAAGAGCGCCAATAGTACAGAACCTGCGCCACGATGGATCCAGGGTGCTACATCAATGCCGCCCATAAAGGTAAAAAGTGGCTTGGCCCATTCCTCATTGTAGTAGCGCTGTGGAAACCCAGTGAGTCCCAGTGTGATCACGCATGAAAAGAGAATGACGTGCTGTATTCTCTGTAGAAGAGAGAATCTGAAGAAGAAGCGCTTGCCGTTACGGTAGTTAATTCTTGGATATTTATTTTGCATGATTACGCACCTTTCTCAGTACTGTTGTTACGCAGCACTGACTCAGCATCAGCCGGTTTTTCTTTAATAAAGGAGAAGTTGGGGAAGAGTCTCCGCAGTAGCTCAAGAAAAATCACAACAACGAAGAAGTAGAGTACGGCCGCCATCAGTCCTTTAAAAAACTTAAGCATGTAGTACTGCATGGGATACTTCTCAGCATTATCATAGTCAGTGTGTACTTGGTAACTGGCTAATGCTTCGCCTGCTTTAAAGTGGCACTCTTCATTTCGGCAGGTGGCTGCAATATTGTTTTTATGGGTAGAGGCGGTTGGCTCTTTATGGCTTTCAACAGAGTGGACGCTTTCACCATAAACAACGTGACAATCTAAGCAGTCAGCCGTTTCATTGGAGCCAAAAGAGACGGCTTTACCATGGAAGGTCTCTTTATATGATTCAATAACATTGTCCAGGTTGTGTCGCTTCTGAAAGGCGGGGTCGCCGTGACATTTGGCACAAACCTCAACAATCTCTTTTGATTCGCGGGTCTTTTGCAGCCTGGATGTGACGTGGCTGTAGAAATCCTCTGCAAAATCCCCCGTTTGGTGGCAGGTTTTACAGCGGCTTAAACCGCGGCGAGATATACCTGCTGATTCGCCTTTAAAAAAGGATAATGGGCGATAAAGTGGCTGCTCATGGCAGTTTTTACAGCTGGGATAATCTTCGGGGTAGTCTTTGAGATTGCCCTCTTTATCGTATTTGCTGTGTACACTGGCCTCTAGCACCTTTTTTACCGGTGCGTGAGAGAATTTTTGTTTACCTGACGGTTCGGTGAGGTGGCATTCAACGGTGCAGCTGACCTTTTCGGCGGGATCATGAGGGATTTTTTTAATATCCCGATGGCAATCCATGCACATGATTCGCTTGTGTGGCCCTTTCATGAATAGATTTTCATTGATGTAGAAAAGCCTAAAACGACCATTCTCATCAATTCGACTTAGACCCCGAAACTTATGGCATAGCACGCAGTTCAGTTCATCTTCAGCTTGTACTGATGGTGTCCAGATTAGACCACCAAGCATGAAGATGACTAGAAATATGGCTAAGGCTGCGGTAAATGCTTCAGCTTGCCGTTGAGTGGCATGATGAAGCCGCTTGTTTGGTAATACACCCATCTTTACAGGCCTTTCGGAAATAGTTGTTCCCTGAGTGCAGGATCAGGGTTGAAAAAGCACGAGGTTCTCTTGAGTTAGTCGGATTTTAGATAAGTCAAAAAAGGACTTGATCTTAAAAGTCATGCGTATAATTCAGAGAGTAAATGTCTCGCTGATGTTTAAATCAGAGATGAATGCCTCGGCTCGCTTTATTTTATAAAACAACCTATTAAATTCATGATTAAGCAGGTTGATAGTGCCAAAATTAACCGCAGATGAGCATAGCATAAAAGACAGAAAGGGTATGCAAAAAATACCCCTAAAGGCGTAAAAAATACCACCTTAGGGGTGCTTTGTGATCTATTTAAGGCTGAGAGCTGTTCGTTCCCATTTGAAGTGCCCTTCATCAAGATTCCAAGACCAAAATACCTTGGTCACTTTGCCGCCAATCTTTTCTTTTGGGATAAAACCTAATATCCGGCTATCGAAACCATAAGTACGGTTGTCCGCAAGGACAAAATAGGCATCCGTGGGTACTTGTGTGGGGCCAAAGTGGCTGGTGTCGTCATAAAGTGCGCCCGTCCTTGTCGGCTCAACAAAATTGGCATAAGGCTCATCGAGCTGTTTTCCATTGATGAAAACACCCTTGGCATTGACCTCTGCCGTATCGCCTGGCACGCCAATGATGCGACCTAATAGTTGGCCGCTTCCTTCTAAATTAGTGAGCTTATTTTGTTCGCTGTCTCCAAATTCAATCAGGGCAATATCCCTTTTTTTAGGGAAGACCATTTTGTTCACGAGGATGACATCATGGGTCAGAATTGTAGGGTGCATGCCTGGTGAGGTGATGAAATAGGCTCTAATAATATGTTTGCCGGCAATTTGATCCATTAATGGGTTGATCGTAATGGCCAGTGTGAGGAATACAGCGGTGTAGATCCAACCTTTGTTGAACCACTGTTTACGGTAGTTGCTGGGCTGGTTTTTTGCTACGCGGTAGGCATCAAGTGCAATCAGTATGACACCCATAAAAGGTGTGGCTAAAAAGGCCACGCTAATGCGGCTATCAATAAACATAAAGGCCGCCGCAGCAGCCCAGGAGATAATAATTAGTGCAATATAGAAAAATACACCACGCCCTAAATAGCCGGCGTAGTGATGCCCTAGCCCAGGGCATAAAGAGAGCACTAGGGCTAAAACAGGGTTCCTTGGCTTTATTTCACCTTCTGCATCTGAAGCCTGAATTTGGCTTAAAATATTCTCACTCACAAATTAATCCCCTTACGATGTTAAAAAGTCGTCTCTTAATGGTTGCTATTTATTTCATGCCAAGGTTCATGGCGGTTCGTTCCCATTTAAAGCTGCCTGCATCAAGGTTCCATGACCAGAAAACCTTGGTTGCAACACCTTCAATCTCACTGTTTTTTATAAATCCTAAAATACGGCTATCAAGCCCAAAACTTCTGGCATCAGAGAGCATGAAAAAGGCGTTTGCAGGCACTATCTTTGGGCCAAAATGGTAGCCGGTAGCATTGAACATGTCGTGACTGGAGCCGTTGCCAAGGGTGGCATATGGCTCTAACAGTGCTTCACCATTAACCTGTAGCTGTTGGCCGATGATCTCAACAGAGTCACCTGGCTCGGCAATAATTCTACGAATCAGTTGTTCGTTGCGAATGATCTTAGTTGCGCGATTTAGTGTTTTACCCTTGCTGAAGTCAATCAGCACGATGTCCCCTTTTTTAGGAGGAGTCAGCTTATTGATGAGCAATAAATCATGCTCAAAGATAGTCGGTGCCATGCTGGCGGATGTAACAAAAAAGGCGCGAACAACACGCTCACCTACAAGAAAATCCATTAACGGATTAACGGTCAGTAGTAGGGTTAAAAAAACGCAGGTATAGACCCATGGTAGGTTAAACCACTGCTGCATATAACCTACAGACTGTTTCGCGGCGCAATGATAGGCATCAGCGGCGATCACTGCAACCCCAATAAAAGGGGTGGCCAATAAAATGATACCCAGAGATGACGGGGTATACATAAAGCCAATAGCGGCCAGCCAGGATATAACGATAAGGCTGGCATAGGCCGCGATGCCTCGGAAGAGATACCCAGCATATTGTTGACCTAGCCCAGGGCAGAGAGAGAGCAGCATGGCAAGCAGTGGCTGGCGTGGGCTGATAGCACCTTTTTTATTAATCGCAGTAAATTTATTTTGTATGGCTGCCAACATAACATATGGAGTAAAGGGTTATTAATGCGCAGATAATCCTTCACTTGGCACGCAAAGTCCAGGGTAAAAATGTTATCGACTCTTTTGCAGCATAAAAATGATAAAAGTAGGGTGGGCAAATGCCGTCTAGGAGCCTGTCGGATTTAGGTGATCGTAGCGAGAGAAAGTTATTTTGATTTCATTTTTTTGATCATTTGAGGTGAATATTGAGCATATTTAACGAAAATGATCAGAGAAATGAGCCAAAATAGATTTTCCGCAGTAGATTTATCCTAAATTCGACAGACTCCTAGAGTAAGAACCAGAGCGTTTTAGTGAGGAAATATGCTGTAAAATCGTATACTATCGGCGCTACCTTTTGGTTGGGTCTAGCACTTTGAGTTGGTTTTAATTATGATAAATGTCAATTTTCCAGCTCTTCGAACTGTATTTCATTAACGAGTGAATGAATGGCGCTGTCGGATTACGTCAATACCTTTGGTCAGGATCTGCTGCAACGATATGGTCAGCGGGTGCACAAACTGGCTATTAATGCCGGTTTTACCTGCCCTAATCGCGATGGCAGTAAAGGGCGAGGTGGCTGTACCTTTTGTAACAACGCCTCCTTTAACCCAACTGCGCGTAAAGCCCCCTCTGTAGCGGAACAGATTGAAGCGGGTCGCCAAGTTTTGGCGCGTCGCACAGGGGCGAAAAAATTTATCGCCTATTTTCAGGCCTACACCAATACCTATGCGGATGTTGAATATCTGGCGCAGCTTTATGATGAGGCGGTTGCAGATCCTGATGTGGTCGGATTATCGGTGGGAACCCGGCCTGATTGTGTGCCCGATAAAGTATTAGATCTGCTGGTAGATTATCAGAGCCGAGGCTATGAGGTTTGGCTGGAGCTGGGGCTACAGTCGGCCTTTGATAAGGCGTTGGATTTGGTCAATCGCGGCCATGGATTTGCTGAGTATCGACAAACTGTGCTGGCAGCAAGAAAACGAGGTCTGCCCGTCTGCACTCACCTTATTATTGGCATGCCTGGCGAAGGTCGGAATGAAGCCTTGGAAAGTTTGGATCGGGTTTTGGATCTGGGCGTTGATGGGCTAAAGCTGCATCCCCTGCATGTGGTAAAAGGCACTGAACTGGCAAACCAGTGGCGACGGGGAGAGTATAAGACACTGGAATATGATGATTATCTCTCCATCGCAGCTGATCTGATTGAACATACGCCGCCCGAAGTGGTGTATCACCGAGCAACCGGAACCTGTGCGCCAGAGATTCTTTTAGCCCCCAGTTGGTGCGCTAAAAAGTGGGCGGTATTGAATGGTATTGAAAATGAATTAAAATCCCGTCGTAGTTACCAAGGAGCCGCTTTAGAGCGTTCTCTGCTTGCCGTTGGGGACACAACCCCGTAATCTTGCAACCCTTTTTTAGAATTCAGTGTGTGAACTATGGAACTCGTCTGTCCTGCTGGCAATCTGCCTTCCCTGAAAGCGGCCGTTGATAATGGTGCTAATGCTGTTTATTGCGGCTTTCGTGATGATACCAATGCACGGCATTTTGCCGGTCTTAATTTCAGTCCAGAAAAAATGGCTGAAGGTGTCCAATATGCCCATGATAGAGGTGCGCGTGCTTTTTTGGCGCTAAACACCTTTCCTCAGCCTGATGGTTGGGGGCGCTGGCAAAATGCAGTGGATCGCGCCGCCGAGATGGGCTTTGATGCGCTGATTGCCGCCGATATTGGTGTGTTGGATTATGCCTGCAACCGTTGGCCTGATCTGAACCTGCACCTCTCTGTACAGGGTTCAGCCACCAACTACGAGGCGATTCGCTTCTTTCATGAGAACTTTGGCATTACCCGAGTGGTTGTGCCGCGTGTACTCTCACTACCGCAGGTCAAACATGTGGTAGAGAATAGCCCAGTATCTATTGAGGTATTTGGTTTTGGTAGCCTCTGTGTGATGGTAGAGGGGCGTTGCCTGCTCTCATCCTATGCGACGGGTGAATCACCCAACACCTTTGGTGCTTGCTCCCCTGCCAGTGCGGTTGAGTGGCGTGAGACCGATAAAGGTCTGGAGACCCGTCTGGGTGGCATCCTGATCGAAACCGTAGAAAAAGGCGAAAATGCGGGCTATCCCACCATCTGTAAGGCACGTTTTGAGGTGGGGGGTAACACCTTCCACGCCATCGAAGAGCCTACCAGCTTGAATACCATGGAGATGCTGCCCGAGCTGCAAAAGGCGGGTATTGCTGCGGTGAAGATTGAAGGTCGCCAGCGCAGCCCTGTTTATGTAAAACAGGTCACCCGTGTATGGCGTGCAGCACTGGATGCCTGTGCCAAAGACCCTGAAAACTTCAAACCCAAGAGCGAATGGCTGGCCGAACTGGCCAAGGTCTCTGAAGGTTCGCAGACCACTTTTGGGGCATACCATCGCCCTTGGCAGTAATCACCCCTGAATTCAGTACAGATCTTATGAGCAAACAAATGAAACTATCACTTGGCCCTATCACCTACTTTTGGACCAAGGACAAAACCCTGGAGTTCTACGAGCAGGTTGCAAAGTCACCGGTCGATATCGTCTATCTGGGCGAGACCATCTGTTCCAAGCGCGCCGTAATACGCTTTAGCGATTGGATGGATATTGGCGAGCGTCTAGCCGCGGCGGGTAAAGAGGTTGTGATGTCAACCATGACCCTGTTAGAGGCAGAGTCTGAATTGAAGATGATGCGCCGTATCTGTGAAAATGACAGATTCTTGGTTGAGGCCAATGATGTTGGCGCAATCCAGCTGATGAAAGGCAAGCCTTTTGTGACCGGCCCCAGCGTCAATGTCTATAATCAACGCACACTGGCTAAGTTGGCAAAAGTGGGTCTGTGCCGCTGGGTATTCCCCGTTGAACTGTCGCAGGATACCTTCGCTGATATGCAGGATGAGCGCCCAGAGGGGGTTGAGAGCGAGATTTTTGCCTATGGTCGTCTGCCGCTGGCTTACTCAGCTCGTTGCTTTACCGCACGTGCGCATAATCTGCCAAAGGATGATTGCGACTACAAATGCGGTGAGTTCCCTGATGGCATGACCCTCTCTGCACAGGATGAGACCCGCTTCCTGTCGCTCAATGGTATCCAAACTCAATCGGCTCATACCTTCAACGTATTGTCTGAGCTGGATGAATTGCGTTCGCTGGGTGTTGATATTCTGCGTATCAGCCCACAGGCTGAACATACCCTGGAGGTTATCGAGGCATTTCATAACTGTATGCAGGGAAAAGAGGAGGCAGAAGAAGCCGCGGCTCGATTGAATAAGTTGATGCCGATAGGGCCTTGTGATGGCTATTGGCACGGCAAGCCCGGTATTGCGGATAGTGTATTGGATAACTATAAGTAGCAATCTGGTTTTAAAAAGAACATAAAAAAAGCGGATCAAATGATCAGCTTTTTTTATGTGGTCTGTTTTTGCTGGCTTTAGCTAAAGCGACCAACAGCAGATGTTGCACCATCCAGCAGTTTAGTTAGCTTGCTTGCCCAGCGTCCTTCCAGCTCAAAGGCATCCAAAAAGTTTTTCATGAACAGCCCCAGTTCGGTACTGCCACCGAGTCTTAATCGACGGTTAAAGAAGAGGGTATCGGCATCTTCACGACGGCTGGCCAGAAGTAGGAAGTCGTAGATACTCCCTTCAATACTCAGATCATATTTACGGCGGCTTAGCTCGGGTGCGAGCTTGCCATTGCGCAGGGTGATGTGATAACGCAGCCCCGCATCCCTCACGCGCAGCAACATGATTTTGCCTTCCAGAAAATCCATCTCGCCTTCACGCAGCGCGGAGGCAAAGACACGATTCAAAAAAGTGACCAGCACAGCGCTGTGCGCGGCCATAGGAAGAAGACCCATGGGCCAGGCCAGTGGCCGAGGCAGGGTGGGGGCGGGTGGTATGGTTGGATTGCTTGCATTCATAGGGGGGCGATTTTGGCATAGGTTCAACATTAATATCAATGGTTGACTGCATTTGCTGTACTAAGAGTTGTTATACTGCGCCAATTTTAGCGTTATAACTGAGGATAAAACGGTGCCAAAGGCGTGTGATTTAAAAAAGGGTGGGATTGTAGATATTAAGGGTGCGCCCCATATTGTGCGGCAGGTTGAGGCAAAAAGCCCTTCATCGCGAGGAGCATCAACCCTCTACAAAATACGCTTTACCCATCTTCAAACGGGACAAAAGCGGGATGAATCCTTTAAAGGCGATGACTTCTTGAAGGGTATTGATTGTGTCCGTACCCAGGTGCAGTACTCCTACCTGGATGGTGATATCTATACCTTTATGGATACGGAAGATTACAGTCAGTACAGTCTGAGCAGTGAGAATTTGGAAGGTCAGACGGGTTATCTAACAGAAGGATTAGAGGGGATCACAGCGCTGTTGGTGGATGGTGAGATTTTGGGCGTTGAGCTACCACAGTCGGTGGTATTGGTCATTACTGACACCTCGCCAGGTATTAAGGGCTCTACGGCGACGGGGCGTACCAAACCTGCCCTGCTGTCGACGGGGTTGGAGATTCAAGTGCCAGAGTATCTGGAAAATGAGGAGCAGGTAAAGGTGAATACCGCGACGGGAAAGTTTATTTCACGGGCTTAAAGGTGCGCGGCTGAGACGAATATCCAGCGGTTTCGTCGTATCCAGGTGAATATCCCTTTGCGGGAAGGCAATTGCAATGCCGGCTTCATTAAACCGATTGTTGATGACTATATGTAGCGCGGTAATTGTCTCTATGCGGTATTCCAAAGAACCCAGGTAGCAGCGCAGCCGCAGTGTTAAGGCGTTATCACCAAATTCATCAAAGGAGATCAGCGGGGGAGGCTCTTTCAAAACCTGCTCATTCTCTTCCGCTATTTCAGTGAGTAGCTGCATCGCCCTGTCGACATCGGCACCATAGGCGATGCCTACGGGGATGATGATGCGAATCATCTGATCGGTGAGTGTCCAGTTTAATAATCTGCCAGTGATGAACTCCTTGTTTGGAACCAGTAGTTCCTGCTTGTCCCAGCTCATGATAGTGGTGGCACGTATGCGGATGCGTGATACCTTGCCAGTAATGTCGCCGACTGTGACGGTATCGCCCACACGAATAGGGCGTTCAAAGAGAAGAATAATGCCGCTGATAAAGTTGGCTACGATCTCTTGTAAGCCAAAACCTAAACCAACACTGAGGGCTGCAATGAGCCACTGAATGCTAGACCACTCGGCACCGATGGTATTAAATGTTGCGATGATACCAATGGCCACTATTAAATATTGGGAGAGTGTTTTAATGGCAAAGCGGGCCCCAGGGTCTAGGGGGAGGCGTTGTAAAAAGACAATCTCCAATACACCGGGAAGGTTTTTGGTGGCGATAAAGGTGATAGCTAACAGCAGCAAGGCAAGCCCTAGATCGGCAAGGGTGACGGGAACGGTTTTTTCGACCCCATCAATCAGCTCTGTTGAAGAGAGGGGGAGTTTTACCGCCTCTAAAAAATTAAAGGCGGGCATGAGATCCGCCCAGATATTCCAAAGGCCAACGGCTACCCCCAAAAACAGCCCTGTTTTAAGTAGGCGTTTGGCCTGCTCGCTGAGCTGTCCATAATCAATCTCTTCATATTCAATTTCAGGCAGCTCTATTGGCGCGGGTGCTTTCTCTTCTGCGCCCTCTTGAGCCTCTTTTTCGCGATGTGCACGGAGTTCGTCACGTTTTCTCAAGGCTTCTTCATAACGGAACCGGCGTTCAGCCAGGTAGATGGAGCGCAGCAGCAGATCTTTTAATAGCACTAGCCCCAGAAAAAACCAGACGGTCAGTTGCAGATGGTGCTCTATGGTTAGGGCTGTATAGTGGTATCCAGATATTGACGTGATGATCAGTGATAGCGGCAGCAGCAGTGCCAGCGGGAACCAGATAAATCGGAGTTGGGTCAGTATCCCATTGGCATTCCGCTTTAATAGGTGCGTTTGTGCCGCTCCCAGTGGCCGCAGAATACGTGCTGCCAGTAAAGAGATGGCCAGCATCATCAGGACAAAAGAGGGGCGACCAAGCCCTTGGGTGTAGGTTGCCTCTCCGGCCGCGGTGGTGATCGCAATAAGAAAAACCAATGGAGGTGCGATAAGCAAAAACCAGCGAAGCTCTTGTAATAATTCATGGCTTATCTGTTTTGGCCAGCGAAAGTGCCGATCAGCCAACCCCTCGGGTCGACACATCTGTCTTAAAAAACTAATGGTGATGAGCATGATGGCGGCAGCAAATAGCCCTTTGCTGATCACGGCGGTATAGGGGGCGGCAGTGGGTAGGGCATTAAGATGCCAGGTGATGATCAGAATGACAGCAGGCCAGGCTGAAGCTAATACAAAGGTATGCCATAACGCTTGCAGTGTGAGCAGGAAGGAGTCGGTATGAAATTTTTTGGTTTTTTGCGCGATAACAGGGAAATTGCGTGCCGCATGTTGGCGTAGCAGAAATAGGATGATAACCGCCAGTAACCCCAATAGTGACTTGCCCAGTTTTTGATGCACGGAGGAGAGGAGGTCATTCGTAATCTGTAGCCAGCCATTGGGGGAGACCAGCCATACGAGCGTAGAGGGAATCTTGGTAATATCCTTAAATGCCAGGGGTGAGATGCTGCGAATCCAGATGAGATGTTCGCCGATAAATTCATTGAAGGTTTCGGCTTCGGCCACCAGTTGCCGTTCAGCAACATCAAGTGCTGTGAGCTGGGTGATATAGCGGCCATAAATCTTGTGCAGCTCTGTCAGGGCATCACGTTGTGCCAGGAGCAGTTGGCGGGTGCGGGCGGATAGTGACTTTTTCTGGTGCTTTAGAAGATCAGGTTCGAGCTGGCTGGAGGTGTCGTTTATCTGCTGCTCAATGACCAGCATAATCGCTTCAATCTGTTGCTCTATTTCCAATAGATCACGGCGCAGCTCTTCGATATCAATCTGTCGATCAGTGGCTCGGTTGATCTCTGAGCGGCGCTTACTGGCATCGCGTTGGTAGCGTTCCAGCGAGGGAAGTGCATCGCGGCGTTTACGCAGCATTCTGCCAATGGCCTCGCTTAAGCCGACAATCTCTACCCGTTGACGTGTATTGTCTGCTTCAGATTTGATGTCTTCCAGTTGTCGA
>JAJRWL010000017.1 GCA_024276875.1 Gammaproteobacteria bacterium
GACAACTTTCGAATTGGTGCGCGTGAACAGCTCAATACTTATGCCCGTATTTTGGATGTGCCTGTACGCTCTGCTGGAACAGCAGAGGAGCTTAACAGCGCATTGAATGCATTCTGTAGTAAACGACTAATCCTGATTGATACAGCAGGTATGAGCCAAAGAGATGTGCAACTTAGTGAGCAACTGTCTATGCTTAAAGCAGGCAACCAACCTGTACGGAGTATTTTGGCTCTACCCGCGACCACACAACAAGTTTCACTGGAGCAGGCGATAAAAGCATTTTCTGCGGTACGACTTGATGCTTGTATCTTGACTAAAATGGATGAAGCAGCCTCAATAGGTGGCATTCTTTCGGCAGTGATTCATAGTAAGTTGCCCATTGCATTCACGACCGATGGCCAAAAGGTGCCAGAAGATTTACAACTTGCACGGCCACACTCACTAATGAGTCGTGCTGTTGCACTGAGCCAAGAGATGACTGAACCTCAAGATGATGGATATTTAGCACTCGCGTTAGGAGGTGCAAGAGCCTATGCTCATGTCTGATGTTCCAACTGATCAAGCTTCGGGTCTCCGCCAAATGGTAAAACCTCGTCCTGTGCGGGTTATTGCTGTGACAGGAGGGAAGGGTGGAGTAGGCAAAACAAATGTATCGATTAACTTAGCTGTCGCCATGTCAGAAATGGGTCAGCGTGTCATGATATTAGATGCAGATCTTGGTCTGGCAAACATTGATATAGCGTTAGGGTTGCATCCAAAATATGACCTGTCTCATGTACTAAGTGGAGAGCGAAGCTTAAAAGAAGTGGTTTTGGATGGACCCGTTGGTGTGCGTGTGGTACCTGCTTCATCAGGCATTCAAAAAATGGCTGAGTTAAGTCCAGCAGAGCATGCTGGATTGATTAATGCGTTCAGCGAAATCAGTGATGATATTGACGTATTAGTAGTCGATACCGCTGCGGGCATTTCTGATACTGTAGTCAGCTTCAGTAGGGCGGCTCAAGAGCTGATTGTTGTCGTATGTGATGAGCCTGCATCAATTACTGATGCGTATGCTTTAATTAAGTTATTGAACCGAGAGTATGGTGTTAATCGTTTTCGGATTCTTTCAAATATGGCTCGTAGTACACAAGAGGGAAGAGACCTCTATAATAAGCTGTATAGAGTGACAGATCGATATCTTGATGTCATGCTTAATTATATGGGAAGTGTTCCATTTGATGAGAGTTTAAGAAAGGCAGTGAAGGGTCAGAAATCAGTAGTGCAAGCCTTTCCACGCAGCTTGGCTTCACAGGCATTTAAGAATTTAGCAAAGAAGGCCGATAACTGGCCTGTGCCTGCGGGTGCTAATGGACATCTTCAGTTCTTTGTTGAGAGGCTGATTCAATATGCAAGTTATAAAGGGGAGACATAACGGTGAGTGGTTTGGCAGCGTATTCAGCTATGCAGCAAAATAATTTTGAGGAGTTGGTTCATAAGCATGCGCAGCTTGTTAAGCGCATTGCCTATCATTTAATGAACAGATTACCCCCCAATGTTCAAGCAGATGATCTGATTCAAGCAGGCATGATTGGCTTACTTGAAGCCAGCCGAAATTATGATCCAAGTCAGGGCGCAAGTTTTGAAACCTATGCGGGTATCCGCATCAGGGGCGCAATGCTTGATGAGATAAGACGCAGTGATTGGACTCCTCGGTCTGTTCACCGAAAGGCGCGTGTTGTAGCAGAAGCTATGCGCACCATTGAAAATGAACATGGGCGTGATGCGCGTGATGTAGAGGTGGCAGACGAGCTTGGCATGACGTTAAAAGAGTATCACACAATACTTCAGGATGCTTCAGGTTGCCGTGTTTTTAGCCTTGATGAGCTTGCTGCGGTTGGCGATGTCATGCGTGGTCAAGCAGGTGGTGTACATGCGGGTCCCTTTGAAGGCTTGCAAAAGGATGCATTTAAAGAAGCCTTAGCTAAAGAGATAGCGGGTTTGCCAGAGCGAGAGAAGTTGGTTATGGCGCTCTATTATGATGAAGAGCTAAACCTGAGAGAGATAGGCCAAGTGTTAGGAGTCAGTGAATCTCGTGTATGCCAGATTCACAGTCAAGCCGCATTGCGTTTGCGATCTCGCTTGGAGCAGTGGTTGGCAGATATTAAGGATGAATGATGATTGAATTTTTTGTTGAGTTTGGAGGTGATAGTGGATAAGAACATGAAGATTCTGATAGTGGATGATTTCTCCACGATGCGGCGGATTATTAAAAACTTGCTGCGGGATCTTGGGTTCACCAATACGCATGAAGCTGATGATGGGCTCACGGCACTCCCCATGTTGCAGACAGGTAATTTTGACTTTCTAGTGAGTGACTGGAATATGCCAGGCATGACGGGGATTGATTTATTAAAAGCGGTACGAGCTGACCCTAAGCTTGCGAGCCTTCCGGTACTAATGGTTACTGCAGAAACCAAGCGGGAACAGATTATTATGGCGGCGGAAGCGGGTGTGAATGGGTATGTAATTAAGCCTTTTACGGCAGGAACGCTGGAAGAGAAAATTAGTAAAATCTTTGAGCGCGTTGCGGGCTAAGCAAAGGGGAATATGGATGGAGCAAACCATCGTTGAGAGTGAGCGTTTGATACAGGCTCGAGCCTTAGTTGCTTCTCTAGAGGCAGGTAATGATGCCGAAGCTACACGTATCATTATGGCGTTTCCTGAAAATGTAGAAAAAGATCTATTTCAAGAAGTGGGTCGCTTAACACGAGAATTGCATGAGGCCATTATTGGCTTCGCTATGGACGATAAAGTGGTGCAAGCTGTTCAGCATGAGATACCTGATGCAGCAGAGCGTTTAGCCTATGTTATTGAGCTGACGGAAAATGCGGCTAATACAACACTCAAAGCAGTAGAAAATAGCATGCCTGTGGCAGAAGAGCTGCTGCATGTTTCAGATAAACTTGCAGCTGAATGGGGTCGTTTTCGTGGGCGTAAAATGGAGTTAGCTGATTTTCGTTCTTTGAGTGATGATATTGGTGCGTTTTTGACCTTGTCCAATGGGCATTCAAAAATACTCAACAAAAATTTATCAGAGGTACTGCTTGCACAAGGCTACCAGGATTTGAGTGGCCAGATTATCCGCCGTGTCATTACACTCATTAATGAAGTTGAAGAGAAGTTGGTGCGTTTAGTGGCAATCTCTGGGTCGACACGGGTGCAAAAAGTGCAGAAAGAAGAGGTCATAATGGAGGGTCCCGCCGTGCCAAATATTGAGCAAGGAGATCTGCTGAACAATCAGGATGATGTGGATGATTTGCTATCCAGCCTGGGATTTTAGTTATGACTTTAGACACAGATGACGAGATACTGCAGGATTTTTTAGTTGAGGCAGGAGAGATCCAGGAAACATTGAATGAGGAACTGCTTGAACTTGAGCAGTCACCTAATGACCTTGAGCTGCTCAACTCTGTTTTTCGAGGATTTCATACTATTAAGGGCGGTGCCGGTTTTCTTGGGCTTGATGCATTAGTTGCTGTTTGCCACCGAGCTGAAGATGTATTTAATCTTTTACGGCAAGGTGACATAACGGTTAACCCTGAATTAATGGATTCCATTTTGCAGGTATTAGATGAAGTTAACAGGATGTTTGAATCTGTAAATGCAGGCGAGCAACCGGAAGATGCCGATCCTGAGTTACTAGAACGATTAAGGATATTTGCATTACCACAAGATGCGAAAACGGCAGAGGTGGCTCTTGAGCCTGAGCCAGAAGTAAAACCGAATGAGCCATCTGCTAAGACAGGTGATGATGAAATCACAGAAGATGAATTTGATGCATTGCTTGATCAGCTGCATGGTAAAGGCAAGCATAGTGAAATTCCTGAAGATGCTAAAATAGAAACGCCAGTAACTGCACCAATACCAGGTGGTGATGAAATTACAGAAGATGAATTTGATACGTTACTTGATCAACTGCATGGCGCAGGAAAACCGATTGGTGGTGCTGTAGACACGGATGAAAAATCAAAAATCGGTTCTGAAAAAAAGGCAGCAGCACCTTCTACCCCCTCTGTTCATGAAGTAGAACCACCCGTAGCTGAACCAGTAAAGCCAGCGGCATCCATCTCAGAAAAGCCAGCACAATCGGCTAAAATTCAAACTACGCCTCCTAAAAAAGCCGTCTCCACAGGCGAGGCAACAGTGCGTGTCGATACCTCAAGGCTTGATGACATTATGAATATGGTGGGTGAGCTTGTATTGGTGCGTAATAGGTTGGCTACGTTAAAAGCTAATATTGGAGAGGGGCCTGTAGCAGTAGCGGTAAGTAATTTAGATGTTGTTACATCTGACCTGCAACTGGCTGTTATGAAAACACGCATGCAGCCCATTAAAAAGGTGTTTGGACGCTTTCCTCGAGTAGTGCGCGATTTAGCGCGCAATCTAAAAAAAGAGATTGATTTAGAAATGATTGGCGAGGAGACCGATCTTGATAAAAACCTTGTTGAAGCATTAGCCGATCCCCTGGTTCATCTGGTGCGTAATGCGGTAGATCATGGTATTGAACTGCCTGATGAGCGGGCAGCGGCAGGAAAGTCGCGCAAAGGTACAGTGAAACTATCGGCCTCCCAAGAAGGTGACCATATCATGCTTTCTATTGCTGATGATGGTAAAGGAATGGATCCTGATGTTTTGCGTGAAAAGGCAGTTGAAAAAGGCATTATGGACGAAGATGTTGCTGCTCGATTGGATAATAGAGAATGTTTTAATCTTATTTTTCACCCAGGGTTTTCAACAAAGACAGAGATTACAGATGTCTCTGGGCGTGGCGTGGGAATGGATGTGGTTAAAACACGAATTGCACAGATGAATGGCACCGTTGATATTGATTCAGTGATGGGTAAGGGGAGCACCATAATCGTTAAACTGCCTTTGACTCTTGCTATTCTTCCCACCTTAATGGTCGTGTTGGGCACACAGCCTTTTGCACTTCCATTATCAAATGTTGTTGAAATATTTAATATGGATAGTGGTCGAACCAATATGGTTGATGGCCAACTGACAATTCGTGTGAGAGACCGTGCATTACCTCTTTTTAATTTGCATGATTGGCTGGTTACCGACCCCAATGCTCCACGTGGAGAAGGTGGTGGTCATGTGGTGGTTGTCTCTTCAGGTGGAATGCATATTGGCCTTGTAGTGGACTATTTAATTGGTCAAGAAGAAGTTGTAATTAAACCATTGGGTGTTCTATTGCAAGAGGTTGACGGGATGGCTGGTGCAACAATTACGGGTGATGGCAAGATTGCTTTAATATTAGATGTGCCAGGGCTTATGCAAAAATATGCGCATAGATTTTAATCATCTTGTTGAATTGATTGTAAGTTATAAGTAATACGAAAATCTTTTTATTTCGTTTATAACCTGCTGACTGGATCGATGATGTTGAGTTCAAAAATACGGGTGCTGGTTGTTGATGATTCAGCTTTTTTTCGCAAACGTCTTATTGAAATGCTTAATAAGATGAAAGGCGTGGAAGTTGTTGGTGAAGCTGATAATGGGATGAATGCAGTGCGGGCATCACGTCGCCTTCACCCTGATGTTATCACCATGGATGTAGAGATGCCGGTTATGGATGGCATTTTAGCAGTGAAGCATATAATGGATGATTCGCCTACTGCTATTTTAATGCTTTCATCTTTTACTAAAGAAGGGGCAGCGGCAACGCTGGATGCATTAGATGCAGGTGCTGCTGACTTCCTATCAAAGGATTTTGGTAATACAGCTGGTGGTCATGATGCAGCTAGTAATCTTTTAGCAGAACGTATTTTTACCCTAGCCAAACGTCCATATATACAGACGCGCTCTATAAAAACTGAAGCAGCTAAAGCGCCTGCTCCCAAACGAGCCATAAGAAAAAAGTGCTATCAACTGATTGCTATTGGAGCATCAACAGGCGGTCCAGTTGCATTACAAACTATATTAACCAGTTTGCCAGCAGATTTTCCGCTCCCGATCTTAGTTGTTGTTCACATGCCAGCAAATTTCACCCCTGCCTTTGCAGAAAGATTAAATACACAATCCTCTATTACTATTAAAGAGGCCGCTGACGGTGATGTTTTAAAACCTGGGTTAGCACTGCTAGCACCGGGTGGCACTCAAATGACAGTCGAGCAGCGTGGGTCATCGAGATCATTAGTGCGCATTAAAAAAGCAGATATTAATCAAACGTATAAACCCAGTGTGGATATTACATTTAGCTCTTTAGCTAACACCTATCATAATGGCGGCGTACTTGCGGTTGTTTTGACGGGTATGGGGGCGGATGGATTAGAGGGCGCTCGTTTGCTTAAATCAAATGGTTCATCTGTATGGTCTCAAGATGAAGCGAGTTGTGTTGTTTTTGGTATGCCACAGGCGGTAGAAAAAGCAGGCTTATCTGATCAGGTTCTTCCTATTGACAAAATAGGTTCTGCGCTTGTAAAGGTGGTTTGATATGGACTTACTGAGTGTTGTTGGCGTTATTCTTGCGTTTGCGGCCATTATTGGTGGCAATGCCCTTGAAGGTGGGCAGATTGACGCACTGATGAATGGGCCAGCATTGGTAATTGTGGTGGGAGGCACGGTGGGTGCCATTCTTTTGCAAACGCCAATACGTGATTTTTTACATGCATTACGATTGGCTGGTCATGTTTTTATGCCACCAAAAACCAATACTCAGGCAGCTATAAAAAAAATAATCTATTGGAGTGATATAGCACGCAAAGAAGGGCTGCTGGGGCTGGAAACAATTGCGGAGTCCGAAGCAGATCTGTTTATGCGCAAGGGCATGCAATTGCTTGTTGATGGCAGTGAACCAGAGGTTATACGATCTATTCTTGAGGTGGAATTAGATAATCAGGAGTACCACGACCTGGCCGCAGCAAGGGTATTTGAAGGGATGGGAGGGTACGCGCCGACTATTGGTATTATCGGTGCTGTTATGGGATTGATCCATGTTATGCAAAATCTAGCAGACCCGAGTAAGTTGGGCAGTGGCATTGCTACAGCTTTTGTTGCCACGATCTATGGTGTTGGGCTGGCTAATTTATTCTTATTGCCATTTGGCAGCAAATTAAAAGCACATGCAATGAGCCGCAGCCAACATCGGGAAATGATTATAGAGGGCATTATTTCAATTGCAGAGGGTGAAAATCCAAGAAACATCGAGTCGAAACTGTACGGCTATACCCGATGAAAATCAAATGGCATGAGCCTTACTTATTATTTACAAATTGGTTGTAAATGGTATGAGACGAAGACGACGATATGAAGAGTCAAATAATCGCGATAGGTGGTTGGTATCCTACGCTGATTTTATTACCTTGTTATTTGCATTTTTTGTTGTGATGTATTCAATTTCATCGGTCAATGAAGGAAAGTATCGCGTATTGTCCAATACATTAGTTGGTGCATTTCAGCCTAAAACAGAAAAAATAAATCCCATTCAAATTGGTGATGTGGCAATGAGTTTAAGGCCATTAGACCAGGGCGTGTATAACCAGGAAGAGTCAAAATCAGCAGTGTTAGAGCCACTTGTTGAATCTATAGAGCAGGAATCCGCTGAACTTATTGCCCCTGATATGCAAGCTGCTGCGGGATTGGGTGGAGATGATTTATCTTCCATTGCAGCAAATATTAAAGATGCCATGTCAGGCTACATTGATCAGGATCTTATTGAGGTAACACAAACTAAGCATTGGATTGAGGTAGAGATAAAAAGCAAAATGTTATTTGGCAGTGGTACAGCGCGCATTTCATATAAAGCACTTAAGGTTATGCGCTCCATTGCGGCTATTCTTAAACCATTGCCAAATGTTATAAATGTTGAAGGGCATAC
>JAJRWL010000003.1 GCA_024276875.1 Gammaproteobacteria bacterium
CACACAACTCAACCAGTCGCCTTCTTTGCGCTGATTTTGCTGAAGGTATCGCCAACATTACAAAATCAACCGCATATTTTTCGACCACCTCTGGAATGGCCTCACAACGACCCACCACCGGCACGCCATGCACCTCCTGCCCTTGCCAGCGTTTTTTATTATCCACAAAGGCGACAGGCAGATAAGCGTGATCTCTCTTGCGTAGCAAATCACGCACCAACATCTCACCGGCCTTGCCAGCCCCTACAATCAACACACGTTCGCCGGTTCTCAGGTCAATGTGATGATCCTTAATCCAACGATAGAGAAAGCGCGAACCTGCCAACAACATCACCAGCAGGATGCCATAGACTATCGGCACCGATCGGGGAATGTCTTCTAATCTAAAAAATAGAAACAGCAGACTCACATCAAGTGCCAGCGCCAAGGAGACTGCCTTTAAAATCCGGATGAGGTCAGGGATAGAAGCAAACCGCCACACGCCACGGTAGAGGCCAAAAAACCAGTTTGCCACCGCCTGTATGACGATAATCAGCAGCAGCGCTTCCAGTGAGCGAGCGAGCAATTCATCAGGGATTGACTCAAGATTAAAACGCAACCAGTAAGCGCCAAACCATGCGACCGGTACCATCAATAGATCATGTGCAAATACGGTTAATCTATGGCGAATGTTATTGACCAATGCTTTTGCCCACATGACTTGGAGATGCCTCTAGCTAGACGTTGATGCTTGCGCAAAAACATTTTTAACAGCGGTGCAGATCTTCTCCATATTTGCCGTTGTCAAGGTAGGATGCACAGGAAACATCAGACTGGTTTTTCCCAACTCTGTTGTTATTGGAAGAGACTGGGCGGGTTCCAGACCTGCCTTTACAAAGGCCTTTTCCCGATAGACTTCACTGCAACTGCCACTTAAACAGGGCATCCCTTCCGCATTGATAGCGCAGATGATGCTGTTTTGATCCCATCCCGCCTTTAAGCGCTCAGGCCGTATAAAGACGTAAAATTTATAATAGGCAGGCTCAATACCGTGTTCTGGCACGGGCAGACGCAGGGCTGGAATTTGTGCAAAACAGTCGGCAAGCACTTTGGCATTTTTGCGACGTTTTGCCACCCAATCATCAAGCTTTGTGAGTTGCAAACGACCAATGGCAGCCTGCATCTCTGTCATCCGCCAATTGGTGCCAAATGATTCATGCAACCAGCGAAACATGGGCCCAGATGTGCCGCTGTGTTGGAAGACGGTAGCATGGCTCTTGCCATGATCCTTGTAGGCCCAAGCACGCTCCCAAGTGGCTTTATCTTTAACCATCAACATGCCACCTTCACCGCCGGTAGACATGATCTTATCCTGACAAAAAGAGAAGGCCGCTGCATCACCAAATGTACCCACGGGACGGCCTTTATATGTTGCCGCATGCGCCTGGGCACAATCTTCAATAATATTAAGGTGGTGTTCTGCCGCCAACGCTAAAATAGCGTCCATGCAGCATGGCCAACCGGCATGGTGCACCAAGATAATCGCCCGTGTTTTGGCGGTGATTTGAGGGCGGATGGTATCCGCTGTGATATTTTGGCTATCGGGATCCACATCGGCAAATACGGGGATTGCACCGCGCATCACAATGCTGCTGGCAGATGCAATAAAAGTGCGGGGTGTGACAATAACCTCATCACCCGCGCCAATGCCTAAAGCATACAATGCTAATTCCAGCGCGACGCTGCCATTTGCGAGGGCAATGGCATGTTCCACCCCGAAATATTGAGCAAATTCCTTCTCAAACGCCTTGCCTTCTGAACCTGTCCAGTAGTTTACCTTGCCTGATTGCAGCACACGGGTAACAGCCTCTATTTCATCTTGCTCATACTGTGGCCAGGGAGGCATCTTCATTTAATCATAAACCATTATTTATGCTGAAATAAGCAGCACTTTGTGATGCAGTGATCGGCGCTGCAACTCCCGCACCCGCTGATCATCGCCATATTGAGGGTCGCTATTTTACACCACTATTCCACGCAATGAATGACTACTTTGCACCCCATCGGCTCAATACAAAAACAGGCTCTGCATTGGGCGGCAAGATTTGAGTCAACCAGCAATAGGCTATTGACGTATAGCTTAGCAAAACAGGGGCTTTATTTTTTCACCACGACACACGCAGGGGAACCGACAACCCGTTCACCTTCGTGAACGGGTGCAATGACGGTAGACCCAGCACCCACCACGCTATTTTTACCTATCTTTATGCCAGGAATAATGGCACTGCCAACCCCGATCAGCGATGCCTCACCCACACACACACCACCACACACATTGCACCCTGGCGCTATGTGCGCGCCATTTTCAATAATAGAGTCATGGTCTATCGTTGCAGCGGTATTAATCACCACATTATCACCAATCCAGACACCGGAATTAATGACCACACCGGCCATGACGACCGTGCCTGCACCAATTTGCACATCGCGGGCAATTTGTGCATGCGGATGAATGGCACTGCACAAAGTAAAACCCTGCCCAGTGAGCCAGGCGGCAACATCCATACGCACCTTGTTAGCACCTATTGCAACAAGCCCCGTAATATCCTGAGTGCCTATTTTATTCAATATATATTCTCGGCCACCCACTACAGGATAATCAAAAAATGTCTCCCCCCATAGCGCGCTGTCATCATCTAGCAGGGCTGTTATTTGCTGTTTTTTCGTGCGTTCCAGGATATCAATCACCACTTTTGCATGGCCACTCGCACCAAATACAAATATATTTTTCATGGTGCGTCAGCCTCGTGTTTGTCATTTCCTGTAAATTTACTCATGGTTGCCTGACCCGCCTCGCTCACGCCATCACTGCGAATAACCTTGCCAAACGTCATGTAGAGAATCTTTAAATCCAGCCAGAAGCTTTGGTGTTCAACATACCAAACATCAAGCGCAAAACGCGTTTGCCAACTCACTGCATTTCTTCCATTGACCTGTGCCCAGCCGGTAATACCCGGTTTTACGTCATGTCGCCTGGCCTGCTCGGGAGAATACAAAGGCAGGTATTCCATCAGTAGCGCCCTTGGGCCAACCAGGCTGATATCACCTTTGAGTACATTGAATAGCTGTGGTAGTTCATCCAGGCTAAATCTGCGCAGGAAACAACCCAATGGCAGCAAGCGCGCTGCATCGGGTAGCAGGTTACCTGAGGCATCCCTTGCATCACTCATGCTACGAAACTTATAGATGTAGAAGGGCTTACCATGCAGGCCTGGGCGTTGCTGTTTAAATAGAACGGGTGAACCTAACTTCACACGCACCAGCAATGCCAGCAACAGGAGCAGTGGAAAGAGCAGGCATAGGCCGCTAATGGCGCATATGAGATCAAACAGTCGTTTCATTTCAGGCCATCATAATAATGGAGCCAAGCCTGAACCAGTCGACGCACAGAAAAATCAGCGTTTGCCCGTTTGAGTGCCGCCTGCCCCATCTTGTCTCTGCACTCAGGTTGCATCACCAGCTGCACAATAGCCGCTGTCAATTCATCACGATCACCGGCCTGAACAAGCATTCCCGTCTCACCATCCTTAATGGCATCTGAAATACCGTAGATATTTGAGCCGATAGCCGGTAGACCACAGGCAGCAGCTTCAATAATCACACTACCAAACCCCTCTCGATAACTTGGCAGGCAGAATATATCTGCCGCAGCAAACCAGGATTCAGGCTTATCCGTGTAGTCAATAAAATGCAGCCGCTCTGCACAGGGTGCAGCGAGCTGTTGAATCGCTTCTTTCAAGCCGCCTTCATCCGGCCCCACCAGTAGCAGATGAAGCTGGGGTAGTGCGGCTGCACTGTAGGCAGCGGCAAGATCAAATACCCCTTTGTCCCGATTCAGTCGCCCCAAAAACAGCAGCAGGAGTTCATCATCTTTTATACCAAGCTCCGCCCTGATTGCACTCCGTGATGCTGCGTTGGGTCTGAATCGCACTAAATCCACACCACTGATAGAGCCATCAGCCAGAACATTTAACTTCTCTGCCTGGGTGATCTTCTGGTCAATCAGGAATTGACGCTGTGACGCACTGTCTGCCAATAGATGTGTCGCAGAAGCCGCTAGCAGACGATCCATGTTTTTCAGCAGGTAACGTGAGAGACCCTGTCGGGTTGCCCACACCTGGCCAGTAAAAGTGTGAATTCGGACAGGGGTGCTGCTTATTTTTCCTGCCAGCATGGCAAGCAGTCCCGCTTTGGGGGTGACAGAGTGAATAAGATCAAAATGATATTGGCGGAACAGATAAACCAGTCGGTAGAGTGCCCGAAGATCTGCAACAGGACGAATCGCTCGTTCAATAGCCAATGGAATCACCTTCACCGGCAGTCCATTTTGAGCAGCAAAATCGAGGTTATCGGTATGGAGAATCAGCGTCACTTCATACGATTTGGCCAGCGCAATGATCTGCTCTTTTAAAAACGCTTTGATGGTCATCTCACTTGAGACCACAATGCATATTTTGCTTTTTAAAGGTTTCATTCTGTCACTATTCAAGCGCTGCCAATTTCTCAGAATTCAATATATAGGTCGCCAATACCATCGCAATGCCAGAGACGATGACCCCTGAATAACTCTGAAAGTGCAGACATAACATCATGGTTAAAAAGAGCAACCAGATCACTCCGGAAAAGAACACATCCAGCCATGACATATTGCCTTGTCGATGCACCATCCATAATAAAACGGCAGCGCTACAAAACATGGAGAGCGTTGTTGCCGCAGAAATTCCAGCAACCCCCATACGCTGCATCAGCAGATAGTTAAGCACGATATTAACCAGCATACCGACAATGGAAGCAACAAGAATAGCCCTGTTATCATGTGATGCCGTGGCATATTTTATCAGGATTAACTGGCAGGCAAAAAATGGCACTTGCAAGATCCCCATATGAATGACACGTATTACGGTATCAATATCACCCGCATTCACCTTTCCTTCCGCAAAAAAGAGCGGCATCAGGGGCGGGGCGGCATAGTAGATAATCAGACTGGCAGCAATACCTAGCAGTGTTGCAAGAGAGACAAGCAGTGAGAGTTCACGGTTTGCAGACACCATATCCCGCTTAACCACAAAGCCGACAAAATAGGGCAACAGCGCCATGGATATGCCCGTCCCAATGACACCGGTTACAAAAAAGATCACCTTATAGCCCACCCCAAGCACCGCAACACTTCCAGGTTGAAGGGTGGCGGCCATGCCGTTATCAACAAGCAGTGATATTTGCAGAAAGATGGAGGTTAATACCAGTGAGGCAAACTGTTTTTTATAGCGGTTAGAGATCCCAGCAAAGCCACTGGTTCGTTTCGGCACGACGCTTAACTGCTCTCGCTTTAGACAAAACTGTACCAGCAGTAGATTTAATAACTGCCCGACAATCATGCCAAGAAGCGCCGCAAAAATACCCCACCTTTCACCCGCCAACAGCAGAAATAAAATGGCAGTAACAGGCACCACCGCTTGCGACCATGCGGGTGCGGTAAAATTCATTCGCGCACTCAAAATGGCATTTCCCAATATAATCATGCCGCTAAAAACAAGCAGCGGCAGTGCTTGATAGAACAGGGATTGGGTAAGTTCACGTGTTTCAGCAGAGAATTTCCACCCCAGAAGTGAGACCAAAACAGGCGCCAGAATAGCGAGAATAACACTCAATGCCAGCAAAAACAGGGTGACTTTATAGGCCAGATACTGGGCAACAGCCGCCCCCTGTTTCTCACTGTGTTGGCGCTCATGCATATAAACGGAAACGCTGGTTGAACCGAATGATTGCCCAAAAACATTGACAAAAAACATGGGGATCAGCATGGCAATATAGAAGGCATCTATCTGACTACCAAAACGAAAGGTATTAGCCATGATGACATCTCTAAAGAAAAAGCCAATAAACGACAACAGGGTAATTAATGAGACAAGCATACCGCCACCCACTGCCTTTTTTCTCAGTGCACCAAGTTCCTTGCTTTTCTTATCACTCTCTTTACTGGATAAAAGCGCATCCGCCGGCACGTGAACGGTAGGCTTGTGAGCAAAATAGGGGGCTATCCGCGTTTTAAAAAAGTTATTTTTAGAGAGCGCATAGACCCACCCCAGTACGCCAACCCCCATAAAGATAAAGAGAAACGGGTAGCGCAGCCTATGCAACGTCCCCATATTTCCAATGGTAAATCCATAGATTGCCAGGTAGCAGAGGGCAAATCCCAAGCACAGCATTAAACGATCAGATCGTAGTTTGAACAGCGCAAATACAAAGCCAAAAATCAAGCAGTACCAGATAGAAATCTCTACCGCACCCACCAAGCGCGCCATGCTTTTTGAATCAAACCACATGTCAGGGAAAGGCCCTAGCAAGGCAATCGCCAACGCCCTTGGCATATAGGCAATCACCCCAATGGTTGTATTGGGTTGGCGATTCTGATCGATATTGGATCGGGCATTGTAGTGAGCACACAACAATCCAGCTCGGGTTCTGGCGGCTTTCTGAGCCAGTTTTTCTATACCCGAGGGGATAGCACTATTGGGTTGCCAGACCCATTTAGGGCAATCTTCAGCACTATTTTCGGTACTCCAATGATCATAGGCATTGATTTCTGATGATGATTTCATGCCGATGAAAGTGGCCATCAGTGCAAAAAAGAGCCACAGGCAGGTGGCAATAAACAGATAGCTGCGTGTTGCTCGCCACGTTTTACGGACAACACAGAGGCCAGCCACCGCTATTAACCAGATGCCTGTTGCCGCAGTTAAAAACAGCGTATTGTAAGGTCTAACAAATAGCAAAAGTGCGATAGCAATTAGACCACTGACCACGAACTTAATGATGCCCTTTTGGCTGATGGGTTGGTTTAAAAACTGAAGCCATGAATAGAGCACCAGAAAGGTGGCCGTTATGGCATACCCATCCTTGTGAACCTGGGCATACCAGTTAAGGCTGGATGGAAAGCAGGCAAATAATATGGCTGAAATCACCCCTGCAATCTGCCCAACCTGTCCAGCCCATAAGCACTGTATGATCAAATACAACAGCACACCTGATGTCGCATGAAATGCGGCATTGATGGGTAGAACCAGTGAAGGATCTGAGCCAAACAGGGCGTATAAAGCCGCCAGAACCGTCACATTGCCCCGGGCACCAGGACTACTCGACCATAAAGCATCCCAGCTCCATCCAGACAACTGAATCTGAGCTGCCATTGCTTCTGCAACTTGATGAAAATAGATCGCATCTGCCCCCATCAAACCATGACCGGCGTGGAGTGATGGAATACTGGGCAATAGCAGTTTTTGAAAAAGCAGTCCAACAACCGTTGAGTAGCAGAACAGGGCGACCCAGAGCGGCAATATAACCCTATTGCTACTCTTGGGCGTTACAGCCTCAACCATTTAGCTCACCCAACAGCGCGCTGATGGCATCTGCTTCGCACGCCTGTAGTACGCATAGTTTTTTCTTGCAGCCCGGCACACCTATTGTGGCAAGCAGATCACAACAACCCTTTAATAACTGCACAACAACTACACGAACCTGAAAGAGGGAAAAATCACTTTTTACCTCTGTTTGCAGTGCAGCTTTGATAAATCTCCATCGCCCACGAAGCAATTTTTTAAGGGAGTGGCTGTCTTGCCTATACGCCAGCAGCACAGTATCCAAACAGGCAAAGTGGCTATCATGATAGCTGCGCATTAATAGATTTTGATCTTCAGCACCATCCGTTTTTGAGAGGTAATGATGCGTTTTAAACCAGCTGACTTTTGCCATCCAGGTCGGGTGGGGGAGGTAAAAGCCAACCCAAGGCTTAGCACAAATATCTGCATGTTTTTCACGTACAGATAGCTTTCCTTTGAGTTGGAGATGTTCATCAAATATTGCAATATTGGTTCCCAGCAGATCAACCTCTGGGTGCGACTGTAAAAAGGCAAGTTGTGTTTCAATACGCTGAGGGAGGCTAATATCATCCTGATCCATACGGGCGAAATAGAGGCCTTTTGAGAGTTCAACAGCCATGTTTAGGCGAGCAGAAAGCCCGATATTCTCCTGCCCCTCTATTAAGCGTATACGTGGATCATTGAAAGAACGCACTACCTCCAGGCTATGATCAGTAGAGCCATCATCCAGGATAATCAACTCCCACGCCTGGGTACTCTGCTGAAGAATAGAGCGAATCGCAATCGCCAATGTTTCAGCACCGTTGTACACTGGCAATGCAATGCTCACCAGTGGCTTACTGTCAATTTTAGATGTTTGCATCATAAACCCTGCGACCGCTCCAAGCGGTCTCTATTGCCATCAGATAGCACCTGCTTTTGGTGCATGCTCAAGCAGGCACTCACAACCACTATGCAGGCCATCCAACTGAGTGGTATTAACTGTATTTATAAAAAATCCGCCCAGCCCAGCCCGTTGCAGAGTAGGTTTTTTTAGCCAAAAAACGCCAGCTAAACTCAAATAAACATCGTCTGGCCGCCCGCGAGCCTCGCTGTTTTCCCCATATCATCACGCAAGGTGTCAGCAGTATAAACTTAAGAAGATACAAGAATATATGCGGACGATGCGATTTGGCTATGCGCTCAAATCGATTAAAATCAATGCCGCATTTCGCCTCTGCCCGAACCTTTCTGCGCTTGAGCGCTTGTTCGATCAGGGGTTTAAAGCGTGCCTCATAGCTGTGCTCAGTTTTAGTTCTGGCATACCCTGCCTGTGCAATCGCATCACGCTGATCAGGGTGCGAGAGCAAATATTTGATCTTTTCCACCAGCTCATCAATCCCCCCATACAGAATAAGCTCCTTGCCTGGCAGGTAATAATTCTCCTGCCCATCAGCATCTTCAGTCGCCAGCAGTCCACCCGCCCCCGGTATCTCAAACACCCGCGCCTTAATCTGCCGACTGCGCACAGGCTTACCCTTCTCAATGATCACACCAGAATCACCAAAATTCAGGCTAATTTGAGAGCTCTGCATAATCTTGACGACATCCTCAGCATCAACCGCACCATTGGGCCAGCCAAAACCAAATGTTTCTACATCAATGCCATGCTGCTTTAAATCACTCACCCACTGTTGACGGTTGCCATAGGCAGAACCAACAAAACTTACCGGGTAACGACAGGCTTCAGCCTTTAATGGTGGCCTCATACGAGAAGAGTCTGCCGCCCACTGGCTCAGTATAAAATTATTCAGCCCCTCTTTTTTTGCTTTAGCCATAGCGGATGCATAGGTGGTAGCGTAGAGATCAAACTCTGCCGCCATCAAACGGGAGAACTGTTCATATTTCCAGGAATCATCCGTGGCCCAATGAAGCAGTGCTGCATCACTTCCCTCACGGATCAACTGTAGCGTCTCCCGCCAGATTTCATACGTCATTAACACAAAAAAGATCAGCTGGGGTTTTTCCTGCTCCACCATTTGAAGCAGTTGTCGATTCATATCAGCATAATCCTGATAACAGGACTTATTCAGGCTTTCAAAGAATAGAACCTCATGACCCAGACGCTTTAATGCCGGTATAAAGTTTGTATACTCATACCCCAGACCCCGTTTGGGATCACCATAATTATGCTGCCCAAAGAGGCACAATATCTTCATTGATCCATCATTAATTTTCTGAATCTGGCTTATAGGCAATGGCAATCATTGAGCGTGTCCATATCGCTGGAGGACGCATGCCTAAAGCCATGCACATTGCTGAAGCAAAGGCTTTTGCAGGAAAGAAAACCAACCAACGAATCACATCAATAAAACTGGTTGGCTGAGGGCGCTCATCAAGGGTTTTTACAGCGACAAAACCATTAAGCGCCAACATGGTTCTGAGCACATTCGAGGTCATGCCCCACTGATGGGTCAAGTCATTCCATGTATCATGAGTTCCAAAAGGGCCGTCGCCACAAGGCGCTCGAAGCAATAATACACCTCCTGGGTTTAAGCGCTGATAAGATAAGCGCAACAATCTCAGGGCATCATCTTTATCAAGATGTTCAATGAAATCAAATGAGGTAATTAAATCAAATTTTTGATCTTTATCTGATAGCAATTCAAATACATCACCTTCACCCGCAGGAAGACCCAGCATCGTTGCCAGCTCGACCTGTTTTGCATCCAGATCTATGCCCTGTATATTTGAATAGCCTTTTGATTTTAGAAAATAGAGCATATTCCCATAGCCACAGGGAACATCTAAACATTGCGCTGTTTTATCCGCAGGAAGATAAGCTTTTAATCGAGCGCCGTACCACAATGCCAGCTTATTGAAGCGCGCAAGCAGTGCTTCCTCAGTCAATAACCCCCTGGCTTGAGTCTGATATTCGTAATATATCTTTTTGTAAGATTCCATAAATTACACCGCAATTATCCTCGCTGATCAGGCACTGCAATCACTTGATTTGCTCTCTGATAAAATCTTTAATCTTTCTAATCAACATATAAAACGGCCTGAATATACCGCAATGGAAAGAGATTTTTAAATGATCACCAATAAGCTTTCCCTGGTAAGGAAAAGAGGCTCCATATGCCAGCCTGTCACGGTTTGATAAGATATATTCGCCTGAATAGCTGGTGATAAAATAGCTGACATACCTATCATTTTTTATTTTATCTATGCGTGTCTCATACTCAGAAAATAGATCACAGTACTCCTGCAAAACAAAAAAACTATTGGTTTCGGTGATGGCAACAAGCTGGTATCCCTTTGTTTTTCCCACTCGATCCAAAGCCGCTACAGAGCAGCCAAAATAGTTATTCTCTTCAGCTACAAGATCAATTTCGGCCGGAATGGTCGGGTTATGTTCACAAATCACAACCCTGGGACGGATTGTTTTCAGGCTATCAAAAATATAATAGTCATTACCATCAATATCAATTGACAATAGATCAATCTGTTCAGTAATGCCCTCTTTTTGCAACAATGACTCCAGTGATGAATCACCTGAACTCTGCACAAAAGCGCAAATGCAGGAGCAGTCATGGGCACTGACATTTTTGACTAATTTTTTATAGCGTCTTTTGTTTCCCTCAATGAGCACCCCCCTCCAGGCGTTACTCCAGAGGTTGGCTGTATTAGCCATGTGAAACCCATCCCATGCGCCAAACTCAACACACAGTTTTGATTCCGTTCCAATAATCTCAAATATCCTCTCAATGATTCCATCCTCACCAAACTGAGAGTAAATATTTGAGGCATGATCAACAAGTTTCCGCATAGCAAACCTTTATCAAAAAATAGAATGTCATTCCTTCACAAACAGCGATCTCTTGCATCCCGCATTCTGTAGCAAGCGATTTATGTAAGCCGTCTACTTTTATATCTTCATTTAGTTGAGAGAAAGCTTTTAATGGTTACAAAAAATGATTGCATGATTTTTACCGGTATCAACATGAGCAACACGGCCTTATCAAAACCACGGGATGGCACTCGTGCACAATTAAAATAATACTGCATTCTATTAAGCAGCATGCCTATGCTCCATCTGCTTCTCTCCAATTTTTGGCCTGTCGGCATTCTTTTATAAAGCGTTACAGAGTGATCAACCACTACCTCACCATGCTGAATACAATCAAGAACAAAAAGAAAGTCTACGCCGAAATAACGTTTATTATATTGCCCCCAAGGCTTAATTGACTGAAGAAAGTCAGTTTTAAACATGCCGCAGACAACACAGGCCTTTCCGCCCCCTTCGTCTGACAAGAAATATTTCGCCAGCCGGCGCATTCTTGAACCCACAAACGCCAATGGACGACAATGCTGAACAGCCACTTCATCTTCATCAATTGCGACAACATTCCCTATTGCAACAACTGCAGATTTATTTTCCACCAAGGCATTAAGTAATGCCTCAACCCAACCCTTGTCACGCAAATCATCATCATCAGCCCACATGAAATACTCACCCGTTGCCTGCGTCAGAACAAAGTTAATATTTGTTGGAGGGCCTAAATTGGTTTCTTGGTGAATAGCTCTGATTCGGCTATCACGCGTCTCATATTGATCAATGATTCTTTTCGTCTCTTCACATGGGGTGCAATCTTCTGAGATGATAATCTCAAGGCTTTTATAGGTTTGTGTGACGATACAGTCCAGCGCTTTTTTTAATTTTTCCGGCTGATTAAATGTCGTCATGCCAACAGTCACCAAAGGACCACTTACTTCTGGCATCTGAAATCACTCCTGTAGGGTAAATTGAGCATAATCAATAGATTTCTGCATATTAGAGCTTGCGGCCACGATACTCCACCATCATTGTCCACAGCATATGACGAACCATTGGTGCAGCAAGCGCACAGAACAATAGTGCCATAATCAGCGCCAAGACTATCCACACCAAATGTGCGAACAGACCCAACTCTGAGGGCATCGCCACCCAAAATAGCGATACCGTCATCAGTGCTGCAATCGTAGGCATAGCAAAATCTCTTACAAGCCAATAACTAAATTCTCCCTTTAATAATTTGGCATGAACAATGGGTGAATTAAACAGAATATATCCAATATTCAACGCTGTCCAAATGGTTGCAGCTCCATGTGAACCATATTTAGATATCATTATTATTAATGCAGGAATCAACACAATAACCGCTATCATATTGGATATGATAGAGAGCTTGATCCAAGCATGGGCTAGCTGCAGTGCATAGGGAATATTCATCAGCGCATTACACGCCGTACCTATAACCAAAATACTCAACAATGGTGCCGAGTGACTGGAGATTGTTGCATCCTGTGTCCACAACTGAAGTATATCCCCCGAGAAGAAGCACATGACCAATGCCAGGGGAATCACCAGCACCGTCATTAGCTGGCAACTTTTATGGTACACCTCTCTTAATTGCCGATCATCATTTTGTGCCACCAGCTGCGCAAACCGTGGGTACACGGCGGTAAACAGAGGAACAATAATCAAATTTAATCCTATTGCGAGGGTTGAGGCTAAAACATAATAGCCAAACTCATCCAGGCTCAGCATTTTACTCAGGATCACTTTGTCTGTTTCAATCAAAATCAGCGACAACACTGAAATTCCGCTCATGCCCGCTACAAATTTCCATAAGTGCCGAAAAATGGATGGCGTAAAAACGGCATGACCCATCGCGGATGGAACAGATCGCCATATCACACCAAACATTAGAATAGCGGCCAGTGACCCAATGATGGTATGCCAAAGAAAGAAGGCCGCAATGGTCGGGGAGAATAGCCAAAGAACAAGCACAGCACCGCCATGCCTAAGCGTCTCAACACAAACCTTTATGACATTCAGCAATACCTGTTTTTGCAGCCCAACCAATGCACCACAATAAAAGCTGTAGGGCATTCGAAAGGCGATAACTATGCCCATCAGAAGTACTGACTGCTCAACGGTATCCTGGGATAGTTCGTTAGAATTTACCCACGATATTGATATCCAATGCGCGCTGGCTATGACAATGAGTGCAACAAGCAGCGCAAGCCCCCAATATATGAGCTCTAACGTACGCATGACATTGCGCATCTCCTGCTCTTTATTATCCAGGGCAGAAAGCCGAGCCAGCTCTCTGGAAACCGTAGCCGTAAGCCCCATATCCATCAGTGAGAACAGTATTTGGAGTGTGACAAAAAAGCCAATCAGTCCATAGGATTCCATCCCCATAAAATGAATATAGAGCGGAATAAAGGCAATTGATAATACCGCCACCCATCCACTGCCCAACATATTGGCAATAATATTTTTTCTAACGGGTGACATTCGTGGAGCCTGAATCTAGCAAAATGCTATTATCAATCTAGCCTACCGTGCATTGGCATTTTTCAATAATTCCAATGTCTCTTTTACAGCCTGCCCCAGATCGCCTTTCATGCCAAAATCTTTTGCGCTCAATCGAGTATTAAGCACATGGTAGGAGAGCTGGTTCATAATCCGGTTATTGACAAAGTTCACCGACACATTAGGCACATGACGACAAATTTGATCCACCACCTCATGCACTGTCGCATTAACCGTAACAGCGTTGTAGATCTTTCCATCGAACAGCCTATTTTCAATAACGAAGGCTACCGCTCTTACTGCATCACTTAAATCAAGGTAGGGTCGTCTCTGCTCATACGCTGTTTTCCAGACAGTCAGGGGCAGCCCCATAATGGCCTGCCAGCAAAACTTATTGACTGCGGTATGAAAACGCATACCCGGAGAGGTGCCAAAAATGGTACCAAAGCGAAAGCTCATGGCTTGCAGTTCACCCTTTTTACACAGATCAGCAATGAGGATCTCTTCATTCCGTTTGGCCTCAGCATAAGGGCTCTGGGGATTGATATCTTCATCACCACAGCATTCATCAACCTTGCCTTTAGATGTCCCATACACACTTGTGGAGGAGGCGTGGATCATGGGTATCTTGGCATGGGCACATGCCTCAGCAACTCTTTTAGTCGCCGTATAATTCACCCGCTCCATCTCTTCAGGTTGATCAAAACTGGCGGCAGCATCCGTCAGTGCCGCCAAATGGATAACCACATCGGCATCTGACAATACTGGCGCAAGTTCCATACTTGTTACATCACCTTCAATGAAGTGATAGCGTGCGACATCAGGCAAGCCAAACAACGATGCATAGCGTTGCGTTTTTAGATTATCGATCATGACAATATCAATATTGGAAAAATGCAAAGGCAACTCACGAATCAACCTGGAGCCTATATGACCCAATGCACCCGTTATTATAACCTTCATGATTTTTGCTCCCGGCGAAAGGCAATAAACGCCTTATAATCCCGAATATAATCATCTTCATCATAAGGAAAATCGCATAAAACCATCAGCACCGTATCCTCTATAGAGTAGATCTGCTCTGCCCAGATTCCTGGCGGGACAATAAGAGATTGATCCATCTTATCCAGAACAAACTCTTTCGTTTTTGATCCATCATCACACACCACCACACATCGACCATAAACGCAGACCATAACCTGCGTCAGCTGCTTATGTGCATGCTTGCCCCGAGTGACACCAGGACTCGCAGAAACGGCAAAAACCCGCCTAATTTTAATCGGCAAATCCGCCCTCTCTTCCAAGGCAATCAACTCCCCCAGGCCATCACAAAAGCGGGTTAATGTGGTCACACGAAGATCATCTACACTAGTCATTTAGCGCATCCAAGGTCTTTTCACCAATGATTGAGCGAATGGCATTACCATAAGCCAACAGCTGTTCATCACTTGTATTAAACGCAGCCGGCAAACAAATGCCACGCTGAGATAGATCGTAGGCCACTGGGGCATTCGCCCTTTTCTCAGCGCTCTCCCCGCCATATGCAGGCATTGCACTGAGTGGATAGAAGAACGGGCGACCCTCAAATCCCATCGCTTCCAGCTTTTCTATAGCCTGCTCTTTATTCAATCCAAATGATTTGCCAAAGATCAGCGCCGTACACCATGCACCGTTTCTACCCCCTGGCGGTTCTGGGTTTAGATACAGATCTGAAATACCGGCAAAAATCGAGCGAAAAACCTGAAGCAAGTGACGCTTTGCCTCCACCAGCGCTTCTACACGTTGAAGCTGCGCATATCCCAGTGATGCCAACAAATTACATGGCATATATTTGTATGCAACTTCGGCATTGTAATAGTGCTTCTCTTTGGAGCGGCCATGGTCACGCAAAAAATGGCAGCGCTCATACAGCGCATCATCATCCAGCAAAAGCATGCCGCCTTCACCTGTAGTAATGGTTTTGGTTCTATGAAAACTGAACACGGAGGCAATGCCAAAACTTCCCGCTTTTTTCCCATGATAAACGGATCCAAGCGCCCCCGCAGCATCTTCAATAAGTGTAATGCCATGCTTATCAGCGACCTGTTGAAGTGCATCCATGTCAGGCATATTGCCGTAGAGATCCACCACAATAACGGCTTTTGTCCGAGGGGTAATAACCCGCTCAAGGCCTTCAGCCGACATGCACCAAGTTGATTCATCCACATCGGCAAAAACTGTCGTCGCTCCCACATGCGTAATATGGGTTGCTGAAGCAATCCAGGTACACTCTGGCACAACCACCTCATCACCGGCTCCAATGCCCAGAGCAAGCAAAATCAGATGGATTGCAGAGGTGCAATTGGGTGTCATTAGCGCATATTTACGGTGATGGTATTGCGCAAATTCAGCCTCAAAATTTTCGACATACCAGTATTTTTTCTCGCCGTACCAGCCATTTTTCATCGCATCCATCACCGTATCAATCTCATGATCGGTAATAGAGGGTCCAAACAGTTCCAGATTCATAGATCCGCCTTCAACAAATAGATAGTTTTCATCACTCAGATAACCGGGTAACCATATTGACCAAGCGGCAAATCATAGGTTGTTACCAGCGCGCTGTTATCCTCGGCATAAAGTTCAAACAGCTTTTCCCGCCAAATCGTAGTCATCTCAATCTTTGCACTCGACCCAGATTCGATAAAACGCTGGAAGCGATCGGCCATCCTGTCACCGCCAGGCATGTAGTTGAGAAATGGAACACCCCAAAAAAACCAGGTTCTGAACCGATTATAAGCAAGCATCCGTGATGTAATACGCTGACGTTCATGCCGCTCACCCAACAGTTTTATTGCCTCATCAACATCTATATCCAGCACCCTGCACAGCTTTTCAATAAAGCTCTTCTTGTCTTCAAGAAGCTCTTCAAACAACAGGATATGCACATTTTCTGCACCAAAAAGATCCGCATAAACTGACACTAATCGATTATAAAAGAAGCTCGCCAAAGCGCCATACTTGGGAAACATAGCCTGGAAAGAGAGCCAGTCATCAAAGCTGACATGACGGCGAAAATAGCGGGGAGGGGCAGGCTTCAGAAATGCACCATGGTTAGCATAAAACGATGGGATTGCCGTATTTTGATTCCTAATTACAAGCAACACCTTGGCATCTGGAATCAGTGACTTCAGCCTTTTTGCACACAGCACCGGAATTCTGCTGGTCATCACATCTTCATTCGAGTAGAGAAATGTTTGATCTGAAACCTGGCTATAATGCCGCTGAAAAAGATCACGGCAACGCTCTGCAGGATAATAGAGGTCGTCATCCGCAACCATCGAATTGACGATCTCTTTATAATCCTCATATCCAGCGCCATCCTCTCCCATGTAGTGAAGGCCGCTGTGATGACTAAATAGCGCACGCTGAAGTGTCGTCGAGGCCGTTTTATTGGCACCAATATGAATGACGGGCTTTCTCATATCCCTCTATTCATACCCTTGCATGCAATCCCAGTAGCCATTAACGCTTAACAGCCCGCACTTTAATCATGCGATCACGATCACCTTTCCAGTTAAAAAAGGATAGCTCAGCAATGTCAAAGTCCAGAAAATCCATCATTTTTCGGATTTTCTTCTCGGTATAACAGTTCTTATGAAACTGGCCTTCACTGTTCTGAGGGCCAAACAGGCTTGCCGTCAGATAACCCCAACGATTATCTGTTGCATAGGAGTACTGGCCAAACCAGTGTTGTTGTGCAATCGCTTCATCATCATTGCGGTAAAAATCCTTCCAGTTATCCTCAGCCTTCAGCCATAGCTTAACGGTCTCCTCAAAATCCGGCACTGAAAAAACCAAACTGCCGCCAGGGTGCAGCACACGTCGCATCTCATAAAACAAATGCTTCTCTTCCAAAAACGAAAGGTGCTCAAACATCGAATCACAACGCACCTCATCCACCGTTCCATCGGCATAAGGAAGGTTAAAAATATCATACTGGAAGATCTCAGCATTCTCTGGAAACTCAATATTTGGATAACGCGCTTTCATCTCATCCAGCGTATCCAGGTCAATATTGATATAACCGGCTAATGGACGGGAGGCGCAACCAAGGTTCAACCTAATTTTTTCATCGCTATTTTTCTGCATGATTACCTTTTAAAAACCACTCTCTCTGTTTGTCTATTTGTCAAAATATGCACCCATCGCAGAAATAACACGCCCTTGATCCGCTTGATCCATGCCAGGAAAAAGCGGAAGAGTAAGCACACTGTTTGCCGCACAATCCGTAACAGGAAGTGAAATATCGCCTTGGCTATAAGCCTCCATCCTGTGAACAGGGACAGGGTAATGAATGCCGGCATGAATAGCCGCACCTTTAAGATGCTCGATCATTGCGCATCTCTCCGCTGTCTGCACTACATAAAGATGATAAACGTGCAAAGCGCCATCACGTTCGGTAGGCATTTCAAGGGGGTAATCCCGTAGTGCATCACTATAGTTCTTGGCCAGCACGCGTCTTTGATTATTATCCGCCGTAAGATGATGCAATTTAACCCGCAATATCGCCGCCTGAAGTTCATCAAGACGGCTGTTAATTCCTGCCTCTCTACTGGTGCGTTGCTCATCCCAACCGTATTGACGAAGACGGCGCAGCCGTGCAGCCAAGGATTCATCACTGCAGACTAGCGCACCACCATCACCCATTGCGCCCAGATTTTTTGTCGGGAAAAAACTGAAGCAGCCAATATCGCCCATTGTCCCTAATTTTTGCCCGCGCCATTCGGCACCGGCAGCTTGGGCACAATCCTCAATCAGACGCAAGCCACGTACCTGAGCTATATGGATCAAATCATCCATCGCGGCCGCCTGACCATAAAGGTGCACCGCAATAATTGCCCGTGTCCTGGCACTACAAGCGGCTTCAACCTTGTTAGCATCCAGGGTGTAGTAGTTAGGCTCAATATCCACATACACCGGTGTCGCACCCGCCATCACAACCGCGGCAACGGTTGGCACGGCGGTGTGCGAGGGGACAATCACCTCATCACCGGAGCCAATATCCAGCGCCTTCAATGCCAATACCAGCGCATCGGTACCGCTGCCACAGCCCACAGCAAAGCTGGCTCCCAAGTACTGCGCAAACTCTTTCTCAAACGTGCTAACTTCTTCGCCCAGGATATAGCTGCCGCTATCCAAAACCTTTTGAATAGCTTCGGTAATCTGATCCCGGTGCGGCAAGTATTGAGCATGTGGGTTGGCGCAGTAAATCATGACGGCTTCAGCTCAAACAGCAATTGGCAGGGGTACTCAAGACGATGGGATTCAGAGAAGTTATCCATCGGCAACGGCTCCACCTTGCCCAATCGCTTCGACAGGTGCAAAGAGTTGCTGATCAAACGGAAACCCAATGATTCTGTCTCACGAATCAATTCATCCAGATTCAAAAAACGCACCCGAATCTTGTAGCCATAATAGTTCTGAATCGACACAAAAGACGCTATATCACCAGCAAGCGCACCCGCTAACACCAGATAGCCAGGGGTCAAACCTGCAAATGAGCGCAACAATCCGCGCCAATCATCAACATACTGAAACGATCGACCCGCGTGAATCACATCATAATGACCATCAGATGGGAGTTCCGTGTGAAAAAACAGTGCCATATCCGCTGGAAATATCTCCCTGCCTTTTTCACATATACCCTGGCTCTCAACCACATGAAACTCAACAGCATCGCCATCAGGCAGTGATGCTATCAATGGTAGATAACTGGATGCCAAGCCACCACCAAAATCCAGAACCTTTAAAACATCATTACCACAGCCTGCCATCGCAATAACCGTAGGCAGTATATAGTCATGGGACTTGGCATTCGGAGAGATAGCGCCGCGATAATCCTCACAATCGGCTAATTCACGGCGGACGATAGCCGCCTGATCATCCAGCCATTTCGAACTTTCAAATGCTCCGTCTATGACAGGTGCATCCTCCCATTCGCCATACACGCCTTCCCATATGGCAAAAGCCTGCTCATCTGACATTAGTCGTCACCGATATGGGTCAGCCATTTACCACCCTGGGCAGCAAAATCGCCCTCTTTCTGCATAATTTCTTTCTGATGATTCCAGGCAAACAGGAGCGCCGTATCGGGATAGTTCTCTGCAAATGCCGCATATGGCTTCACAGGAATATGCTTGCCAGGCGTGTATTTACCTTGTTTGATCGGTGTTGTATCAGAGATGAATTCAATCAGATCTGGGCCAATGCCACAGTAGTTCAGTATGGTTGTGCTTTTCGAGGTTGCACCATAGCCGACAACACGACGACCCGCCGCCTTCTCCTCTTGCAGGAGGCGCACCAAACGAGCCTTTGATGCCTCGCAATTTTCACGGAAATGCTGATAGGTCTCTGGCAAATGCAACCCCGCAGCCTTCTCCGCTTTCACAATGTCTGTCACAGCAGGGGAAACCGCTCTCACCCCCTTTCTTGCTAATACATAGCGCATCGAACCGCCATGCGTCTCTTGCGGCAAAAGGTCAATCAGTTCAAAACCATGGGGGTCAAAAATATTGGCGACAGATATAGCAGAGAACATAAAGACATGTTCATCATAAATCTGGTCATAGGCGCTCTTTTCAATCATTGCACCAAGGTACGGATCTTCAAAAACCAGCACACCATCCTGCTTCAGCAGTCTGTTCGCACCTTCAGCAATGCCGTTTAGGTCGGGAATATGACACATCACATTGGCCGCCAGCAGTGCATCAGCCTGGCCGTGCTTCCCTACAATTTCAGTTGCCGTTTCTGGCCCAAAAAAGCGAACGATTGTGTCTACTCCATGGCGGCGAGCCTCTTCAGCAACATTAGCCGATGGCTCAACGCCCAAGTGGCGAATGCCGCGCTTGGCAAAATTTTCCAGCATAATGCCATCATTACTGCCCAGCTCCACCACAAAAAGGTCATTGCCACTCAGATGGTTATCGCAAACCCAGGCAGCATATTCACTAAAGTGATGTTGCATAAATTTCGATGTCCGCGAGAAAAAAGCATATTGATCATGGAACATCAACTCAGGATCCGGCTGATCATCAATCTGAAAGCTATAGCACTGTTCACAGAACGCGGGCTTTAATTCAAAGAAATATTCATCATCATATTGATCAGGCAATAGAAACCCATTGGCTATCGGCATTTTCCCAAAACTCATAAATGGTGTTATCTCGTGATCACAAATCCTGCATTTCATATTCAAAAATCCTGTCCAATATCCAGTGATAAAAGTGCCTGGAGGGTATACGAAAGGACAAACGAAGAAAAGAAGGCTCTGCGCTTGCGCTATGCAAATACCAATAAAATGTGAATCTTAAAGTTGTGGCAACCTTGATTCAAGAATATCCTTTAATAGGGGAAAGCCTTCATCTCTGCTCTTCATTAAAGGTTTTATAATGGGCCAATCAATACCAACATCCCGGTCACTCCAGAGCAAACCGGCCTCATCTTCCGGGTAATAATAGTCACTGCATTTGTATAGAATTTCATTTTCATCTGCTAGCGTACAAAAGCCGTGTGCAACGCCTGGAGGAAGATATAATTGCTGAGGCTTATCGGCCGAAAGCGTGTATGCCACATGGCTTCCAAAGGTGGGGGATTTTTTTCTCAGATCCACACCCACATCGAATATTTTGCCATGCGTTACATAGATAAGATGCCCTATTGGGTGTTTTACCTGATAGTGCAGACCTCGTAGTACACCTTTCTGGGAGCACGACCGATTATCCTGTACAAAATCGATCGCTATGCCATTCTCTGCGTATCGTTTTTTCTGATATGACTCAAGAAAAGCCCCACGGCTATCCCCAAATAGATCCAAATCAATCAGATACGCACCCTCAATGGCTGCTTTTGAAAATTTCACTAGCCTGCTCCTAACATTTGCTGATCGCACCGTTCCATCTGCAACTAAGAATAACCCACTATCTGCTGGTAATAATCGCCCTCTACCCGATGCCGACATGGAAGCATAAGAGTTTATCATACGCCACCAGCCATGGAGTGACCCAGCATCAGACAAAGAGGCCTTCTGGCTAATGCTTAGCCTTGACTATCCATGGTTTTATTTATGTTACAGTAGCTTAGATATATATCTAAGCTAAGCACGTTATCTGTCAGGTACACCCGTAGATGCCTCATAAGCAAAAAATACTCTTTCTTAGCAAAGGCATGCACGCCTCTTCCACCCGCTATAGAGCCACTGATTTCTTCCCTTTTTTTGAAGCGGCAGGGTGGCAGCCCACCCATCTTAAAATCAAAAATTCATTTATTGGGCGACTCCAATTATTACAAGCGGCAAGAAAAGCCGATGCCGTTGTTGTTGTACGCCGCACCTTTGATGCTTTATTCGCTAAATGGCTGCGCCATTATTCTCGGCAGCTTATCTTTACATTTGATGATGCCATTTTTGCCAAAGGCAACGGGGCGCAATCCAGAGGAAGAGAGCGACGCTTTGCAGCGACGCTTCCACTCTGTGATCACATATGGGCAGGCAATCACTATCTCGCTGAAAACGCCCGTCAATACAACCCAAACAGCACGATCATCCCAACGGCTATAGATGATAAAAAGTATGCTATTCAAGCGGATAAGCCTAACGCCAACATCGATCTTGTCTGGATTGGCAGCCACTCAACCCAAAAACATCTGGCAACCATTATCCCCGCTCTTGAGGCGGCCGCTGCCCAAATACCCACGCTGCGGCTCAAAATTATTGCCGACTTTACCCTGCAATCCAGCCAACTGGAGATGCTGCATATCCCGTGGTCTCAAGAAGTAGAAGCACAAGCGCTGGCATCCGCACATATCGGTATCGCACCCCTACCGGACAATGCCTACACCCGTGGCAAGTGTGGCCTAAAAGTATTGCAATATATGGCGGCCGGACTGCCTGTCATCTCATCACCCGCAGGTGTTAATCAAGATATGGTGCAAAATGGCATCAGCGGACTGTTTGCAGCCAATGAGCAGGCGTGGGTAGATGCTATTTTGCAACTGGCTCACAACACAGAGTTACGCAACACGATGGGGATTGCAGGGCAGCAACGGTGTCAAGAGCGCTTTACTTTGGCTGCCAATTTCCAGAAAATGCTGGCCACATTGGAAGAACACCCTCAGCACATCTAGGTAGCAACTCAATCCATGACTGATAACCGACAAAATATTACCCAGCTCTGCCCAGTTTGTGGAGAAACGGGCAAATTTGCCTTCACTGGAAAAGACCGACTAATGGGGCTGCCCGGTGAATTTAACTACGCCGCCTGCAATGCATGCCAAACAATCTATCAAACCCCCATCCCCAGCCCTGAGACCATTGCCTCCTTTTACCCTGACGAGTATGAGCTATATCGACCGGGGCGAGTCAAAGAGCGCAGCCCGCTAAGAAAGGCCGTCTTGCGCACAACCTATGGCTACAGGCACATCACTGGTGGCCTGCCTGATTGGATCGGTCGCTTGGCGGGCAAAATGGTCTACCGAGACACCATCCCCTATAAATCAGGTGGCCAATTACTCGACATTGGCTGTGGCGGTGGTAAATACCTGCTCTCAATGCAACAACTTGGCTGGCAGGTAGAGGGCGTGGAGTTTAATCCAACGGCGGCTCAAACCTGCAAGGAATCAGGTCTTGATGTCTTTCCAGGCGAACTCTCTGCGGCTGCATTTCCTGATAATCGATTTGATGTCATCACTGCACGCCACGTTATTGAACACATTGCCACCCCCAAATCGTTTATTAATGAAATATTTCGCATCCTTAAGCCTGGCGGCATCATGGTTTTGGTAACACCCAATAGCCAAGCCCTGGGTCGCGGTTGGTTCGGCACCCACTGGTATGCGAATGAAGTGCCGCGCCACCTTATTCTTTTTGCACCGAACAACCTACAACTACTCACCTCACAAGAGGGGTTCCAAAGCATCTCTATGCGCACCTCTTCATCACCAAAGATCTTTCTAAACAGCTGGGACTACCTGACAAAAAACAGCGGAAAACCATCAAAAAGAAGAAAGATCAGACGTTTCTTTGCCAGAGCCTATGTACTTGCTGCTGCACTTTGCCACGCTGGGGATGAAATTATCTCCGTCTTTAAAAAACCCTTAAACACAACATAAAAGCGCGCTTGCAGCATACCTACTTAAAAATACGCTAAATGTTAAGATGCATAAAAATCAGCCTTTCCCAGAAACAGACACAGATAACCAGATAATATGAGTGACAAACAACAAAATACGACCGAGTTAGCGTTTTCCGAAAAATATACCGAAGACCACGCCCGCTACTATTTTGAAAAACATGATCAAGAGTTCTGGCGACGACTCTCCAACTGGCGCGACCATCAAGTCTGTGCCAAAGCGCTTAAGATTGCAGGCAACCCTAAAAGCATCCTGGATATGCCTTGCGGTACTGGCCGTTTTTGGGATCTGCTAACAAAAGATCCCGACTGCAAACTATGGGCCTCAGACAACAGCCAGGATATGATTAATGCAGGGCTAAAATTCCGCCCACCCGAAATCGCCCGCCGTTTTGAAACCTTTCAAGGCTCCGCTTTTGATCTGCCAGTAGAGGATAACTTTGTTGAATCCATCTTCTGCATTCGTCTGATGCATCATATTGGCGAACATGAAGATCGACTGAAATTACTATCAGAACTGGCACGCGTCGCCTCTGACAGCATCATCATCTCACTCTGGGTCGATGGCAATATCGGTGCCTGGAAACGCAAACGGCACGAAGCAAAACGCAGCCAAAAAGGCTATCAAAACCGTTTTGTAATCCCACGCAGCGTTATTGAAGATGAGTTCAAAGAGAGCGGTCTCACCATTGAAGCAAAACTGGATTTTATCCCCTACTACGCCATGTGGCGCACCTATGTACTCAAGGTTCAGTAAGCATGGATTTTATCGCTGATAAGTGGCGAGCCCTGTTACAGCAGAACAAGCTAGACAACTTTGATGCGCTGTGGAATCTGGATGTAGCGTGGTTTGAAGAACCCAATATTCGGCGTGGCGGGTGGAGCGGCGTTGCCCGCATCCAGTTAAAATCGTCCGAGGGAAAGGAGATTGGCATCTTCCTCAAGCGCCAGCAAAACCACATGTGCAAATCAGTGCGACACCCCATACGGGGCGTGCTGACCTTTGCCCGTGAATTTGAGAATATCCACCGTTTCCAACAGATCAATGTCCCCGCTTTAGAACCCCTCTTTTTTGGCCAACGACATATTGATGGAGACTATCGCGGCATCCTGCTGACACGCGAGCTGGAAGGGTTTGATCCCATGGATGCAGAGAAATTTCAGCCAAGTAAAACTGGGGTACTCTCATCCATCAAGACTCGTCGCGCCCTATTTGAAGAGCTGGCAGCCATGCTTCGTCGACTGCACGCAAACAACCGCCAGCACAGCTGCCTCTATTTCAAACATATCTTTATCAAACCATTAAGCGCAGAAAAATTTGATGTTCGTCTGATTGACCTGGAAAAAGCACGCTGGCAACCCCTGAAAAGCCGCGCCGCCTTTCGTGATCTTTACTCCCTCTCTCGCCATGCAGAACAGTGGCCACGAACTGACTACATGCGGTTTTTCCTAATCTATCGTCAAGAACAGCGATTAAGCCCCGCATCAAAAAAACTATGGCGCGCAATAGCAGCCAAACATGCAGCAAAAGCAAAATAAACATGCCATCCACATGCAGCCCCAGCAAATAAAACACAATACCCCTGTCCCATTTCAGATAGAGACGACAACCGCAACAGATCAAACAGATACGAAGACCCATCTAGAGTGTCTTGAAATATTACGGCTGTTACCCAAAAGGCGCATCGTCTGCCGAGCAGACTTTCAAGGGCAAGCAGTAATTGCCAAACTATTCATTCACCCAAATAAATCAGCAGCCGATCATCAGCGAGAGCTGATCGGTTATCAACATCTCATCAGCGCCAAGATCATCACCCCCAAACTGCTATTGAGCGGCTCATTAAAAGGCACCGGATTCTACGCACTGTATGAATATATTGCCTCAGCAACATCACTTGAAACTCATATCACACTAAAGCCAAGCCAATCATCAATAGCCTATATCAAAGAACTCATGCCTCTTATTGCAAAAATGCACCGTGCCAATATTCAGCAAATTGATCTGCACCTCAATAATTTTTTAGTTCAGCGCAATAAGGAAGGGAACCAACTGTACACCATCGACTGCGGTGATATTTCATTACTGAGTCAGTCTGAAGAGACTCACCTATTACAAATCAATAAAAATATAGCCGATATCCTTTCCCAACTGCCCATTATTTATGACCAGTTTTTATGTGACTTTCTAATACTATACCAACAGGAATCAGCCATTAAGCAAACAGCATCTTCTACCGCAATTTGCGATCAAATCAAGCAATGGCGAAAATGGCGCATACGTAAATATCTTAAAAAAGCAGCTCGCAGTTGCAGTGAATTTATTCATGAGCAAAACTGGCGAACCATGCGCGTCTATAAACGTGAATATACAAATCAAGCATGGCAAAATTTTTATAACAATCTGGACAGACTGGTAGAAAACTCACCTCGACTCAAAGATGGAAATACCGCAACAGTGGCATTGACTCAATGCCAAGGAAAAAGAGTCGTCATTAAACGCTATAATATAAAGAGTTTCCGCCATTGGTTAAGCCGATTCTGGCGGCCAAGCCGAGGTTGGAGAACCTGGCAAAATGCACACCAATTAATCGTATTAGGGATTAAAACACCTGAACCCATCGCCATCATTGAACAACGATTTGGTTGGTTACGACACAAAGCCTTTTACATCAGCACATATGAAGCAGCAGAAGATGCCTTAACAAAATATAGCAACACAGATGAAGTCACCGATACTCATATTGAGGATTTTAAGACACTATTTACCGCCATGATTTACTCACGTCTTAGCCATGGCGACTTAAAAGCCAATAATATTTTGCTGACAAAAGATGGGTTATCTATTATCGACTTAGATGCCATGAAAACCCATGCAACAACAGGATGTTTTAAAAAAGCATTTAAACGGGATTTAAAGCGCTTTATGCAGAATTGGCCTTCAGAATCCAGAGTACATAGGCAATTTAAGCAACTACTCAATGAATTACCAACTAACCCAACCCATTAAGCTTAAAATACAGACACAGCATCTATATTATACCTTTTAGTTTCCCTTATTATTCAACCAGACAAGCGATAAATTGCCATATCTAACATGTTATCTAAAATAGGAAAAATGCTGGGCATCCACACTCACAAAGATTGGCTAGAGGTTGACAAAACGGTTTATCATAATGCATACCAGCAATTCGGTGGCAGTTTTATAACACACCCGTTGATGGTTGAATCAATGAGCTCAGTTACATCAATATCCATTAAATACTTTGCCTACTACCAAAACAATGAGCTGCTTGGTGCCTTGCCTATTTGGGGAGACTATATTGCAGGCGACAAGCGCTATCTAAAAAAGGTTAACAAACGAAGAATTTTTGATGCCGGCAATGCTGAAGTTATTTTGCCGCTCTCTAATGAGAAGATTTTTCCCATCAGTTTTAAGGGACAATTTATCTCTGAAATCCATAAAAAAAACATCCCTAGTTTAAAGAGGCAATCAGAGACGTTGAGCCTTGCCCGCTCTTTCCACAACGGTGATTTTTCAAAAAAGTTTCGATACAACCGCCGCAGAGAATTAAAACTATTTGAATCAGATGGTGGCGAGATTGTCGCCTTTGATGCACTAACAGCTAAAGAGATTGCAGCGATATATATTAATTTATTCAAAAAACGCTGGGGTAAAATTCCAAAAGGAGATGAAACACTAGCCGTATTTCTTGAAAAGATCAGACCATTAGTAACCGGATATTATTTAAGAATAAACAACAAGCCCATTGCCATTCAATTAATCTATCGAGCTTGCACGACAAAAGGTATCTCTGCAGAATATATTAATGGTGGTGTTGACCCACAATACAAACAATACAGCCCTGGCAGCATCCTATCATTTTTAAATATTAAATCAGCAGAAGAGATGGCCGCAAAAGAGAAACTCCCTCTTCGTTTTTCATTTGGTTTAACAGACAAAGAGTACAAAAATACGTGGTGTAAACCCCATCCTATCTACAGGAGCTAAAATGGCACACCATAAAAAACAGACCACGTTTAATAAACAGCAAAACAGATTCAATCAATATAAAATTTTTTTCGTTATTCTAGTTGCCGTTTTTTTGCTGGCTTATGGATGCTATTTTTTTGCTTTTGCTACAGCTTTATTTGCCTATCTTTCACATGAATTACTCTGGTCAGATCACATTTTTTATAACGTAAAACAGGATTACCAATACAACCTGGATACTGACTGCACTGAAGAGATCAATCTAACGAGTAATCAAATCATATGGAAAGAGGCTTATAACAATAAAACATTAATATTAGAACTTGAACTATCATCAACGCTCAGCGGCTTGGTTTTTGATCCAAGCATGACACTGACCACAGGCAGTGAAGCTCAACGGCAGTTCTTTGAGCGCAACCTTTCTGGCAAACGCTTCTTAAATATTAGTCATACCAATGACGGCCAATCAAACAATCCACTCTCTCTTAAATTCAATCACTGTCAGCTTAAAAACAACCAGGCAACATTGCATATTTTCTCTAACCCTGATTTATCAAAAGAGCGAATATTCGTTATTTCACCACATGCCGATGATGCTGAAATTGCAGCCTTTGGGGTTTATAGTAAAAGCAACAGCTTCATTGCTACAATTACTGCGGGTGAAGTGAAAGCAGAATATTATGAATCAGATAATGTATGCCCAAAAGATGCCGCCCGTTTAAAAGGGCGGTTAAGAGCCTGGGATAGCCTTGCCGCACCAAAATGGGCGGGATTAAAAGAAGATAAAGCCATTCAACTCGGCTACTTCTGCCTGACACTTGAACAGATGAAGAGCCGTCCAAAAAAAGAGATTAGCTCATTAACCGCAGGCATAAATGACACGCGTTATTTTCGTTCACTGAACACTATTAAATTGCAGAGCGATCACAATGGAACTTCAAACTGGGAGACATTGATAGATGATTTACAGGAGCTAATTAAAGCCATTAAACCCACAATGATTATCACAGCGCATCCTCTACTTGATCCACATAAAGATCACTACTTTGCTACCATGGCTTGTTTAGAAGCCTGTGAAAAAGAGGCGCATTATCCCTGCTTTTTATTATATGCCAACCACCACAACCATACAGACATGTTTCCGTTTGGACTGTCCGGTAGTTTGGCTTCACTGCCACCAGAATTTAACCCACATCAAACGGCCACTTCACTGTTTTCTTATAAGCTGGAGACAAATACTCAGCAAGATAAAATTGCTGCCCTGGGAATGATGCACGACTTAACCACACCCATTAGTTTTAAAAAAACACTACGGCAGCGATTACAACATCTATTCATTGGCCGAGAACAATTTAAATATGGAAATGATGATTATTTTCGTAAAGCCCCGAGACAAAATGAACTCTTTTTTAAAGCCAGTTCAAAGCAACTAAAACGACTGTTTAATGAAAAATAGAATCCATTCAAATTTTGATTTTATAAACCAACCCAACATCTTTTTTCCTGTTTTCAAATCGTTTTAATGGAACTAAATTATCATCCTGCTCTAATAATTTAAGCATCTTACTGTTTTTATGTTTTACCCATAATAATAGATAGGTGTAGTTGTTATTTTTTAAAAACTGAATATCGGATGAGCTGTAACTTTTATAAAAACGGTTATCTGCTAAAAAGCATTTTTGTTGTGTGTAATGGGCATATCTCATCTCATTGCATGCGACTCGATCTCCTGGTTTAATTACCCCTATAACCCATTCCGCACTCTGCTTAATAGGTGTTTTTTTAGCCCCTGTTGAAATAACACCATCCAAAAACTGGAAGGCTATAAAAATTGAAAGCAGTGATAGACCCACTACTTTTTTCTGCTCATTTAAATAAGCAATCAGATAATCAAGATACTGACTAATGATAAGCCCAATCAAAAGCAGTAATAAAACAGTATATCGAGATGAAATAAACAGTTTACTAGTAATAAAAACGCCCAATATTAAAAAAGCAATAAATGCAAAATAATAAATAATATAGGACTCTTGCTTTAGATTAATCCAACGTTTATAGCTACCCGTCAACCAAATACCTGAATAGATTAGCGTTAGATTGTTAACCAATTTAAACAACAACATACTTAGTAAACCCGAAGCAAGAATCAAGTAGCTGTAACGAGCAGAATAATCAAATGGCAGTACATACTGAATAAAATTTTCTACCGCCACATTAAAGTTATAGAAAATTTTCTCTGGTGAGAAATAGTCAACTTGCGCAGGCAAATTACTAAAAATAGCATCCCGTATCTGGTTAGAAGAGGCAATAACACCCATTGCCAGAAACCCTACTAAATAAAATACAGAGTGCAACATTAACAGCTGTTTGATATTTTCAACCAATGAGCTATCACGATTAAAGAGAAAATAGAGCGGTGCGAGAGCAGCAAAAACGACCGCTTCTGGTCGAAACAGTGCGGCGATAATAATTGAAATCTGCCATAAAAATGCGCTGCTTTTACATTTGGTTTGAAAATAGGTAATAAATTGGTAGACGGCAATTAATGTAAAAGCCCAGAACCCATACCCTCTTATTATGTCAGCTTTATAATCATTCAAGGCAAGAAAGGTAAGAATGAAGAGCATTGCCACCCATAAACGCGCACCATCGAAGGCGATTTTTGAATATACTTTTACAAAGGTAACGGTGATAACGGTTTCAAATATTATTGTCAGTAAATAGGCGGAGTGATCAAAACCAAGCCCCGTAAGCTGATGGACAATATCAATAACAATAGAATAAAAAGGCCACTTCCACACCGCAAAGGCGGCACTAATGCCACCACTGTGAAAGGCTTGGGCAACCTCAATGTATACCGTCGCATCACGAGAGATAATATCATTAGATGCAAATAACCAAAGAGAGATAAGCAGGCTCAACAGCGCACTTATTAGGTAAATATGTTTTTCTAAAATGAGAGTGCAGGTTTTTAATATCATATAAATTTTAGCATGCCGTCTAATCCGCCAATAAAATAGCTCGTCTTATTACCGCAATGGCAGTGCAAGTGGTTTTGGCGGCCGGCGGCCAAGGTTAGCCGCAATCTCTCGATAGAGTCGCTTCGCATCGCCTGGCTTGCACTCACTGCCCAGATATTTATAGATAAAGCGCATCCGGTCATAAACGCTCAGCAAGCTGATAGCGATACGCGCCAACCCAGAAAAATCAACAACCACACCACGACGTTTACGCAGTAGCATGGTTGATGCGCGTGGGGCATCAATCCAGATGGTAGAGTAGAGGCCACCCTTTTTTTGCACCAGGATATTCCGCCACTTGAGATCATGATGAAAGAAGCCCCCTTTATGCGCCACCCACATCTGTTCCAGCAGACATGTTGAGATCTCTTGATAGACCTGTCGCCGCATTGGTTCAGCCATTTGATACCAGTCATCCAGCGCAAATCGATTCAGATCTTGCGCATTTGGCACCGCACGGGTAATTAAAAAAC
>JAJRWL010000018.1 GCA_024276875.1 Gammaproteobacteria bacterium
TAAATTCCATAATGCTACATGCTGGCTCAAGAAATGCCCGCCCTCATCAACCAGTGTAGGGTCTATTATATGAAATATGGGCATGGTCTAGTTTCTATACCTCTTAATTAACTTAACCCTCACTTCGTCTATATAACGTCCGCTCACGATGGCAGAGTCTTCTTTCTGCAGGAGCTGCTTGATATCATCCAGACGAGTACCGAAAGGCACGCCATATAGCGCCCCTCCATATTCGATAATACGATGATCCAGAAACTGATTGTCTCGGATAATGGGGGGCCAATCAGGCATTGAATCCACAATCAGCGGCTGCCTTCGGCGTGCAGATATACGAGAAGAATACACACTGGCTTGAGTAGACACCTTATAACCAAACGCTTGCAGGTAGTCATCATCGAGCTGATCAAACGCCTCATAATGCGCCTGAGAAAAACATTCCTTATACACACCGCAGAGTCCCTTATACAGCGTATCACTCCCCTGCCCAAGCACACGACTGGCATACTCATCCGGCCGACCTGGCACCTGTAGTTTCAGCTGCAATGACCATATCAGCTTATGTAATAAATGGTCATCCCCGCCCCGCCGACTGCCGGCGAACTCTTCGAATGATACGGGAATAATATTTGGAAAAGACAACCATGCCACATACTGAATGATACGTTCGCGAATAGATCCCAGCAGATTGGGGTCTTGAATAAGACAGCTCAAGCGTTGAGAGAAGGATTGGCCATGAAAATAGTGATAATAAGCTGAGTTCCCCCGTTTATGATAGTAATTAGCCTCTGATACAAGCACATCCGCCGGGTTCCTGAAAATAAACAAGGCCGGTGAATAGATAAAGGGGTGATCACGCAGACCAAATTCACCCCGATAAACAGAGTCCGAGAAAAACATCTTGGGCACCGTATGGGCATTACTATGCTCAATGTAATACCACTCGCCCCCTTTGGGCTTCTCGGGTGACACGCCGCGAGCGACATATCCAAACACCTGAGCCAGAGCCATTAATAAGTGCGTACCCGATTTCGGGATACCAATCAGATAGAGCGGGCGCTTTTTCCAGAATAAAGGAGTCATCGGTGCAATAATATGAATTCCGGATGCGTCAGCATACTGGTGCAAGGTGTCGCTCAACCATTTGACATCATCACAACAAAACACAGCCATCTGTACATCTTCGTGATTCTCCACCCATTGGATACGCCCCCATTCGGAAAGCTGGGCAACCACCTCCTCCCGTACCTCTCCTTCGCCTAGCACTCTGACCGTGATATTACCTTCTATCCGGGACAGCTTGTCATTGACCGCTGCACACAGGGATTCAGTAGTGCAATGATCAACAAATACCAGCGCATTCCCTAATTCAGGATTATCTATCAAGACTCACACTCACCCAAGACATCAAAGAGAAGCGAAAACCGCTGTTCATACAGATCCATAAGCTCAGTACTATTCATCTCGTTAAACATAGATTGATAGCGACCTTTAATATGATTCATTGCATCGCGCCACGCTTGCTCCGTTTCGGCCTCATCCGTTGCATAGATCATGTCGATAAACTGGTTTACACGCCCCATCACATCTTCAATATGTTCAGAAAACTCATCCAATATCTCGTGATCAGAAAAATTAGCGCGCTCAACACAACTGAAATTCTTGCGTGGATAACGGACAAAAGCATGATCTGTTTTTACAATATTTGACTTGTTCCAGTTGAATATCTGTAAATTCCTATCCTTCAGACCCTCGGTCAATACCTCTCCCTGACGGATAGCATGACTCACCTTTCTTTGAAATGGGGAGTAATCCTTCTCATCAAAATATGTGATCGGTGCATAACCAAATTCACACAGAAACTCATCAATGTGATGCTGTTTGAACAATTCAAGGTGCTCGTTACACAAGAAATATTTCCAATCATCAACCACACCGTGACCCTTGTTGCGCCTAAAATTATATCGATGTTTACCGGTAAGGTTCTTGTAAGCAATCCTGTCCCAGAGTTTCTGTGCCTCAGTGAGCGAGATCTCATTCTCACAGCATCGTGAAATCTCAACAATTGTCTGTGCCGGATGCTGAATAATATCTTCCCAGCGAAAAACATTATAGCGATCACTGACTAAAGAGAAATCTTTCAGGTAATTACCTGCGTGAGTGATGAGTCCATCCACCATTTTTATATCCGACAAGCGAAATTGTGCGAACTTTTGCCTCAGATCACCCTCATCACCAATAAAACGATCAATATATTCACCGGTAATCGCATTGATCGAAAATGCAGCCGAATACAAAGCGCCCAAAGGATTCCTCATTGAGGCAAAGCGAGTGTAGTGAGAAAACTCAGCCTCATCCGGCCAACGTGCAGGAAAATAATGAGAGTGAACCCGGTCGTGGTAATGAAGTGTCGCCTTGGGGAGATAAACCACAAGGGTAAAGTCACCCACATCCTTAACCCCTACATATTTTCGCACACAGGCTTGTGTCTTATTTTCCTCATCCAACCAGAAGGGCCCTCCCAATAGAGGACGAAATGTTTGATTGTAGATAATATCCCTATCTGCATATTTCCCGCGCAAAATTTTAAGCACATTCAAATAGAGATAGTCCCCTAGCAGAGGTGTGAGAATATTGACGGCACGCTGAATCTGACTATCGACATCATAGGCTGGTCGCCCAAGCTCACCCAAAATATTCAGTAATAGCGCAAAGCCTGTACGTGGAGCGCCCACCACCAGTGACTTTCCCATTGGCGACATTATTGATTCAAAGTTACCCATGGCTGCTCCAACAAAATATGGAAATAAATACTAGTGACATACTTCCGACTCATTCAGCCGCGTTTCAACACGCTTTTCGGCAAACGAACCGAACGAGATACCGGCATCCAGCACCGCATCGACAATACGTTTTAAACGCTGTCGTCTGATATCCTGATCAATATAAGGCTCCGTGCTATACCAGTGTTCAACCGGGATATTTTGCGGGTATTGCTTGTAAAGTTCTTCCTGATTCCCATGAAAGAAAATATTGTACTTTCCAGGTGTTTCCCAATATAAACTGCCCGAAAATAACATGAGGGTATTAATATTTTCTATTCTTGAAATGTAGGTTTTATTACTAATAATATTCTCAATAGTTTCGTCGATATCGGCCTCGGTCTCATAGGGAATACCGATAACAAGATTGATACCAACATCAATACCTGCCGCATGTGTCATACGAATAACATCTTTAATCATTTGCAGGGTATAACCCTTCTTATGGAGCTTTAGGGTGTTTTTGGACCAACCGTCGATACCGTATCGAAGACTATTAAACCCGGCCTCCTTCAGAACATGAAAATAGTCCTGGGTGTAGCCCTTTTGCACTCTCAACTGCCCAACAAAGGTCAGCCCCTTCAAGCCTCGGCGAATTACCTCTTCACATACGCCTCTCACCGCCACAGGATCCCCTGAAAGATCGCTGTCGTTAAAATGAAAGACGGAACACCCTTGTTGCGCCAGCCATTCAATCTCATCCACCATATTCTTAGGTGTGCGACACCGCCAGTGAAAACGCTCACCGCAAAACGTACAACGAGACCAGCGACAGCCTCGCGACAAGACAATAGGAGTCAGTTGATAACCATTGTAGTTACGATACAGGTTTATATCGGCCCACTCATAACGGGGAAAATCGATACTGTCCAGATCTTCTACCAGACTGGCCGGTATAAATGGAAAGGCCTGTTCATCATACTTTGAAATAATCCCCGGCATATTACGAGGTTGCTCTCCCTTCATCAGATGGGCAACCAGACCGGGCAAACTGCTCTCTGCCTCAAACACCACCATATAATCAAAATCAGGAAAGGCCAAAGGACCTTGCTCGGGACGAATACAATCATACCCCCCTGCAATGACAATAAGTTCAGGCAGCGCCTTCCTCAACCGTTGCACCACCTGTCTGGCAATAGGCAGGTTGGTATTATGCAGCGACAAGCCAATCATCTTCGGTTTTGCAAGAATAATGGCCGTAATCAACTCATCTATATCATTCTGAAAATAGTCGATAAGCTCCGGCTTGGCCCATTCCTCCGTAACCAGATCAATCGCCCACGGCTCGCGCTGCATGATATATCCACTGGGTGTTATAACCTCATCCAAGCCATCCAGCACACGCTGTGAGTGGTAACGATGATAGAAGATCATATCCAGATCCATGGTCTGAAAACGGATGCCTGTTCCCTTAAGGATGTTATGCACATAGCCCAAGCCATTGGGCATCATGCCCAGAAAGCGGGCCGGTAAATCAAGTAAGATAAAATCCAGATCATCTTCAAACTCAATCGCTGGAATATCGATAGGGTAGATACTGTACTCCGGACTACGCCATGCTCTAGCAGGAATGTCATCGGTGGGCATCAGTTGTCGTAAATCGGCCACGCCCAACAGCGTGATATCCTCACCCAAATAGCGCCGTACGTTTCTGGTGAGTTTTTCAATCGTCAAATAACGTGTCGATGCTATGAACACAGCATTTACGGCGGCACTATCAATATCGACCAAGGCAGGTAAATCGGCATTTTCATCATCCACCCGCACCAGAACTGCCTCGTTCAGATCAGGAAAATGTCGTAACAGATAGGCCGCCAGTTTACCCATTCCGTATAACAGCACGGGCGCATGTTTCTTACATTGTTCGGCCAATACAGCCAGACAACGCAGGTCATCCTCGCCGTTATCGTAGGCAAACAGGCGGTGGATGCAAAGCTGCCCACTAAGAATCGCGGCCATGGATGCGCCTTCTCGAAAACTTAACACCGGCTTATCGACCCCCAGTTCGGCCAGTACCGCCCGTGGCTGACTGGTATCGGCCCCCATGGCGAGAATAATCGCGTCTACCCTCAGCAAGCGTGCTTGTGTATCCGTGATGCACTTTGTGCTAATGACCTCCACACCGCCCATCTGACCGCCTTCCGGCACTTGTTGATCCAGAAAAAACGATACCTCAATTCCCTGTTCAAGCAACTGCTTCAGGCAATCTTTTCCCGAACGTGATGCGCCCCAAATAACCACTGTACGAATACTGGCTAGAGAATCTGGTGTACAACTTCGATTACTCATTTAAATGTTTCACTCCTGTAATCATGCACTTTCCAGCTTGTTCAACTTCCAATCGGCATAACTGCCGATCCTCACACCCGCTGCCCGGGCAGCCTCTACAATGCGCCGCACCCGTGCCATCCTCACATCCTGATCGATGTAGGGCTCGGTGCTATACCAGAGTTCTTCCGGAACCATTTTTATATGCTCTCGATAGATCTTCTGTTGGTCACCACGAAAATGTATGCCCAGCTTTTCTGGCTGCTCCCAATAGATACTGCCGGTGGATAGAATCAGGGTATTCAGGTTTTCGATGCCATCGATATAGGCCTTGTTTCTAAGGAAATTTTCGATAGTTTCGTCGATATCATTTTCGGTTTCATGTGGAATACCGATAACCAGATTCATACTGACGGTGATTCCCGCATTGGCGGTATAACGCACAACCTCTTCGATCATTTCAACGGTATAACCCTTTTTATGCAATTTAAGGGTGTTCTTTGCCCAACCGTCAATGCCATAAGTCAGGGTATTAAAACCGGCCTGTGCAAGTATATTGAAATACTCTTGGGTATA
>JAJRWL010000019.1 GCA_024276875.1 Gammaproteobacteria bacterium
CTCTCATCCAGCCGTCCTCGATATTGCAACTCAAGACCACTGTTGTAACCAAAAAAGTCAGGTGTACAGACAGCCCCATAGGCCTTGGCCACCTGTTGAGTCTCATCCAACAAATAAGGAAAGGAGAAGCCCAGCTCCGCTGAGATTTGACACATGTTATCAAATGAATCTTCGGGGTATTCTGTGGCATCATTTGACATGATAGCCACGCTGTTTACACCATAACCAAGCAACTCATGGGTATCACGGACAATCCGGTCTGTGATTGATTTCACATAAGGGCAGTGGTTACAAATAAACATCACCAACAGACCCTTCTCCCCTCGACACTGCTCTAATGTCCACACCTTGCCATCAACACCTGGCAAAGAAAAATCAACAGCCGGTTTACCAAAATTACACACGGGGGGTTGCAATAACACCATAGCTTAACTCTCGGTATAAAAAGTGAGTTCGTATCATAACGATATACTCAGCAAGACTGTAGGGAGCACGAACATTTCGCCTACCATTTTTATCTAATCTGCATCATCCAAGTGCTGTTCTACTTCTTCTGTTTTTTCACCGGCTTTTTGAGACGCTGACCCTTACTTTTCAGCCGTTCTGCCAACTTGTTTTTGTGACCTTCATAAGGGTTACTACCTGATTTAAATGACAAGCGAACAGGCGTTCCTGAAAGTTTGAGTATCTTACGAAAACGGCTAATCAGGTAGCGAATATAGGTTTTTGGTACTGCATCTGTCTGATTGCCATGAATGACAATAATAGGGGGATTTTGGCCACCTTGATGGGCATAACGCAGCTTGATACGTCGGCCATGAACCAGGGGTGGCTGGTGCTCTACCACCGCTCTTTCGAGGATGCGAGTCAATTCAGGTGTGGGTAGATTTCGTGTGGCATTGGCATACGCCTTTTCTACTGATTTAAATAGGTTACCAACCCCTGAACCGTGCAGGGCAGAGACAAAACGTTGCTCAGCAAAATCCAGAAACGGCAGCTTCCGCTCCAACTCATCCTTGATGCGGTCTCGTTGTTCTGATTGCAGGCCATCCCACTTATTAACCACCACCACCAATGCCCGACCACTCTCTAAAATATGCCCGGCTAGGGTGGCATCCTGCTCACTGATCTCTTGTTGTGCATCCAATACCAGCAACACCACATTGGATCGTTCAATCGCCTGTAGTGTTTTGATAATACTGAATTTTTCAACCACATCATCAATACGGGAACGGCGACGCACACCGGCCGTATCGATCAAGGTATAGTGTTTTCCATCGCGCTCAAAGGGGATAAAGACGCTGTCTCGAGTGGTTCCTGGGCGATCAAAGGTGATGACCCGCTCTTCACCCAGCATCCGGTTAACCATGGTGGATTTACCCACATTGGGACGACCAACAAAGGCAATTTTGATGCCATCATCTAGATTTTCTTCATCAGCATCGGGCGCTGAAAAGGTCTCCAACACGCTATTAATCAGTGCCACAACACCCTGTCCATGTGCCGCTGAAATTGAGCACGGCTCACCCAAGCCAAGGGCATGAAATTCAGCAATGGCAATATCTTTATCTATCCCTTCACTCTTATTTACGACCGGTAAGATAGGCTTTCCGGTACGCCTAAGTTTATCAGCAACCTGCTCATCACCAGGATTAAAACCCTCCCGTGCATCCAGCAGAAACAGGACATGATCTGCCTCATCAATGGCTTGCTGCACCTGATCAAGCATCAAGGCATCAATCCCATCCGCTTCATCCGCAATCCCTCCCGTATCAACCACCAGGTATGCTCGATTACCAATCTTGCCAATACCATACTGTCGATCACGCGTCAGCCCTGGCTGATCTGCAACCAAGGCATCTCGACTGCGCGTCAAACGATTAAAGAGGGTCGATTTACCCACATTGGGTCGCCCTACCAAGGCGATAACAGGTAACACAGAATAGAATCCTTAAGCTAAATTAATGGGGACTACGAAATGCAGCTAGCTTGCCATCATCTCCGTAGACATAGGCGACACCCTCTCTGATAATCGGAGACGTGCTAATAGGCGCATCACCCACACGAGTACGACCAACCAAGCTGCCATTTTCACTGGAAATCCAATGCACATAGCCTTCCAAATCACCCACCAAGACAAACTTGCCTAACACAGCGGGGGCAGAGAGTTTACGTGCATGCAGCCTTTTTTGTTTCCACAACGCCGCACCATTCTGAGGATCAATAGCCCAAACTTGATCTTCCGCATCAGCGATATAGACCTGAAACATATCTGCATCCACACCGGCATGGGATGACATATCCCTACGCCAGAGTACAACACCGGTATCCAATGAAACTGCGGCCAAATCACCTTGAAATGTAGCCACGTAGATCACCCCATCAACCACCGCCAATTTGCCATCAATATCGACCATACGCTCCAGTTCTGTGCGGCCAGACGAGATGCTGATACTGCTCTCCCATAAAAGCTCACCCGTGAGCAGATCAAAAGAGATTAACTTACCGCTGGCAAAACCACAGATCACTTTATTGCCATTGATAACAGGGGAGCTGCTGCCGCGCAGTGAAAGCACCGGCACTGAGCGTTTGAAATTCCAAACCTTTTTGCCATCAGCGGCATTAAGACCAAATAGATTGCCATCCATCGTGTGCACAACAACGCGGCCATTTGCGGCCTTGGGCACTGACAATATCTCGCTGGTCAGCTGGGTGCGCCATTTTTCCTGGCCATTAGCGGCATCTAACGCAACCAAATCACCGTCTCGACTACCCACCAGCACTAAACCATCCCCAGCACCTGGGCCACCCGAGAGCGCCAGTTCAGTCTCTGCCTCCCATATGCGACGACCATTGGTTGCATCAAGTGCTTCAACATTGCCCTCACTATCTGCAACATAGACTCTGCCATCATGCACATAAGGTACTAACTCAAGCCGTTGGCCATCCGTGCCTTTACCTGCTGAAGCAGTCCAGAGCGTCTGTATGCCAATGTCAGTCATTATCTCAACCAGTTCAGCAGGCGGATCAATATTATCTTCACTCGCAAACCACTCACTTGGACTCATCATTGAGCCACACCCTGCCAATAACAGAGCCAGGGTAGAGACCGTTATTCGATACAGCATCAACTTCAAACCTCAAGATTAATTAATCGCGGCAACAGCCAAATCATCCAACTCCATCTGCACCAGCCCTGCACTGCCCACCTTATTATCTAAGGCTTGCTGATATAATTTACGCGCCATTTCCTTATCGTTATTGGCCAGCGCAATATCACCACGTAGTTGAGCAAACTCACCCGCAAAGCTAGCTTTTGGTGATTCATTCGCAAGCTTTGCTGCACCAGCAGCATCACCTTCACTTAACTTAATACGAGCCAGTCGAAGGCGTGCGATCTGCTTAATAGCAGGTTCACTGCTATTTTCAATCACCCAGCTTAGCTGATTCTGTGCCGCCACCGCATCACCCTGTTCTAAATGCTGGCGTGCCATGTTGAGTGCGGCAAACTGGGCATAGACACTTTTACCCTGTTTAGAGATCAGTAATTCAGCCTGCTTTGCCGCTGATTCTTTATTCCCCGCATTAATAGCCATACTGAATTGCTGGTACTGAGCCGAAGTTTGCTCCGCAATGGATGTTTGATGCTGCGTCCAGGCTTGCCACCCCACAATACCACCCAATCCAAGGACAACACCTGCAACGGACGCCTTGCCATTTTCATTCCACCACTTTTTCAGGGCTTCTACTTGTTCTTCATCTGACTGATATGCACTCATGTTCCATTCTCTTTACTTTTTTTAATAAATTCAGCGAGCTGATCCAGCGACATCTCTTGCTGTTCAGCCTGCTCACGGAGATTTTTAACACTCACGACACCTTTTGCCAGCTCATCATCACCCAAGATTAAAGCATAACGCGCACCACTTCGATCCGCTTTTTTGAACTGGCTCTTAAACCCACCGCCGCCGCAGTGCGTTATCAGGCGCAAACGGGGCAGTTGATCACGTAGCTTTTCTGCCAACAACAACCCTTGGCGTTGAGGTTCATCCCCCATTAAAACAAGATAGGCATCCACCTGTGTTTCAGGCTCAATATGAGCCTCTTCCAACAGTGCCACCAATCGTTCAACACCCATCGCAAATCCAACTGCTGTGGTGGCATGCCCACCCAGTTGCTCTACCAAACCATCATAACGACCACCGGCACAGACAGTGCCTTGTGCGCCCAAACGATCGGTTACCCATTCAAATACGGTACGTGCATAATAGTCCAACCCTCTAACCAAGCGAGGATTAATCACGTAAGCAACACCAACGGCCTCAAGCCCTGCACAAATCACATCAAAATGCGCACGGGATTCATCCCCTAAATGATCCATTAATGTAGGCGCTGCTGCAATCAACTCACGCATATCTGGATTTTTGGAATCAAGGATGCGTAACGGGTTGCCATCCAAGCGCCGACGACTGTCTTCATCTAGTTGATCAAGATTGGATGAGAGGTACTCAACTAAGATCTCACGATAGACCACACGTTCATCAGCCGTGCCTAAACTATTGATCTGCAATTCCAGTCCGTCAGTAAGTCCTAGCGTCTGCCAGATCCGATGGGTCATCAGGATTAGTTCAAGATCAATATCAGGGCCGGCCATACCAAAGGTCTCAACACCAATCTGCTGAAACTGTCGATAGCGCCCTTTTTGTGGCCGCTCATGACGAAACATAGGGCCTTGATACCAAAGCCGTTGCACTTGATTGTACAGCAAGCCATTTTCAATGCCGGCACGGACACAACTTGCTGTTCCTTCAGGCCGTAATGTCAGGCTATCACCGTTGCGATCTTCAAAGGTATACATCTCCTTCTCAACAATATCAGTCACCTCACCGATAGAGCGCTTAAACAACTCCGTCTGCTCCACTAATGGCATGCGGATCTCTTGATAGCCGTAACGCTCAAGCACACTGCGCACCCGATCTTCCAGCAGTTGCCAGAGCGGTGTTTGACTCGGCAGAACATCATGCATGCCACGAATCGCTTGAACATTTTTTGTCATAAAATAAAAATCCAAATATAAAAAATGAAGCGTTAAAAATCAGGGCGTTGAAATATCATCTGCTTGAAGGACGAAACGAGCAATATTACCCGTTGAGTGCGCTTCAATATCAAACTTCTGCCCTTTGATTGTTAAAGTAGCAGCCTGGCTATTACCTAAAATAAAGGTATAAGGTGGCTCCCCATCCAATACATAGCGCTTGCCTTTTTGCATGCTTCCCAGCAACTTATAACTACCGTTAAACCCACGAATTTCTGTCCAACAAGTTTCAGAAAATTCAATCACAATGCTGTTAGCATAATCAATAGGGAGGGATGCTATCGGCTCAACATTATCAGCGACTAACATATTGGCCACACTAGATGCTGCATCTAATGCAGGCTCTTGTGCTGCAACAGCCTCTGTTTCTGTCGCTTCAAGAGCAGAAGCAACTTGATCATCCAATCTGTTTTTTTTTATAATATCCACTGATAGCTGGCTCAGTGACGGCTCACTCTGCATGCTCTCCATTTGATGCGTCTCTGCATCAACTGTTTCAGGCTGCAATTCATTCTCTGGCAATTCTGCTAATTGAGGCGTAACGAATGCGGGGAGATTTTGCTCATCTGCCGCCTCTGCATTTAGAGGCATCTCCTCCAGCTCTACATCCTGAGTTATAGCTGACTGGCTCTCTTCTAATTGCCCCGTAGGCCACCCCATATCACCTTGCCACCATACAATTAGCAACGCAACTAACCCAAGTGCAATAAACCATGTTATTAGCCGTACAACCGCATGACTGCTGCGTATCTCTGATGTTATCGCAGCGCCTGTAAGCGGGCCATTTCTTTTTGTGTGTTTGTGAGCATGGGGTTGCTGCTGCTTATACGCCGTTAATAACGGCTCTTCTGGAATATTCAGTAATCGTGCATATTTGCGTAGATAGCCTTGAATAAAAACAGGGCTTGGCAATGCATCATTGTCACCCTCTTCCAATGCAGTAATAATGCTTCCATTAAGATGCAATCCCGCAGCCACCTCAGCGCAGCCCAAATTAAGCGCCTCTCGACTCTTACGTAGATACTCCCCTACTCCATTTTCAAAAGGTGTTTCAACCTCCTCTCCATCTTTTGGCATAGCATTCATTTTATCGTTGCCCCCTCAAAAACACGCATCTCTTTAGAATCTGGGAACTTAGCACGTAACAGTAATTCATAACTAGCTAATGCATCTAAATCACCCAGTTGACGTTCAATACGAATGCCCAACCACAGTGTTTCCGCCGTGTGCTGTTCGACCTCAAGGTAACGCTGTAGATAGCCTCGGGCAGAGAGATAGTTATTTTTTTTAACACTGATCTCCACCATCTGTCGCAGTGCTATTGAAAATTTTGAATTTGCCCTTAACGCCTGGCGATAATAGGTTTCAGCCTGATCCATATAACCCTGGCGAATAGAACAGATACCCGCATTAGTCAATGCCACTTCCGGTGTGGGGTAGAGTGCATTTTTCAGTGCCGCCATAAAGTGCTTACTAGCCTCTTGATAGTGCTCTTGCTTACAAAGAAAACTGCCATAGGCATTAAGGATAAAAGGGTCGTTGGAATTAAGGCTCACTGCCTTTTTATAGTATTGCTCTGCTAAGCTAAGTTCACCTAAACGCTCATAAATCAATGCAATAATATTATTAGCATCTGCGCTCATTGAATCTAATTCCAACCCACGCTTAATTTTAGCTAAAGCGACATTAATATTGCCTCGTTGTAGATAAGCAATCGACATTTTTACATAAACATCAGCCGCACTCGGCGCATTTTGATCCTGGCTTAGCCCTCCCATCTCATCATTTATACGGACACTATTTTTGGTACAGGCCAAAACAGATAAACAGATAAACAGAACAGCAGTAATTCGAGCTATTTTCTTCACTACTTTTCTCCAGCGATGCGATTTATCTCTATTTTCTCTTGGCGACGACTTCGGTCTTGAACTCGCCCCACCAACTGCCCACATGCTGCATCAATATCTTCTCCACGCGTTTTGCGTGTGACTGTCGTCAAACCAGAAGCAGACAATATCGCCCGAAACGAATCAATTCGCTGTTGTGATGAGCGACGATAGTCAGAACCCGGAAATGGATTAAAAGGAATCAAATTAATTTTTGCGGGCACACCTTGCATCAGTTTCAGCAATTGACGTGCTTGCTGATCACTATCATTAACCCCGTC
>JAJRWL010000020.1 GCA_024276875.1 Gammaproteobacteria bacterium
GTTCCTCGATGAGGTCGCTGATCTGCCATTACATATGCAGGTAAAATTACTGCGCGCCATTCAGGAAAAATCGATCCGCCCCATTGGCACCCATCAGGAAACCCCCATCGACGTGCGCATCCTGAGCGCCACCCACAAAGACCTGGCCGAACTCGTTGCCGACAATGAATTTCGTCAGGATCTGTTCTACAGGATCAATGTGATCGAACTGCACCTGCCCGGTCTGCAAGAACGCCAGGAAGATATCCCCATGCTGGCCCATCACTTTCTTCATAAAATCAGCCAACAGATGCAACGAGGGGTGCCAAAGCTTTCACCCGAAGCCTTGAATGCCTTACAAGGCTACGCCTTTCCCGGTAATGTGCGTGAACTGGAAAACATTCTCGAACGCGCCCTTACCCTGTGTGAAAACAACACCATTGAAGCCGAGGACCTTCAGCTGCCCTCACCAATAAAATCAGCAGATACCCCATCCCCCACAGCCCGTCCGTTAGATTCCTACCTCGACGAACAACAGAAAGAGGCCATTCAAAAGGCTCTGGAACAAAGCAAGTACAACAAAACTGCCGCCGCCAAACTGCTGGGGATCAGCTTTCGCCAACTTCGCTACCGTTTGAAGAAACTGGGCCTGGACTAAAAACAAACCTTTTGCGTCACTATGTGACCAATATGGTCACACCAAACCGACAATTCAGCACTCAACATAATGTGCGCCGAGATAAATCAGCGAACATTCGCCATCCCATCCTTCTTTGCCGCCGGGTTTTGTGACAGAATCTACACTTACCACGGATGGAAACCGGTCGGGTCTTACGCACACCGCCTCTCAGATAAATCTGGCACAGGTCGTGCAGTAACTACCGTGAGACAAATTGTTTATCGCGACGCTAAAGTCCAAAACAGACCGACCGATATGCCTAAGCGAAGAACATGTTTTTAATCCAAGGTTCTCGGAAGAAACTAAATTCAGATCCAGGCAAACACTAGGAGATACATCATGAAGAAGGCACAACAAGGTTTTACATTGATTGAATTAATGATCGTGGTTGCGATCATCGGCATTCTGGCAGCAGTTGCTATTCCTGCTTATCAGGATTACACCGTTAAAGCGAAGGTAAGCGAGGGCTCAGGCATATCCTCCCCAGTTCGTACGGCATTAGGCCTTGCCTGTAGTGAAGCCAGTCTTGCCGCCAGCACAAACAACACCACTCTAGGGTTGGCCGCACCCACCGCCTACGTGGGCACCTACATCAAAAGTGTAACCGCCGACGGTACCAACAGCACCACCGGTAAAGTAATTATTGCGTATAATGCAATCGGTTCTGCTGTTGCTGTTAACAAAACCGTTGTTTACACGGGTACCTGTGGCGCCGGTGGCATGACATGGGCAATCACTGGCAGCGTAGCGACCAAGTTCCGCCCTAAACAGTAAATCCAGTTTGGCAGTTTGAAATACTAAAGAGGAGGCATTTGCCTCCTCTTTTCAATTTATCTTCACCTATAAATCGATAAAATGAAGATGACCAACCGTAACAACTACTATGCAATCCTCGTTATCGCCCTTCTGTGCGTCATCGCTTACTATCCAGGGCTAAGCGACTTCTTTATTTCAGACGACATTCCCAACATCACATCCAACCCAGCTCTACAAGTCACTACGCTGGATAGCGAAAACCTGTTAATTGCTGCAACATCTAATGAAAGTGGGCCGCTCAAACGACCAATATCCAGCTTGAGCTTTGGTCTGAACTATTATTTTTCCGGTCAACAATTTGACCCGAGTGATTTCAAACTCACAAATTTAATCATACATATTATCAATGCGTTTTTGATCTACCTTCTCGCTACATCACTGCTCAAGATATTAAACAAGCATTCAAAACAAAAACTACCGGTATATTCCCTTGTCCTTGTAATCGCCGCAGCCTGGGCCCTGCATCCTGCCCAACTCACTGCCGTGCTATATGTCGTGCAACGAATGACCAGCCTATCCGCCATGTTCGTACTCGCAGGGTTGTTGTTGTTTGTATCAGGAAGGGTACGCCTGTCAGAAAACAGGCTGTATGGGCAACTACAAATGTATGCAGGTATCGGCCTAGGTACCATTCTGGGCGCTCTATGTAAAGAAAACGCCCTACTACTCCCTTATCTCGCAGTCGTTATAGAGCTAACAATTCTGAGTAGGCTTGGCACACCCGCTCAAGCGAATAAGAAACCACTACAACTCTTTTACACGATCACAGCTATTATCCCGGCGGTTCTCGCACTTGCGTACCTATACAAACACCCGGAACTTATATTAAACGGTTACGCTATCCGTGATTTCACCATGACAGAACGGCTCATGACGGAGACACGAATACTATTTAATTATATTGCTCAAATACTATACCCTGCACTACATAATTTCACCCTATATCACGACAACATCAAAATAAGCCATACCGTCTGGCAACCTTTATCAACTGTAGCCTCTATTTTTGGCGTAGTAGGCCTCATTACTGCGTCCTTAATATTTCGCAAGAAACACCCTGTTCTGGCCTTCGCCATATTATGGTTTTTTACAGCTCATGCAATGGAGTCCAACGTATTCCCGCTCGTTCTTATGTACGAACACAGAAACTACCTACCCAGCCTGGGCATCATCTTCGCCGCTGTCTATTACGGCTATGTCCTTCTCCACACCACCAATAGCCGGCGATCGATTAAAATAGGTGCCTCACTTGCCATTTTATTGTGTTTAACCGCATTAACCCATGTGAGATCAGAGATCTGGTCCAGCGAAGCCACCCTGTCCTATTTTAACGTCAAAAATAATTCCGATTCTGCACAGGCCCATGCATCGAGGGCCGTACATTTATTGAATATCCAAGGTGATACTCAAAAAATATACAATCACCTGCGATCCACTGCTCAGCTAAGTAAATCAGACGTGGGTTCTCTCATGACCATGCTTCAAATACTTGAAAGCGCTCAATATCAGAATAACCTTGCCCCCTCACCACCTACACACTATTTCGGGGACCTGCTTCTTAATCAACAATACATACAACGGCTTCGAAAATTTATCGTAGAAGAAATAAATAACCGTTTAAAAAATAGTAAACTCTTTGTGCCAGCAGTGGCAGCACTTAGGGGTAGCACCGATTGCGCCGTAAAAGATCATGCTCCACACTGTTTGGCCCTGCTTAATGAAACATTCCACTGGTTAAATATTGCCCTAGATAACCCAAGCCTGCTTAGGGCACAAAGACCCGTACTCTGGATTGCTCACGCCCGTATAAACGCCTATAACGGAGACTTAGAAGCTGCACTTGAGGACCTTAATGTTGCTTACAACGAACAACCAGAAGAAATCTATATCCTTATCGAGAAACTCACACTATTAATCACGCTACAAGAATGGGGAAAAGCCAAACTAATCATCCATATGATTGAGAATCACCCATCGTTCATGCCTCACCATAAACGCGCGTTAAAACAAGCAAAATGGCTATATGAAGAAGAATATTCAAATAGAACAACCACCTCTCCAGAGAGCTCACAAAATAAAAACGTCCTCCCCCATTAATAACTCACCAAGAATCCTCTATACTTGGCGAAACGAATAATAAAAGTAACCGTCAGACAATGAGTACACATCCACCCCTAGTCTCCATCGTACTGCCCGCAAAAAATGAAGAAAAGGGGCTAAGCAAGACAATCCCTACTCTTATGGATCTATTTCCCGATGCGGAAATAATCATCGTCAATGATGGTTCTACGGATAACACCAAAGCAATCAGCCTATCCCTCGGGGCCCGTGTCATTTCGCACCCCTATTCAAAAGGCAATGGTGCCGCAATCAAAACAGGTGCCCGGAATGCCAAGGGCGAGATCATTGTCTTTATGGATGCGGATGGTCAGCACCGGCCTGAAGATGTCGCCAGATTGCTGAGTAAAATGGAAGAAGGTTATGACATGGTCGTCGGCGCACGGCTGCTCGACACCCACGCCTCCCTGCTCAGACGCTTCGCCAATATTGGTTACAACAAGCTGGCCACCTTGATGACCGGCCATCAGATCGACGACCTGACCTCGGGCCTTCGAGCCGTCAGGGCAAAGCATTTTCGTCGTTTCCTCTATCTGCTACCGAATGGCTTTTCCTACCCCACCACTAGCACCATGGCATTTTTCCGCTCGGGACTGTCCGTTGCCTACATCCCCATCAAGGCGATGCAACGCGAGGGCAAGAGTCATATTCGTTTATTACATGACGGTACCAAATTTCTGATTATCATTTTAAAGATCGGCACACTATTTTCGCCCATGCGTTTCTTTCTACCCATCAGTCTGGCACTTTTCAGCGTGGGAATTTCTTATTACGCCTATACCTACCTGCATGCCGGGCGCTTCACCAACATGAGTGCCTTGCTGTTTATCTCGTCTCTGTTGACCTTCCTGATCGGAGTGGTCTCTGAGCAGATATCTTCGTTGCATTATAAGGGGGTTGAACGGGGGAAAACCGTCGATGATGACAAGCCTTCAGAAAAATAGACGCCAAGCCTCCTCTTAATCAAAATAGATAAAAGTACTCGCCCACCGATGTTTAACAAGCGCTATGAGATGCTCCACGTCTTTAACGACCCGAAGTTTTCAAAGGGCTTCTTCGCATTTTTACTTAAGCACACGGTTGACCTGAGCAAACACTTCCTCTTCCACTATCGCTGCACGCCATCGAGCTGTGAAGATTATGGTATGGATAGGATCTTTGCTGCACACTTCTTCTCCCCACTTGCTAACCTATTGATGCTGAAACCATTATTTCAGGCCGACAAAATCATCATCCACTCTCTGGCATCGCCGTTTCTACTGATCTATCTCTATCTATTCCCCAGTTTAGTCAAAAAATCCTACTGGGTGATCTGGGGAAAAGACCTGTATTTTCATAATACCTTGAACAAAAAACGCCCTGATCATCTACTGTACGAGTTTTTTCGTAGACGCGTGATCAGAAACATCCCCCACATCATTACGCATATCGATGGCGAATATGAACGTGCCAAGCAATGGTATGGATCAACCGCAAGGCATCACAAATGCTTCATGTATCCCAGCAATCTTTACACCGAGCGCCCCTTCAAGGAAAAGAGCCAAGGCCGAGTCAAGGTTCTATTAGGAAATTCCGCTGACCCCAGCAATAATCACCTTGAGGTGTTTGAACTATTAGCGAAATTTAAGGATACAGAGATAGAAATCATCGTCCCTCTTTCCTACGGAAATAAACGATACGCTAACCGGGTGATCGAGGCGGGACAACGTATCTTTGGTGATAAATTCACGCCGCTCACCGAACTTATTCCTCTACCCAAATACTTAGATATGCTCGAACAGATAGATATCGCCATCTTTGCTCACCGCCGTCAACAGGCCATGGGCAATATCACCTCATTGTTGGGCATGGGCAAGAAGGTTTACCTTCGCAACGACATATCGAGCTGGGAATTCTTCGCCGCACTAGGTGTGGAAACATTCAATCTTGATACGCTGGATATCAAGCCCCTGGATCATGCCGTGCAGCTCAACAATAAAGAGAAAATACGCACCTATTTTTCCGAGGCACAATTGGTCAACGACTGGCAAAAGATTGTTGATGACATACCCGGATAAAAGTTAGTCTGACAAATACAATACACAGGAGTAAGGCATGGCTTTTTTGAGTGAACAACAACTCAGTGAAATGGGATTCAAGGCACTGGGTAAAAATGTACGAATCAGCGATAAAGCAGCTATCTACAATCACGATCAAATCGAGATAGGTGATCACTCACGCATCGATGACTTCTGTGTGGTATCCGGCAAGATAAAAATAGGCCGGAATGTTCACATCGCTGTATTTTGCAATCTTGCCGGTGGCAGCGAAGGCATTACGATCGAAGATTTTGCCGGCGTGGCCTACGGCTCTCATCTGTTCACTCAGAGTGATGACTATACCGGCCGGGCGTTGACCAACCCGACCGTACCCGAAAAATATAAACGTGAAACAAAGAAACCGATTGTTATCGGCCGCCATTCCATTATCGGCACCGCCTCACTGATATTTCCTGGTGTTTCGCTGGCCGAAGGCACCTCGATTGGAGCCATGTCGATGGTGACAAAATCTACGCTTGAATGGTCGATCTATGTAGGCAATCCGGCCAAGCGCGTCAAGACCCGGAAACAGGATATGCTGGCGCTGGAAAAGGCCTATCTAGCGGAAGAAGTGGATACAAACTAACGTTTTTGCATCAAGCCTTGCGTTCAAGGCTCGGGCACTTTAACCCGCAGAAAGAGTAGCAACGATACACCGATCAGATCCTGAAATATTTGCCAGAACCGGGCCAGTACAGCAATAGAGATCAGCACCTCTATCGAGTGCTGAGGCAGTGCGTAACTAGAGACTGAGACAAAGATCAACTCTCTTACCCCCATCCCTGCCGGCACAATAAAGGCAAAAACACCGCCAATCCAGGCTGCCGCCAGTAGAGCAATATAAACAACGGCCTCATCAAAAGGAAAGCCAAATACCGATTCCAGCATCAGGGCATACGAAAACACATACACGCTACAAAAAATCAGATAAAAAAGGCTACCTGCGAACAGCGTCGTCGGCCTTCCTGCTGTTTCTTTCAGTAACTCAATGCTTTTCAAGCGGCCGGGTAAGAATCGAACGACCTGATTAACGATATTTTTCCTGTACAACAGTAAAAAACCCAACATTCCCAGCAAGAGAATCAATAAGGCGGCGAGCTTGCTCACAAACAGGCATAACAGGACTGCGGCGACAATGCCGGTCATCCATATCACACCCAACATCATTTCCAGGTTAGCCAGCACAACCCCTTTCGCGCCGGCCACTCCCACCACATGAGAAATCTGATAAGCCATGCCCCAGATTTTTCCCGGAATATACTTGGCAACCTGCCCCACCAGATGCATCTTGATGGCCAGAGCGTCGGGCACGCTGACCCCATGTTTCCCCAGTAAACGATTAAACAGCAATGCCGAAACAACATTTCCGAACACGGCGATAAAAACAGACAGCAGAAACTCTACCGGCCTCAACTGATCAAGCAGGCCAGCGATATTGGCCCAACTTTCCTTCGCCATCATCAACACAAACAATAGACCGGCAATAAACAGAATCGCTCGAATCATACCCTTGTGTCGCGAATACTGTTTAGCTAACGACATAAAGACACAGATCTACAAAGAACATAATTACATCGAAGATAATCAAGCACCTAAGCTCGACCAGTCGTATATGGCCTCAACAATATCATTCACCTCGGCATCCTCCAGCTCGGCAAAGATAGGCAACCTGAGAATGGTATCTGATGCAGTGATAGTGCAGGACATATCCCCAACATACCGAGAATACTGTTTCCCCGCGGGCGCATTGTGTAAAGGGATATAATGAAACACCGCGTGGATTCCCCGGCCCCTTAAATAACTGAGCAAATCATCGCGGGCTTGTCGTGTGTTCAACAAAATATAATACATATGGGCATTGTGCTGACATTCATCGGGAACAATAGGGCGCCTGAGAACAGCTTTCTCTTCAAGAACCTTAAGCGATTCATGGTACATATCCCAAATATGCAGCCTGCGCCGGGTGATCGCCTCAGCCTCTTCAAACTGGGCATACAAGAAAGCGGCGATAATCTCACCGGGCAGATAGGATGAACCAATATCCACCCAGGTATATTTATCGGTTTCACCGCGCAGGAATTTTGAACGATTGGTGCCTTTCTCGCGAATAATTTCCGCCCGTTCAGTATATTGCGCATTATTCACCAGCAGTGCCCCCCCCTCACCGGCAATCACATTCTTTGTTTCGTGGAATGAGTAGGTCCCAAGATCACCCATCCCCCCTAGGGCTTGGCCCTTATAGGTCGACTGAACTGCTTGGGCTGCGTCTTCAATCACGGCCAGACCATACTGTTTGGCAAGCGCCACGATCGTATCCATTTCGCAGCCAACACCGGCGTAATGAACCGGCACAATCGCCTTGGTCTTATCCGAAATGGCCGCTTCAACCCGGCTCTCATCTATATTCAGGGTATCGGGCCGAATATCAACAAACACGGGAACGCCCCCCCTGAGAACAAACGCATTGGCGGTGGAAACAAAGGTATAAGAGGGCATAATCACCTCATCCCCCGGTTTGATATCGATCAGTATGGCGGCCATTTCCAGGGCGGCGGTACAGGAATGCGTCAATAATGCGGCATGAGACCCAGTCAGCGCCTTCATCCACTGATTACACTGCTGCGTATAGTAGCCATCGCCGGAAAGGTGACGCCGAGCATGTGCATCGGCAATATAGTGCAGCTCTTTGCCAGTCATATACGGTTTGTTAAATGTTACTTTCATTACCTGATCTCAATCAAATTCTCTACGGGTTTGAGCAACAGCCGGTTAATATTCTGAGGTAATTTCATTGTAAAGCCTGCGTCACTTTACGGTAAATTCCTGTCTCGATTCATTTGTCTTTCAAAGACTTATAACTTTGAGTAATCAATAATATTTAAACGGAAAACCGTCACAGTTTGTCCCTATATCATCTATCCTACATTAAAGATTGACTCTATCCAGTCGTAAACTTAACTAACAGCCACAAATATAATCTGAATGCCTGAATCATAATATGAACCAGACAACAAAAGTCAGCCTCTCGGGCCTTGCCCGACGCTTAATCGACGATGGTCTGATCGACCAGGTGGGTGCCGAGCGCGCCTATATGGAGGCTCAGGAAAGCAAGCTGCCTCTGGTTCGCCACCTGGTCAGTAGCAAGACGATTGCAGCCATCGATATTGCAACCGCCGCCGCCAATGAATTCGGCATCCCCCTGTTAAACATCGACGTGATGGATATGGAGATGGCGGCCGCCGGATTGATTAATGAAAAGCTGATTCGTAAACACAATGCCCTACCTTTGATCAAACGAGTTAACCGGCTGTATGTCGCCGTCTCAGACCCCACCAACCTGCAGGCGATTGATGAGATCAAATTCGCCACCGGAATCAACACCGAAGTAATATTGGTTGAAGATGACAAGCTGGAACGCCTGATCGAAAAAACCCTGGAAGCCATGGACACCTCCATGGAGGGGCTGGATGATGAAGATCTGGACGACCTCGACATCTCCAGTGAAGAAGATGAGGCTAAGACCGATGACGACAGCGCCAGTGGCGCAGAAGAGGCCCCCATTGTACGCTTTGTAAACAAGGTGTTGCTCGATGCGATCAACAAAGGGGCGTCCGATATACATTTTGAACCCTATGAAAAGATCTACCGCGTGCGTTTTCGGCAGGATGGCATGCTGCATGAAGTCGCCGCCCCCCCCATCAACCTTGCAGGCAAGATATCGGCCCGTATCAAGGTCATGTCTCGACTCGACATTTCTGAAAAACGTGTTCCACAAGATGGACGCATGAAGATGCGACTGTCTAAGAAGCGCGCCATCGATTTTCGTGTCAGTACCTGCCCGACCCTGTTTGGCGAAAAGATTGTCATGCGTATCCTTGATCCCGCCAGTGCCCAACTGGGCATTGATGCCCTGGGTTATGAGCCCGAGCAGAAACAACTCTACATGGATGCCCTGCACAAACCCCACGGTATGATAATTGTCACCGGCCCCACCGGCAGTGCTA
>JAJRWL010000021.1 GCA_024276875.1 Gammaproteobacteria bacterium
AACCTTTTCCCGAGACATATTCCGGTCGGCATGTTTGATGGCATTGGTTATCAGCTCGTTCAGGATAAGGGCGATGGGCACTGCTTCTTCGTTCAATAAAAGCAACGGTGTGTCTATCGTCATCGAAAGGTCGATATCGATGCTTCCCGGGTGAGGGGAGAGGTGGTCTTTTACAATGGCCGGTAATATCTCGCAGAGTCGCAGCGCCTTACCATCGCGTTGTCCGTGAATGCCATGAATGAGTGCGATTGACCTGATTTGGCTGATCGCCTTTTCTATCGATTCTTTGGGGTTGCTGCCGGGATGATTTATATTATTACGCAGCAGGCCAATAATGCCTTGCAGGTTATTTTTGATACGGTGATGAACTTCGCGTACCAGCGCATCACGCTGCTTTTCCGATTGTTGTAGCTTTTCCTGTTCAGCTTGTTTAAGAGAATCTATATTACTGGTCAGACCCAGCATACGTATGGGGTTGCCTGTTGTGGTATCGCGTACCACGTTACCCGTTTCTTTCAGCCAGTGTATCTCACCGTTGGGCCAGATGATGCGATGATCGACTTCGAAATGAGTGCCATGTTGTAGCGATCTATCAATAGCTTGTATAACCGCGTCTCGATCATCGGGGTGTATATGATTGAGAAAATGCGCATAACTGGGTTTGAAGGCATTATCAGTCAGTCCAAACAGTGACCATATTTGTTCTGACCAGTAGACGCTATTGTGGGGAATATCCCACTCCCAGTTGCCTATATTGGCAAATTTCTGACTGAGGCGCAGGCGTTCTTCACTTTTCTCTAAAGCCTGTAAGGTAATTTGTCGGCGGGTGATATCGCGTGAAATACCCCGAAAACCGAGTAACTCTCCATGGTCAGAAAAAAAGGGGACACCACTGGTTTCCGTGGTGACTTGATGGCCATTCTTATGAAGTTTTATATTCAGTTCTCGATCAATAGATACCATTTTATCCATTGAACTAAATCGCTGAGAAAGCCGGGTGACTTCTTCTTTGGGCATAAGGTCAAAGGGTGTTTTACCCATAATCTCATCCGGTTGATAGCCCAAAATGGTCATGACTTGAGGGCTGGAATAGGTGAAGTGGTGTTCAGTATCGGTTTCCCATATCCAGTCGCGGCTTGTTTCTACCAGATTTTGAAAGCGGTCTCTGGATTTTTCTAATCTAATCTGCATATCTCGGTGCTCGGTAACATCACTACCGTTACCCAGTATGTATTCAATATTTCCTTCGGTATTGGTGAGTATGCTGGTATGCCAATGAATGTAGCGAATGCCCTTGTGTTTGCTTTGTAACGGCATGATGCAATCTTCAATGGTGTCACCGGGGCGTAAGCGATTAAACCGGGTTGTCATGGTTTCCTGTTGTGATTCGGGTAGCCACATGCAGAAATGTTGTCCCTCAAGTTCATCCTGGCTGAAGCCACTGCTGTCTTGAACTGCCTGATTGGCATAGGTAATACGCCCATCTTGATTAACCACAAGCAATAATGTGTTCAGGTCGTGTTTAAAGACAGGGTGTTGAATGACCTCAAGTAAGTTCTGGCTTGGCCAAGTGTTGTCGGGGGAGGAATTATTCTCGGGCATACAAGGTTCTCATTGGTAAGACCTTACGCTGTGAATGGTTAAAGGCATGATTCATGAAGGTTTGTACAGGATTAATACAGCAAGGCGTAAAAATACCCTAATTGACTAAAGTTTAAAAATTTACTGACGATTATGGTAGGCAACACCGCATGTTGTTCGGTATGTCTGATTGGTTGCTTCACTAGAAGCCATTTGACACATTAGCTTAGAACACCTGCCTACGGGTATCGCCCCTAATCTTGTCGATACCTTTTTAGAATACCGCTGGGCCTCTATCCCGCCCTTCATGAATATACATATTGTAGAGCGAGATACACAATGAAACTGACAGTGAAACATAAGTTGTTTATGGGCTTTGGTGCAATACTGGCATTGGTTGTTCTGGGGTCGGCCAGTAATTACATTATGATAAAAAATATTTCAGAAGAAGAGCATCGGCTGATGGAAGTGAGAGTGCCCACGGTAGTGGCTGGTCTGGAACTGAAAGATGGGGTTGATCGCTCTTTGGCGGCTCTGCGTGGGTATATGATACTGGGTGAGGATCAAACCAAGGGCGATGGCCTAAAGGCGGAAAGACAGCGTGCCTGGGGGCAGATTGATGCGGCACAGTTGAAGATGGACGAGCTATCTCAATATTGGACTAATGAGAGAAATATAAAGCGTCTGACAAAGTTGAAGGCATTGTTCGCCGAGTTTCGTCAGGCCCAGCAGGAGGTAGAGGAGGTGTCTCATACACCGCAGAATAACCCTGCCTTAAATATGCTTATTACCGAGGCGGCACCGCGGGCATCGAAAATCATGACGGCCATTACGCATATCATTGATGAGGAATCAACGCTGGGAGCAACCCCTGAGCGTAAGGCCTTATTGAAGATTTTGGCGGATAGCCGGGGCTCTTTTGCGGGTGGTTTGGCCGATATTCGTGCCTATCTACTTTCGGGTGATGCACAGTTTGTTGATCGATTTCAGCGTGAATGGACGATCAACGAAACACGTTTCAAACAGATTTCAAATAATACAGGCTTGTTTAATAGCAAGCAGGCCCAGGCGTGGAAGGAGTACATGAATCAGCGCGCCGAGTTTTCCCCATTACCGGCCAAGATGTTTGCACTGCGCGGCGCCAAAGATTGGAATATGGCCAATTATTGGTTGGGGACAAAGGCAGCGCCCAGGGCAGAAGCAATTTTAAGTTTGTTGAACGATATGCGACGTTCTCAAGAGCGCTTGGCTGAGAAGGAGAAGCAGGCGCTGGCTAAGCAATTTAATACGATGGAGATAACGATGCTTGTTATTACGCTGGCATCGTTAGCGTTGGGGCTATTCGTTGCCTTGTTTATCAGTCGCATGATTACGGTGCCATTGGCGAATGTTGTTAAACGTGCTAAGGCGATTGCTGCGGGTGATTTATCCGGCGATATATTGGTGGTAAAGGGTAAGGATGAGTTGGCTGATCTTACTCATGCGGTAAATGATATGAGCTGCAATTTAAAAGATGTTGTGCAGCAGATTGCCGGTTCTTCGCAACAGATGGGCAGTGCATCGGAAGAACTCTCTGCAATTACGGCACAAACAAGTCAGAGCATATTTGAACAACAGTCTCAAACCGAGATGGTTGCCTCGGCAATGAATGAAATGAGTACGACGGTACAGGAGGTAAGCCGCAGTGTATCCGGTACGGCTCAAGCGGCAGAGGCGGCGACCCAGGAAACCCTGGGGGGCCAAAGAATGGTGGAAGATGCCGTAAAGGCAATTGAACAGCTTGCGGGGCAGATTGAACATGCTTCGGCAGTGATTCATCAACTGGAAGAGGATAGTGAAAATATAAATTCGGTTCTGGAGGTAATCAAGGGTGTTGCCGAGCAGACAAACCTATTGGCCTTGAATGCGGCGATTGAGGCGGCGCGTGCGGGCGAACAGGGTCGGGGTTTTGCCGTGGTTGCTGATGAGGTACGCACGTTGGCCGGGCGCACTCAGGAGTCTACAGAAGAGATCAATGGCGTGATTGATAAGTTGCAAGCAGGTTCTCGCAAGGCCGTTGAGGTAATGGCTAAGAGTCGTGAAGAGGTTCTGACCGTGGTTGAGCAGGCGACCAAAGCGGGTGGGGCCTTGTCAGAAATTGCAGCGTCAGTTGAGCGTATCAATGATATGAGTACGCAAATTGCCAGTGTAGCCGAACAGCAGAGTGCAACGGTTGAAGAGATAAACCGTAACGTTACCAATATTACAACGATGGCGAGCGAAACCTCTACCGGTGCTCAACAGACAGCTTCGGCCAGCGGAGATCTGGCACGATTGGGGACTGAAATGCAAACATTGGTGAGCAGATTTAAGGTTTGATTGCTGATTGGCGTGATGTGTCGATGGGTATCAGGTCGGTTATTGAGTGAATTGTGGGGTGTGATGTTGAAGGGGTACTGGCAATAAGTGGGTGCCCCTTTTTGCTATTATAGGCCGTGATAATGTATTTTCTATGCCGAGTTACTGCATGCAGTATGTTTTTATTTGAAATATTTATTTTCAGGTATTACTTATAAAAAACAAAAAGATAGGGTATATTTTTCCTGTATTTAAAGCGCTGTTTTGAAATGGAATATTGACAATGCTTAGTTTTTAGACGACTCTTTTTCGCAAGATACATTTCTGATGTATCTTTATTTTTGCCCTTAAAGATGTATTACAAATACATATACTTGAGTTTTTTGGTAGGGGACTCGATTTTTAAGGGGACGATAGAATACAACCCGCTGGGGAGGCTGGGAATGATGCGTGATTCATGTTGGGCAGGTACTGCTCAAGTTCGTACAAAACTCGCTGGAATTGTCTTTATTGCTGCAAGTATGTTTGCTGCTCAGGCATGGTCGGCGGAGCGTGAGTTTGATATGACGATTGACGAGGTCACGCTCAAGGTTGCCCCCACGCTTGATTACAAGGTCTTTGGTTTTAACGGTCAGGTTCCGGGGCCGTTGATTCACGTTCAGGAGGGTGATGACGTTATTGTGAATGTCACGAATAACACCTCCGTATCCCACACGATTCACTGGCACGGTATTCATCAGAAAGGCAGTTGGAAGAACGATGGCGTGCCGGGTGTTACACAGAAGCCGATTGAAGCCGGCGATTCCTTTACTTACCGTTTCAAGGCCGATCGTATCGGTACGCTCTGGTATCACTGCCATGTCAATGTGAATGAACATGTGGGCGTACGGGGTATGTGGGGGCCTCTGATCGTTGATCCAAAAGAGCCTCTGCCGATTGAAAAACGGGTCACCAAGGATGTCATCATGATGATGAGTACTTGGGAGTCCTCTGTCGCGGATAAGTATGGCCAAGGGGGCACTCCAATGGAGGTGGCGGATTATTTTTCTGTCAACGGAAAGTCATTTCCACTGACTCAACCCCTGCGCATAGAAGAGGGCGATGTTATTCGCATTCGTTTTTTCGGCGCGGGTGGGGCGATTCACTCTATGCACAGTCATGGCCACGATATGCTGGTCACACACAAAGATGGTCTGCCATTGGATAAGCCCTATATGGCTGATACGGTGCTGCTGGGCCCGGGTGAGCGTTACGATGTCATCATCGAAGCCGATAACCCCGGTCGCTTTATTTTTCATGATCATGTGGACACTCATGTAACGGCGGGTGGAAAGTTTCCCGGCGGCCCCATCACAATCATGGAATATGAGGGTATCGAGAAAGAGGACTGGTATGTCTGGAAAGACAAAGAATACGATCCTAACTTTTTCTACAGTGAATCCTTGAAGCAGGGCTATGGCATGTTTGATCACGAAGGCTTCAAAGGCACCCCTGAAGAGCGCCGTCGTCGCCCTAGGAAGTAATCATGTTAAAAGCCAATATGAGAAAATTCGCCGTGTGTTTTTTAGCCTCGGCAGCGCTTGGGAGTGGCACTTTATCCTATGCAGATAGTGGTGAGAAGATTCTTGCGGATCGCTGTGTTGAGTGTCACGAACTGACATCTCCCGGCCCGGCATCGCTGGCCGATCTGTGGGCGCAAAAAGGCCCGAACTTTTCCTATGCCGGGAATAAGTATAAGCAGGAATGGATAGAAGACTGGCTGCTCAAACCAACGCGTATTCGGCCAGCGGGCATGTTTTATGGAAACCATATTAAGCCGGGTGAGGCTGAAGATGTGATTGATGCGTCGACACTGGCAACACATCCGTCACTTCAGCCTGATGAGGCAAAGGCTGTCGCGTCTGCCCTGATGAGCTATAAGGCAAAGTCTGAGCTACTCAAGCCCGGTGCCTATAAGCCCGGAAAGATATCATTAAGCTCGGGCGAAATGTTGTTTATCAAATTTCGCGGCTGTTCCAGTTGTCATTTGATTGAGCCGGGCTACGGGGGGGTTAGTGGCCCCGAGGTTTATACTGCCGCTAAGCGACTTCAGGAAGATTATATGGTCAGCTTCATGCAAGACCCGCAGGCATGGTCACCGTTTTCCTTTATGCCTAAGCGTCACTTGAAGGATAAGGATCTACAGAAGTTTGTTCACTATTTCAGAGCACTGGCCGAGGAGGACTTCCAATGATGGTTTTGCCTAAGTCCTTGGGGACGATTGCCATTGGCCTGGCAGCCTTGCTGTCTGTTCTGTCTTTCTCCGCGCAAGCCGCCGAACGGGGGGAAGACCTATACAAAAACTACTGCTGGCAGTGTCATGGCATGAATGCAGATGGTATGGGGGTCAATATTCCCGATATGTCGGTACAGCCCCGTGACCATACGGATACAAAAAAGATGAAAGCCCGTACAGATGAAGAGCTGTATAAGGCGATTAAAGACGGTGGTCAAGCCATCGATAAATCCATTCTCATGCCCGCCTGGGGAGAGGTGTTGAGTGAGGAGGATATTCAGAATTTGGTGCGTTATCTCAGAGAGTTATGTCGCTGCTAGTCAGTGTAAAAATAACCCGTTAAGTAATGCGCTTTATGTTGCCCGCCTAAGGGGAGGGTGTTTGTAATCACTAGGAGAGGTAAATCATGAAAAGAAGTTTGTCAACGACACTTAAAATGGGTGGTGCCATATCGGTTGCGGCAGTATTGATGTTTTCGTCGCCAATGGCCTTGGCGAAGACTGTGCATATAAAAATGATCGCCAAGGAAAACAGTGTAGCGATCGATAACAAGGGCACGGAATACCCTGCCTGGACATTTGATGGTGCGATACCCGGTAAACTGGTACGCGTCACTGAAGGTGATATCATCGAT
>JAJRWL010000022.1 GCA_024276875.1 Gammaproteobacteria bacterium
AAACATATTAAACTGCGATTGGGTCGATGTTATCTGTGGGTTGCCAATAATATGGGATATGGGATTATAACCAGTTACTCTCTCTGAAACGAATCTTTCACATTAGAACATCATAAGGCAGATAAAATGGCTAAAATTCATCCTCAATTGCAACAAGATTGCACAATTATCGGGCGTTTTCCACTGTGTTATCTACTGCTTGTCGAGGATGCTAACTACCCCTGGTTTATTTTGCTGCCAGATCGAGAGGGGGTCGGTGAGATTTTTCAACTGTCAACGCAAGATCAGCAGCAGTTGATGCAGGAGTCGAGTCAATTGGCAGAGACCCTTGCCGCCAAATTTGAAGCCGATAAAATCAATATTGCAGCACTGGGAAATTTGGTTCCTCAACTGCACATCCACCATGTTGTACGGTATCGAGACGATGCAGCATGGCCAGCGCCTATTTGGGGAACTGTACCCGTCAAACCCTATCTAGGGCACAAATTAAATGAGCGGGTGGCACAGGTAAGCAGTTGGTTTGATGATCTTATGGTCTATAAAAGATGACAGATTGGTCTGTTTATATCATTCAGTGTACTGATAATTCGCTTTATACTGGGATTACTAATAATATTCAGAGGCGCTTTTCTCAGCATCTTAATAATCAGGGCGCTAAATTTTTTCGTGGGCACACACCTAAAAGAGTGGTGTATATTGAGAACAGCCACACGCGCAGCTCGGCAAGTCGCAGAGAGGCCGCAATAAAAAAGCAATCTCGAGCTGAAAAGTTAGACTTACTTGTAGCCGAAATTAATGAGCTTAAAGATCAAAAATGGGATAAACCCCAATAGTCTGTAGCTATCTACATAGCTATGGCCCACTTTATATTGTTGAAGAGACCTGCATGATATTTTCTGAAAAATCCAGCCCTGAAGCCTTTGACAGGCTTCGATCTTTTTTAGAGTCAGCAGATCGCCCCGCAGATACATTTACCTATAATGAGCTACTGGGTTTTTTGTTCACAATAGCGAGTTCGCCAGAAATGATACCGCCAAGTGATTGGATTCCAATAATATTTGCGAATGATGAGGCGAATTATCATGATAGCGATGAAGCCAATAGCATTATTGAAGCAATTATGATTCTCTATAATCAATGCAATCAGCAGGTAGTTGATGGCAATGCGGTTCTCCCGCTGAGTTGTGCCTCTATATCGCCACTAATGGATAATTTTTTAGATGACGCGCCGCTGCACCAATGGGCCAATGGCTTTTTAGTGGGTCATTCATATCTTGAAGATATTTGGGATACGCTTTTGCAAGATGAGTGGGAAGACGAGCTAGGTTCATGCCTGATGGTGCTGAGTTATTTTGCAGATATAAAGCTAGCTGAGGCATACCAGGAAGATGCGCTAGCGGAAGGGGAGCCTATAGAGCAGTTAACAGAGAGTATTTTTAAGATATTTGATCAAGCCATGACAAGTTATAGCCATATGGGACGTGCTTTGTATCTTGCCTATTTGGAATTGGAGCAAGATAATCAAGAGGGAGCACCTGCTACATATATAGATCCAGATACCCCTTGTCCGTGTGGCAGTGAAAAGCACTTTAGTCAATGCTGCGGCATGCCTAAAACCATTCATTAATATGATTAATAAAGTAGAGCAGCAGCATCTGGCCATCGTTTTTAAAGCATTGGCATTTGCAGCAAAAAAGCACCGTGACCAGCGTCGTAAAGACCCCGCTGCTTCACCTTATATTAATCACCCCATTGCACTGGCTGAAGCCCTCAGCTGTGAAGCTGACATAATAGATGTTGAGATAATTTGTGGCGCATTGCTACATGATACGGTAGAAGATACTGAAACCACGCAAGAGGAGTTGGAGCAGGTTTTTGGGCAGTGCATAAGCCAGATTGTTATGGAGGTTACAGATGATTTCAACCTACCAAAAGCAGATAGAAAGCGATTGCAGATTGAGCATGCCGCTCACATTAGTGATCAAGCAAAACTGGTGAAGCTCGCGGATAAAATCTGCAATTTAAGGGATGTTGCGGACTGTCCTCCGCCAGATTGGAGCTTACAAAGAAGGCGCAATTACTTTGATTGGGCCAAACAGGTGATTGACCAGTTACGCGGTATTAATAATAAATTAGAGGCTATTTTTGATGCGGCTTATGCCAAAAGGCCTTAGTTTATTCTTCAAAATCTTCTTGCCAAACAACGACGCGATTCCTACCATTGGCTTTGGCCTGATACATGGCTTTATCGGCATGTTCAATCGACATACTCCAATCTTCATCTGCGGATAGTAGCGTAATACCAAATGAGGCCGTAATCTTGATTTTAATATCATCGGTCACAGCTATTTCTGTTTGGCTGATATTCTCTCGAAGTCGCTCAATGGCCGTTTGGGCAATGTCTATTGTGGTATTGGGTAGACAGGCTAGAAACTCCTCGCCACCATATCGGCAGGTAAGATCATAGGGGCGCAGGTTGTCGTTAAGGAAGTCTGCGATGTGACGCAGGACAATATCCCCCACTTTATGCCCATATTTATCATTGACCTTTTTAAAGTGGTCAATGTCTACCAACATGAGGCAGCAAAACTCACTTGTCCGTTTAATACGGGCATGCTCTTGGCTTAAAAGTTGAAAAAAAGCCTGGCGGTTAAGGGTTCCGGTGAGGTAGTCGTATGAGTGAGAGAGGCCCAGCAGATCATCCCGCAATTTTGCCAGTGTTGTAGCAAAATGAACCTCATGGCTTAGGAATTTGTCATATTCTCTTGGGGAGAGCGTCTTACCGGCGGATATTTTACCAATAATCTTTCGCACACTGTCATGCATTACATTATGCAGTTTATCTAATGCAATAAACTCCAGATTCTCTTTTAGAAAATCATGGTGAGGGCTGTAGTACCATTTGCCAAATTTGCATTGATGGCTGGAGTGGGCAGAGAGGTACTCTTTAGACATGGGGGTGTTGCAGATGGCACTGCGGCTCCAAGATGCAACCCATTTGGTGTGTTCAATGATGGCATTATTTAAGCCATCCAGCGCCTTGCTGACATCTTCAAGTGTTGGACGATTTTCGCTCATTGACGGCATAGTTAATACTCACTGAGGTTAGATGACTCTGTCATTGCCGCCATCTACGGGAATCTGTGCCGCAGTGGTTTTGGCAAACAAGGAGCCGCACATCTCAGCGGCAAGATGAGCCACATCGTGGCTGCAAATCTCGACCTGCATAATATTCTTGCGTTTATACTCCTTTATAGTGAGGTTATAGTGAGTTGCTCGGCTCTGCAACACTTCATCTGTCCAAAGGGCGGTATCAAATACAGCATCTGGATGCAGCGAGTTGATGCGAATGCCATCACTACCCCACTCCAGTGCGGCAACACGAGCCAGTTGGTTGAGTGCCGCTTTTGAGGCGGAGTAGGCGGCAGCACCAGGGCCGGGGGCAGGCACATTTTTAGAGCCAATGATGACAACCCGACCGCTGGCAGGTGCCAATTTTAATAGGGGGTAGCATTCACGCATCAATATCAGATTAGAATCCAGGTTGATGTTGATAACCTTGCGCCACTGCGCTGTGGGTAGCTCACCAATGCGGCAGCCAGCAGGGAATATACCGGCGTTAAGTATCAACATATCCAGACCGCCAAAACGGCGCACAGCACTTTCCAGGGCTTGGATTACTGCTGTTTCATCCGCGACATCGCAGGTTAAACCCAGGAAATCTGGGCGTTGATAGAGCTGCTCAATATCACGATCAATATCCAGTCCGACCACAGCAGCACCACGTTCTAAAAGTGCCTCGACACAAGCTTTGCCAATGCCGGACGCAGCGCCTGTCACCAAAGCGACTTCACCACTAAATTGTGCAGGCTTGCTTCCTTTGCGTAGCTTGGCTTGCTCGAGATCCCAATACTCCACATCAAAAATATCGCTGGCGGGAAGCGCTTGATAGCCTCCCAGCAGGGTAGCACGCTGGATAATCTCCTGAGTGTGACGGTAGATATCATTGATAATGGTGGTATCTTTGGCACGGCGGCCAATGCTACAGAGGCCAAGCTCAGGATCAAGCACCATGCGGGGGGCGGGATCGAGCATGGCTTTCTTATCTTCGGCTTGGCCTGCATGCTCTTCAAAATAGCGGCGGTAAGCTATTGTATAGCGCTCAACATTGCGCCCTAGAAGTGGCAGGCGCTTGGTGCGAATAACATGGTCGGGTGTTGCTGGCCCTTGTTGGGAGAGGGTCGCAATATCATCACGCTGCGCAAAGGCAAGGCAGGTGGGCGACATGTCACAGGAGAGCAGCATTGGAACCCCTGCGGTTGCTGAGATGGCTTGACGTAGTTGACTAATTTCTCCTCGAAGAGGCTTGTCTGTCGCCGTGGCCTTTGGCGTTGGGAGTCGCCATGCGTCATGGGTTTTGAGGTAATCTTCAGCGCGCCCCACCAGCTCAATCATACGATCATAGGATGCTTTAGCGGTCTCGCCAAAAGAGAAGATGCCGTGATTCATGAGAATCATGCCCATCGTCTTCTCTGTGACATCAGCGGCAAAGTGTTTTGCACAGAGCTGAGCGAGATCAAAACCCGGCATCACATAAGGGATGATGACCATATCTTCCCCGTAGATCTCCTGGATGCGCGCAAGTCCATTCTGGCTATTAGTGATTGTAACAACAGCATCAGCGTGGGTGTGATCAACGTATTTATAGGGCAGGGAGGCGTGCAAGATGGTCTCAACGGAAGGTGCAGGAGCGGCAGCCTGTGTCATGTTCGTTTTTAGCTCATTCACCATCTGTGGATCAGTGAGACGCTTAAGTTGTGCCAGCTTTAATAGATGCGCCATGCGCACGGGGGCAAAGCCGGCTTCCTCAATAGTCTCCAGATCCCAGCCGCTGCCCTTTACATAGAGAATCTCCTCCTCTTCGCCGACCAGGTTAGTCTCTGCGACCTTTACTGAGGTGTTACCTCCACCATGCAATACCAGGGTTGTATCCTGGCCCAGTAGGCGGGAAGTATAGACACGTAGGGCAAGGTCAGTTGTGTGGCGGGCGGCATCCTGGTCATTCCAGCGGTTTTGCATGGCAGTACTCTTGATTGTTTTTAGCAGTGTATGAAGTGGTAGATTATAACGCTGTACTGGGCTGGGGCGGTAATTCAGTTCACCTAGAATCCGCCTTGTAGCGTAGTTCACCCAGCAGGGGAACTGGATAAAAGTGAAAAAACATCAAACACATCAATACCTTATAACCTAGAAAAAGTAACTTCTCAATAACCTGTGGCATGCTGGTTTCTCAATCCGAGCAGATTCCAAAATATTTTCAATTCAGGTGCGTTTTTACTTGACAGGGTTTTGAGTGAAAAGCGACCATTTCAGGTAACACCTTACGCATAAAGCATC
>JAJRWL010000023.1 GCA_024276875.1 Gammaproteobacteria bacterium
AATTGGAGAGTATAACATTGTCGGCCCGACCATTGATGATGCGGCCGGCGAGTGTTTTGATAAGTCTGCACGACTGCTTGATCTGCCCTATCCGGGTGGCCCTGAAATCTCAAAGCTGGCTGAACATGGTGATGGGAAACGGTTCAAATTGCCTCGCCCCATGCTTGGTAAAGACAATCTGGATTTTAGTTTTTCAGGGCTGAAAACAGCCGTAATGTATGCGGTAAAGGGTCACGGGGTGTTGTCGAATCAGGATCGTGCCGATATGGCTGCCTCTATTGAGACTGCAATATGTGAAGTTCTGGTTAAAAAGAGTGTCAGAGCCTGTAATCAGGAGGGGGTGAAATCGCTGGTTATTGCAGGCGGTGTTGCAGCAAACCGTTGCCTGCGCTCCATGTTGACTGAAGAATCAGCAAGCCATGGGATAGAAATCTGTTTGCCACCGGTGAAATACTGCACGGATAATGCAGCAATGATCGCTTATGCCGCCTTGCTTCGGTTGTCTAGCGACAATGATATCCCTGAGGCGTGGGATGTGCTGCCGAGATGGAGTCTTTCAGACTGAAGTTATTTTTTAATTTCCAGTGTTTGTAAAAGCTTACCTTCGCAGGCTGCTTGGTAAAAACTCTGATTATGGTTGTCCCAGTTTTGTACCGCAATAAAGCGACCTGTTTCACAAGCGCTATTCATTTCACCACTCAACGCTTGAGTAAAAAACAACCCTTGATAGAGCAATGGTGTTTCAAGTTTCTCCAGCGCAGCGGTTATATAAGGCATAAACTGTGGCGCCATGTGATGCCGGGAGGGGATGAGAAGCGCCTGTCTTACTGTTTCACCAACCACATATGGCATAGTGCTATCGTTTGATAGAAGCTGTGCTACCAGATCGCGGTCGCCTTTATTGCCGTTCTTTGTTGTTAACCATTCTCCATAGGCATCCCAAGCACGAGTCTGTGCATATGCACCGGAGCACAATATGAGAATGGAAAGAGCTACGGGGATGGTAAAATACTTCCTTGGCATGCTGTAGCTATTGTTGCGGTATCTTAAAAATACTCGCAGAGCAATTCCCATTGCAAGACAAAAAAGAAGTATTGGAAAGGGACGGGTCATGGAGATATTTGCCATGCCTTGTAGCCAGAGCATGCTCGCGATCATGGTCGCAGGCCATGCCACAGAGTGCATTCGGTTCCAGTTAAGCATGAGAGCAAGAGCGACAGTTAAACTTATAAACAGTGCGAGGAGTGCACCTCCAATTCCGCTCTCGGCCAGCAGGTGAAGAGGAGCATTATGTGCATAGGTGGTGGTGGTAAGCCCATGCTGGGTAAATCGCCTCTTTTTAAGAGCAGCATGTTGTCCAGTCAGATAGTGAGCACCTAATTGTCCATAGCCGACACCCTGCCATGGATGTTGGTTCCACACTTCAAATACAGAGGCCCATAAAAGGAGGCGTGCTCCAAAGCCCTCTTTCTGAGTGGCTTCAAATTGCTGCTTAGGCTCAATTGGTTGGGTTCCCCCCTGGCTATTGAGTATTAAGCCAAGAGGGAGCGCCAAAGCAAATGCGATGATAAAGGGGATAAGGCGGCTTCTGTTTTTTAGAAGCAGGTGAAGAAGCACAATGAAAACAACTATAGCATGTGCAGCCCAGGCACCACGGGAAAGTGAGGCAATGCCTACTGCCCAAAAAAAGATCGTGGTTGGAAACAGGAAATGGCCGAATTGTTTTTTCTGTTTGAGCCAGTACCAGAGGCTTATTACCCATGCGCAAAAAACAAGAATTCCGAAAACATTACCATTAGCAAACGGTCCATTAATTTTTGAGCTGATGTCAGTGGTTAGTGCCCATCCGTTAATTTGGATCATTTCACCATGGGTAAGACCTGACCAAGCCAAGATTGCCAAGAGGCACCAGATAAATGCAGCGGCAGTATAGGTGAATAGCAATTTCTGGCTGGTTTTTGCAGAAGCATTAGTGGCCAAAATCCACAGCCCTAAAAGTGCCATGCTGAATGAAATGTAAAATAGTGAACGTATTAAGGAGGTTTCGAGGGCATGCAGAAGAATGGGAACAATACCAAGGCTTAAAGGGATAATAATTTTATAGATGCGAATTCTGGAGAAGGTTGAGATAAGGTAGGCAGCAAAAGCAGCCAATGCGAAGGCAGGAATAGTGTGCCAGGGAACTTCATTGGGGTTGATGAGTGCTGGCTGAATGCTCGGGGATAGAAATAACAGAAAGGCTGTAACAGTCAGGACTTTTGCAGGTATGTTCTGGGGCATATGAGGTGAAGGGGTTAGCACTCGGCTACTGAATAGTGGGAGCCAGGCACAGGCATGAAGGCAAAGGTGTGTAGGGGTTCCACAGAGAATTTCAGGCCGATGAAAATAGTGATGCATGCAACAGCAAGTATTAATTTAGCCGAGCCAGGACCGCTTGCTTTGCTCATGGCTTAATTCCCCACTCTTTTTCCAACAACTTAATACGATCATCAATGGGCTTTGAGTAACCCTTGGGCATAATTGATTTCATATAACGAAGGAATTGAATACCTGTTTCGCTACCTTCCGTATCTGCAAGAAAACGGACTGCCAGACCAATAACCAGGGGTGGAGCTCCAGGGCGTGATGAGGCCAGCTTCATTAAATCAAATGCCAATGCATTATCCTGAAGTAAATCATGGGCCAGGAAGCCTGCAATCAAAGGAGTTTCCCAGTCCCATGTTCGATATTGTGATCCTTGTTTCATGATAACAAGGGCATCCCTGGTATACTTGCTTTGGAATGCAAGCAGACCAGAGGTGAGTCGGTAGATGTCATAGAAATAGGGATCAAGAATCGAAGCCTGTCTAAGAT
>JAJRWL010000024.1 GCA_024276875.1 Gammaproteobacteria bacterium
GAAAATCGAGGTCATATCGGGCAGTGTTAGCATCTGCGTGACTTTCGGTTTTCGGTCAAATTTATCTTTGATAAAGTCTATGTAAATCTCACCATCGGAGACAATTTGTCTTACCAGTACTTTCCGGGGATTTGCTTTGCCATTTGCGGCGTCGTCACCTAATGGATCCACGTTATTACCACCGAAGCCGCCGCCGCCAACAGCAGAGCCAGGGCCGCCTATATAGGAGCCGTATCCCCGCTGGATATAGACCTCTTGCACAAAACCGCTGGCAGGGTCGCCCATGATGATATGAAAATAGGTGAGCCCGGTGTCAGGGTCAGTGACAACTTCTGGGAGCTGATTACCCCCACGCATTAAGAAGGGTGTGGTGCCAGCTACCGAAGAGCCCCCCCGGATGAAGTTGGTGCCGATGCTACCGCCGTCATCTGGTGTGAAGTCAAGCACAAATCCACTCGCGTGAACAGAGACACTGCATAAAAGGCAGAAAGAGGCGATGCATGTTTTGTGTTGAGTAATGGACGGCTTCATAATGATTCTAAATGGTTACTGCATCATCCTGATGAGGCTGTATAGGGCTCTATGAGGTGTTGTAGCCTGAGCATGCTGATGTGGATAGGGGCGCTGCTATTTCATCATATATATCGGCCGTTGCTGCCTGGAATTTAGCCAAACATTGATTTCTTACGAATGAATTGGTACCCGCACTGCGGATGTTGCCTCAAGAGTGTTTACCTATGAGGCCGACAGGCCTATGGGGTTGTAGTATCGGCATCGCGCTTAGCGGAGATAGGCAGAGTGGGTCAGCAACTCCATTGAAACGGGTGTATTTTTTAGCTGTTTGCAACGTGAGTGGGTATGTGAGCGGGCGCGGATAATGTGGGTAGAGAAGTGTTGTTTTGTAATCGCTGTTATGGAGGTGTTGGCCGGTTGGTAGAGTAGCCCCATTGGTTGGTGAAGTCGAAGTCGAAGTAGGCCTCCCAGGTGATGTTATCGACATCAAAGCCCCCCTCTGCATAGGTGTAAGTACCCGCAGAGCCTCCAGGGCCTGTGCCGTTGGTGTAGGTGTAGCGCCCGCCATCAATAGTGGATTTATCGATGTCATTGATGAAGTTAAAACCACCACTGTCCTGATAATCGTCCGCGAGTGATGTGGTGTAGAAGACGACACCGGGGGTGGTGTCATCACCATAACTGCTATTGCTCATGTCTATCTGGAAAATCGAGGTCATATCGGGCAGTGTTAGCATCTGCGTGACTTTCGGTTTTCGGTCAAATTTATCTTTGATAAAGTCTATGTAAATCTCACCATCGGAGACAATTTGTCTCACCAGTACTTTCCGGGGGTTTGCTTTGCCATTTGCGGCGTCGTCGCCTAATGGATCCGCGTTATTACCACCGAAGCCGCCGCCGCCAACAGCAGACCCAGAGCCGCCTTGAAATGAGCCGTATCCTCGCTGGATATAGACTTCCTGTACAAAACCGGTGGTAGGGTCGCCCATAATGATATGGAAATAGCTAAGCCCTGTGTCAGGGTCGATGACAATCTCTGGCAGTTGTAGTCCGCCTCGCATCAGGAATGGGGTAGTACCAGCAATACTAGAGCCTCCTTGAGTAAAGTTCGTGCCGATCGTGCCGCCATCATCCGGTGTAAAATCGAGCACAAAATCAGCGCGAGCTGGCAAGCTGCTAAAGAGGCAGAGAGCAGCGATGCTGATTTTCTGAAAGACAAAAACTGGACTCATAACGGGTTTACATTTTTGATGTATCGCTCTAATTTATTAATGATATTTAAGAGGTGTATTCTGATGAAGAATAACTGTAAAACCTTGAGTTCTCTAAGGTAAAATACCGCCTCCTTCAAGCGTTATACTCTACCATAATTGTCGCTATTTCAGCTGTTTTGCCATGTTTTTTGCTGTAAACATGCGGGGTTTTGTTACCTGATTGTATTCATTGATTAAGTTTTAATTTTAGAGTGATGCTTTTGGGCTGAACGAGGCTGTTATTGAGTTTTTGGCGTAAGATTAGACTTGCAAAATAACTTTGATTGGCCGATAACTCTAGGCATGAGAACTAAAGCCTAGTTTCGCTATACAACAAAAATCGACGCAGTAAATCAAAATATAAGGACGTATTTTATGGCTCTTTACGCCATGCCATGCTCTGTTGTTATTTATGATGGTAGAGGTGAGAAGTGGATCACATAATGATAAGTAGTATCTGAAGGTTGAGGGGTATGTGTTTCAATATGGTCTTCAAAAAATACTCACTTCAATATTTAAAGTAAGAGGTAGGTGGTTGATGTATCAAATTAGTTCTGATCATAATGATGCATTTTGTTTGATATTGCGCTGTTCTCGGCCTCGTATGAGGGTAGGCTACGTCGTTATAGTGAGGCTCCTTTTTCTGTTGTTGTCTGCCGTTTCTCCGGTATCCTTTGCGGCGACTTCTGGCACGTTCAATCAAGAGGCGTGGGGTGGTGGCGCGGCAGCCACTAATGCCACCCATCCTGGGGATCAAAGCAGTTGGGCGACCTACTCCAGCAAAGATGCCACGCTGGATGTTATCAATGCCGGTGCCGATCTTTCTCTGGGCGCAGAGATCCGGGCGATAACACATACAAGCGATAGTGATTTTGTACTTAATCCTGATCAATCTCAGTCTCACTCATCAGCGGCAGATTTTTTAGCATCTGGCGCGGTTTTAACCGATGCCAAGGTAGTGAGTGGCGAGATCATTTTGGCACCAGTCGCGCCAGTCACGCCGACGTGGGCTGCGCTACAGTTTAATATTCATACTGACC
>JAJRWL010000025.1 GCA_024276875.1 Gammaproteobacteria bacterium
GAGCCTATGAGTATTCTGTACTAGTCACTTCTTTAGAAGATGATCTAATAACACTTTTTCATCACTATCGAGATCGAGCAGATTGTGAAAATAACTTTGATGAAATGAAAAATCAATGGGGCTGGGGTGGCTATACAACTATCTTTGCTTTTACTCCATTAGCAAACTTTGCAACCAGGACACCCGCTGCCATGCCTGAGGCATGGCCAATCCACGAGATATGTGGCCGAACATCGACTAAGCTTAAGATCAGACCACCATATAAAAATATAGTAACTGTAGCCAATACCATGTTTTTGGGCGAACGTGAATAATAGGCATCAGCAATCAGATATGCCCAGTAACCTAATACAATGCCACTGGCTCCAGCATGATAGGCCGTTGAACCAAAGCCCCAGGTTCCTAAACCACCCACGATAACCAATAGAAATGTAACTTCCCAAAATAACACACGCTCTTTACTTTGGATCAACCAGCCCAACAGCAAAAAGGGCACTGAATTACTCAATAGATGCCAAAATCCATGGTGTATCCAAGGCGCGAGCGCTATATGCCACAGCCCGTCCATGGTGCGTGGCATAATGCCATAAACACCCCATTCAAAACCCAGAAAGGTCTGTGCAATCTGTACCGCCCACATCAATATCAGTAGATACAGCGCATCAGGAATACGCAAAGTGGCTATTGGCTTAGGCATGCCCTTACCTGCTCTTCAGTAATTGTTTGTCCATCACTCAGCAGTGTAATAATGGCTTCACCACTGCACACTGTTTTAGGGTCTGGATTGCATCGCACCTCACCATCAGCCACATAGGCCATGGGGATACCCACACCTGATGTGACAAATTTGCAGATCAGATCCTGCCAACAGCGATCTTGAAAATCAACGTCAACACGATGCATATGGGCATTATCATGCGTGAAGAAATCTTCAAGCACCTCTTCTGTCCCTGGGGCAACAAGAGCACGAATGAGGAAACCAGGGTAGGCACGGATGGGACGCACAACGATATTTGCCCCCGCCCGATGCAGGCGTGCTCTGTTGTCATCATTGGTCGCTTCCGCCAAAATTACAGCGTTAGTACCAATCTCTTGAATGCGATCCAAAACATCAAAGGTAAGGCTATCTGATTGCGGATGCACATGGTCTGTTGTAATAACAATAATATAATGCGCATCCGACACATTTACCGCACGCAGGTTTTCTGAATTCTCCGCATTACCTGAAAAATGAACAACACCAAACCCTGTAATCTCTTTTGGCAGTATCTCTTGAAAATTATCTGTTAATATTTGAACTGGATATTCAGACAGTTTAGGTGCTAGCCTAATTTGCTGAACCAGTCTGCGTAAGTAATTATCCGGGTCAATCGTTGGGGTATTTATTATCAGGATATGATTTTTCATATTCCATCTCCATCTGCCATATTTTTTTTCTGCACTAATCCACAACCTATGCTCAATAAACTCTGAAACAATGTGAGCTAAAATAGCAATGCCTAAAGCATAGAGGCAGATAACCGTAATTAAGCGACCACCGGTAGTGCTTGGACTTATATCTCCATAACCCACCGTAGTAATAGTTGTCACCCCCATCCACAACGCATCGCCTAATGAGAGGCCTTCAAAAAACATCATGCCTGTGGCATCAATAAAAACCAGTATTAACAGCAGAATAATTAATTTTATAAGCCTAACAGAAAAGTCAGGTGTGCAATGGTTGGTATATTTACTGTAGCGGCGCTTTTTCCAACGCTTATCCAATAAACGAGAGATAATCAACGAGGCTGCTCTTTAGATTGATAATGGTGATTTACTTCTTCTAATACTTTGCACTTGATCGCTGTTTCATCAGCCATGTCCAATTCATAATGTTTAGCTAATTGGGCTAACTCTGCTTGATTAAAGGATAATCCAATGCGGGGTCGCTGTACTTTTACATAGGGCAATCCAATAATTTTACGAACAATATCACTGGGGACAATAGATGCATCTGCCGCATCGTAACGAATCTTACGCAGGGTATCTTGTTGAAAGGTAAAGTGCATTTGCAACTTTCGGAGAATAGATTTTTCTTTTGACCATTTGTTATTCACTTTGCTGCTCACAGGGCCACATCTCCTCTATGATATCAACAGGGCAGAAGACAACTAGAGAGACATCCGTATCACCATCGCCCCATATTTCAACAGAGAGATAGCGTGCATCTACATCACCCACACATTCGTGATAACGCAACTCTTCACCCTCATCATCTTCTGGCACCACTCCACCACAATCTTTATTGAAGTAGTAGGCTTCACCCTCTTTCATGCGCTGGGTGTAACGATCGGCTAACCAATCCGCCAATTCCTCTGGCTTCTCTTTTACTATCAATGTAACGAACTCTTCGTCCCAGAGTGCTGAAAACTCATCCTCATCAAACAGGGTGAACAACATTTTCTCTGGTAATTTAATAGAGAAACAGAGCAGCGGATCACCATCATTATCATCAACCGAAAGATAGTAGGTTTTGTTATCTTCGCTGCGCAGCGTAAGCTCTTTGGTGATCTCTGTTTCAGCGTATTGATAACCACCAACCTTGGTGACCTCCATCTGCTGCCCCTGCAATTCATCAGGAAGAGAACTGCGCTGTTTAAAAGCAACAATATCACCCACTTGCAACTGACCTGGCTCAGTTAATGTTCGAGGCTCATTTTTATCACCACCAAAGATTTTTTTAAACATCTCATGTCCCTAAAAACCAAAGGCACCTTGCGGTGCCTTACTGGATTTAATTAACTTACTTTCTGTTTTGCTTTAAGCTTTTCAAGAATAGCACTTTTCTTGGAACCCGCAGCACTACCAATTCCACTCTGTTTTAGCCGCGCATCCAGATCATCACCCTGCTCTTGCGTCTCCATCCACTCACCGGCTTCCATGTTGTCACGCCAATTCTGCTGTTTTGCTTTAACGCGATCCAATGCCTTTGAAACACGGTGTTGGCTAGAGCTAGTAGCCGCAACATTAGCAGAGATGCTTGTCGTTGCCTTTTGAACCTCCTTTATGGTCTTTACCTTTTCCAGGTCACGCTTGTTTTTTTGGATGATCTTTTCGCGTGAACGCACCAGTTTATTAATGGCATTCACTTCGCTCTCAAGCGCACGATGTTCAGCACTTTTTTCATCACGCTCAACAGTGATCTCTTCCAAACGCTCAACCACCTCTTCAGCCAGCGACTCTTCACCGGCATTCAGTGCTTCAATGGCTTTGGCTTCGTAATCATCATAGTCTGTATTTAGAGTATTGATTTCACGCTTTAATTTGATTTCAGAGCCTTTCAAGCGAGTTAGGCTCTGTTTTGCTTTTGCGATAGCCGTCTCTGCATCACGAATTTCCTGCTCAAGAATACGGATGGCATTGGCATCAATAATGGCCTCACCAGCTTCACTGGCACCACCCCGTATGGCGGTAAAAATATCTTTTAAAATACTCATAATTAAACCTCAGATTATGCAAGTAAGGGTTGGATAGCTTCTAAAACATCAATGGTGTTTTCTGCCTGTATTTCGAGTTCATGAACGATGATCTCAAAGCGAGTACCCAAGGCAATGGCACCAAATAAAATATAGGTATCATCCTGTAAACCAAACGCACTTAAAGGGACAGCTGGTGCCAATTGCAATAGCATTTTGTTGAGATTATCCACTTCATTGGATACCACCTCACTTACATTAAACAGCGGGGTAACAGCCAATAGCTGTGTCTCTGTAAGTGCCAGATGAAGTGGAAACTCATCATTATTTGAACAAACAACTTCTAGCACACCATTGTCCATCAGCAAGGCATCAAAAGAGGTACCTTCATCTGTTACATGGTCATTTAAACGAAACGCCAGCTCTTCAAGCGTAATGATCATACAATGCTCCTGTTTAGTATCGGCCGCCATAATATGGCAACTGCCTTAAAAGATATGTCATATTATGACATGCGTCAAATCTAATTTTGCATATCTGCAAAAAAAACACCATTTTGTTTTGACCAAGCCTCATGGTGATACTGGTAAATCTGGTGGCTACCCAGGCGATTAACCTCAATGTTTTCAGTATCTTCAAAGTAAGATGGCGCAAAAATAAATGACGCTTTTAATGTTGCCTTTGAGAGCCATGAATTTACCACGGGCAGTTCATTAATCTGAGCAATCCGCTGTGATGGCATCATTCCTCGGACTGTACCAATCGTCCAGCCCCACTCCCCAAAAGTGGGTACGTTGGTATGATATTGCTCGGTTAAATAACCCGCAGCTCGCATTGTTTTACCAATAGAAACAAAGGCTTTTTTTGCATGGTAGGGTGATGTTGACTGCACAGCAATAGCGCCATCCCCTGACAGTAGCTCTTTGAGTCTGGCATAAAAAAAGTCTGTGTAGAGCTTATTGAGGTCAGGATGACTGGGGTCAGGGAGATCAACAATAATGGTATCAAAATGCCGCCCTTCAGAGACCAGCTTCTCCACTTCAATAAAGGCATCGCCAATGATGATGGAGACCCTTGGATCATTAAAGGCATTCTGATTAAAACCCAGTAGTGTCCGTTCAATATCCACAGGCAGATCAGGGTCATCTCCCTTAAAGAGTGCGACCATGTCAGCATCCAGATCAACCAACGTTACTTGCTTGGGATTCCAGCGCAAAATGTCCCGCACTGCCATCCCATCCCCCCCGCCAATGACCAGTATTTGATCATGCCGAGCTGATGCAAGCAGTGCAGGATAGGTCAGGTAACTGTGGTAGATATTTTCATCACTGCTGGAAAACTGTAACCGCCCATTGATGTAGAGGCTCAGCAAGTTGGGCAACCCCTGACCAACATGACGACGGGTCAGTGTGAGGTGCTGATAGGGTGTCACCTTGCTATAGATTGGCGTATCTTTAAACAGGGTATAGTTCATCTGCATAACCCAGCCACTGCCATTAATAGCCAGTACAATTAAAACAACAGCCAACCCAGCATGCACCAGCCACAGCCGAAGAGGGTGGCTAATTTCTGATTGATAACGCCAAAGAAAGAGTAAACCAATCAACAGATTAACCGCTGCCGTTCCCACTGCCGCCGTCATGATAGGAATATTAAGACAGACAGTGACCCAAATTGCGGCGCCAATCCCTGCCCCAATATAGTCAGCACCATAGATCGTGCCGGTATTGTGAGCCAAGTGCTGGCCATGAACCTGTTCGCGCACCCGTGCAATCAGTGGGATCTCCATCCCAATCATGGCACCTAATATAAAACCTGCAACAAAGGGGGTATAAAAGGCGATATTTTGCAGCGTGGTAATAAAGCCGCCATCTGTCGTGATAGAGGGGTGCAGACCATAGATTTGCTGCAACCACACCGGCAGGGTGTACGTGAGAGCCAGCATCCCAGCCATGATAAGAATAGAGCTGCCGCCCAATAGGCCGATACCGACCTCAAGCCAGGCAAAGCCGGTAAAGGGGCATTTAATCCAGCGAGCCAGAAAGGCACCAATACCCATCGCCACGATCATAATGCCAATCATGGCGTAAATCGTACTTTCTACTGCACCGAGGATGCGCCCAGCATAATGTGCCAGCAGGTATTCATAGATCAACCCACACCCCGCCAACACCAACATGCTACCAATCAGCAGGGCATCATGGGCTAATAGCCGTCTGGATGACGGGACTGTGGCTTCCATAGTCAGCTAGCCAAGCAAAGAACTCACAATCAACCCAACGGCAATAAAGAGGGACGCTTCAATACAGGCCACCCCAATATTCTGTTGATCGTCTACCTCTTCAACTACATTAATATTGAGTAATACCGCACGGCGAGCAAGTGCAGCCAGCCCACTAATAAGCGCCGTGATCATCAAGGCAACAAACAACCAGTTAAAGATCAGCCCTACTAACGCAAGTGAGTGATAAGCAACCAGGCCAGAGGCCGCCTTAACGCCAAATGCAGCACTCATAAGATGCCCAAAATAACGAATAGCCAGCGCACTGTTACCGTTCTCCAGCGCCTGTTGTAAAACTTCGCCATTGTGCCGTTTTTCATAGATTCGCCCGCGCAATCGAGTAACCGCCAGCAATACAATCTGTGCCACAAAGAAGACTAAAACCACTGAAAAGACACCCAGCCATGAGTCAGACTCAACCCAATGAGCAGCGGTATTAATGATCAAACCCAATGCAATCAGGTTGGCAGCCTGCACAATACCGGCCGCAATATTATTCTCATGCACTTGCTGCTTAAGCGAAAAGTGGTGGAAGATAACTTGGTCATTAATGATCGTCCCCACCTTTAATAGAACAATGCCAACAGCGGCATAAACAATCACATTCCAGGCCTCGCTCAATATGCCTTCAGATGCCTCTCCACTTACTGCACCCGCCAGAACCAAGGCCAAAGCCAATGTGCCACCGGCTATTGAGATGCCAAAGGCATAGTTATCTTGTGTTGCCAGTTCAGTTGTTGTATCCACACCTGCCAGCAAGCCTTGAAGGTAACGCAATGCACAGATAGCACCAACCGCAATGAGCAAATCAATAAAGATGATGCCAACTGCCCATAGTGAAAAATCATTATTCATTTTGCTTCTCCAGTACTGAATTATTTTCCGCCACTAAAACTGCGGCTGGTGCGTGAATATGAACTGCGAGCACTTGATTGACCAAAACGGCTTTTATTTCCAGCAAATTTGCGGGGCGCTTTAAAACCACTACGTTTGCTTTTGCTAGAAAATTTATTTGCTGATTTAACCGAGCTTCGCTTGGCAGAAGCCGATGCCCCTGCCCTGGTTTTGGCATATGGGCTCTTGAATGACTTGCCACTTTTCTGAAATTTCTGTTTTGTTTTAGTCGCCTGAGCCTGTTGCCCTTTACGCTGTGACGGCGAGGTATAGTAGTTGCGCCCATAATCACTGTAATAGCTATACCCCCGATTGCCTGCCCACCCGCCATAATAGATAGGGGGACGAAACATATTGCTGAATAAAGAGTACATGCCATACCACTCCCAAAAGGAGCGTCCCTGGCTATCCCCCTTCCAATTGCCATAGTTGGGATTGCCTACCAACTGGCTGCCAGCGCCATAATCACCCGTCTGATTGGCCTGTAGGGTGGCCTCTTTGCTCATTGCTTCAACACGCGCCAATTTGCCATTCGACATATCTGCCAACACATTGATGGGATCTGTCAGCATCATGCCAAACAAGACAGGATCGGCCGCTACCTGAACCGCATTCAACTCCTGCTGTAGCGCAAGCACCGCTTTTTCACCCTCTTTAACCGCTTGAGGGATAGCCTTATTTGCACTCTCCAGCCGCTCTTTCAATCCTTTAACAATGGGGCCATTCACTGTGGCATCAGTTGCCAATGTATCAACAATCTCTCGTAGATCTGGAGATTGCTGTTTTACCACATTCGCATAAGAACTCAGCAACTTAGTGTTTCGAATAGATTGCTGATTAACCTTAACAATAAGTCTTTTTAGTTCAGCTGCCGCGTCAGATGCCTCTGACTGAAGTGACTTTTGCCACAGTTCTTCATCCGAAGTACATCCACTTAGCCCAAGCTGGACAAGCAAAAGAATGCACATCATCGAGATAATTCTCATAGCTCTCCCGTAGATCATTATAAATTTCTCACCTAATCCTGAAGGAATCAGACTGAAAGTGAGCATTTGAAAGGTTTGCGGAGATACGCGCTGCATTAATAGGCAGACCACGTTCAATGCTTTGTACCGAAGTCACAGCCTCGGGATAAGCAGCGCTAATAACATCAGCTGCCTGCATAGGCTTGCAATCACCACACATAAAAATATCAAAGGCCGCATAATCATGCTCAGGCCAAGTATGCACTGTGATGTGAGACTCAGCCAACAACAACACCCCAGTGATACCCTTCCCTGCACCAAAGGGATGAAAGTGCGCCTGTAATACAGAAGCCCCCCCTGCCTTCGCTGCCGATACAAGCAATGTCTCCAATGCCTGTTCACCAAGATGAGCATGCGACCCCTGGCATTCAATAATCAGATGATGGCCAATATTCAACCGTTACCTCACTCTACCTGCGCCATAATATGCCACAGAATATAGCTCTGTAGATTTTTGTCAATCAATAGACTTTAGTCTATTCCTCCAAAAGCACCACAGCATAACTAGCAATACCTTCTCCACGCCCAGCAAACCCCATCTTCTCTGTCGTTGTAGCCTTGATATTGACATGAGACTCGCTAATCTGAAGATCCGCAGCAAGATGTTTCCGCATAGTGGGAATATGCGGTGCAAGCTTGGGAGCCTGCGCCACAATGGTGGTATCGGCATTATGCACTCGGAGTCCCATTCCATGCAGCAACGCCACCACTCGGCGCAACAGAATGCGACTATCGATATTCTTAAAATCATCGCTGTTGTCTGGAAAATGATGACCAATATC
>JAJRWL010000026.1 GCA_024276875.1 Gammaproteobacteria bacterium
ACAGATAATTAATGCCTGGGGTTGATCAGGAGGTAAAAACATAGCGGGTTTGGCTGCTTGTCGGGTGGTGCTGAAATTGTATTCTAAAGTCAGACTTATTATAACTGGGCTGAAGCATTGAGGGGTGGATTTGTTTTTTATATGGAAAGAGAAGCAGAAATTCTGTGCGAACTGTAATAAAATTCGCAGCCAGGAATAATTTTGCGATAGTTGTCGCTCCCCAACGATCTGGGCGGTTATTGAAATGAAAAAACAAATGAACTTGGGTTTGTTGTTGTTATGGATGGCCTTACCACTGGCCGCTGAAGAGCCCGCCATTGCACCTGAGCCGCCAGAGTTGCCACCACAGGTTGAGAGCGGTGAGGCGTTAGAGCCAGAAATTACCATTATAAAATCAGAAGAAAAGACAGTGGAAGAGTATCGTCTGAATGGGGCGCTGGTGATGGTAAAGATCACCCCAGCAGCAGGTCCAGCTTACTATCTTGTTGATTCAGATGGCGATGGCACCCTGGATACTCAGGAAAATGATCCAAGAAGCGCAAGCGTTCAGCAGTGGGTGCTGTTTAGTTGGGAGTGATTCCCAGCGTGCTTTCATAAACCTATATTAGATCTCTTATTAACAATAACCGAGCAGAACCCCATGTCTGTTTATACCAGAGTTGAGCGTGAACAAATCGAAGCCTTTCTAACAAATTACGACCTGGGTGAGCTGGTGGAGCAGCAGGGTATCTCTGATGGTATTGAGAATACCAACTACTTTGTGACGACCACCAAAGGGCGATATGTTCTGACCTTGTTTGAATCGCTGAGCGCAGAAGAGCTGCCTTTTTTTCTCGACCTGATGGCCTTTTTAGCTGATCACAATGTACCCAGTGCCTCTCCGTTGGCAGATAATGATGGGCATTATCTTCGCACACTAAATAATCGTCCTGCGGCATTGGTTGAGCGGTTGGCAGGTGCCTGGGTTCCTGCGCCTTCTATGGCACAATGTGCCGCTTTAGGCGCTGTGTTGGGTCGAGCAAACCGTGAAGGAGAGGCATTTAAAGGGCAGCGAGCCAATACGCGTGGCCCTCATTGGTGGCGAATAACGGCAGAGCGGCTTATGGAAAAGCTTTCCGAGGTAGATGCCAAAATGTTGCAAGATGAGTTGGCTTATCAAGCCAGTCATCGTTTGGATGAGCTGCCCAGAGGGGTCATTCATGCCGATCTGTTTCGGGATAATGCGCTATTTCAGAGTGATGAGCTAACAGGGGTGATCGATTTCTATTATGCCTGTACCGATGTGCTGCTCTATGATTTGGCTGTCACCGTCAATGATTGGTGTTCAAATGAGGATGGCACGCTGGATGAGGTGCGTAGCTTAGCCATGCTGCAAGCCTACCATGCAGAACGTCCACTGACAGAGCGTGAGCGTGCATGCTGGCCCGTCATGCTCCGTGCAGGTGCGTTGCGTTTTTGGCTCTCACGTCTGCAAGATAAGCTGTTTCCGCGACCTGGCGAGATGACCCACACCAAAGATCCAGAGGAGTATGCGCGGGTCTTACGTGACCGTATTGCATGCAGTAATAAAAACACCCTCCCTTGGGTCTGATACGTCGCCTTTTTTATGCATTCGTTTAATGGCTCTCTTCTGCGCTGTGCCCAGCTTCTTGAATCCATAAATGAGGAGATTGGTCGAGCGGCATCCTGGCTTTCGCTATTCATGGTGCTGGTTACCTTTGCTGTCGTTGTCTTGCGTTATGCCTTTGATTTGGGGTGGATTGCCATGCAGGAGTCCATCACCTATATGCATGCCGTACTATTTCTTACCGGCGCAGCCTATACATTGCGTCATCAAGGACATGTGCGGGTGGACATCTTTTACCACCGCTTCTCTATGCGAACCCAGGCCTGGGTTGATCTGTTCGGCACGCTGTTTTTATTGATGCCTGTCTGTCTGTTTATCTTCTTTATTAGTTGGGAGTATGTTGCAGCCTCCTGGTCTCTGTTTGAGGGATCACGTGAGGCGGGTGGTTTGGACGGGGTCTTTCTGCTGAAAAGCATGATCTTGGTGATGGCGGGGCTTTTGGTGTTGCAAGGTGTCGCTATTTTGCTGCGCTGTAAACTGCTATTGGGTGGCTACACCGACCAACTCTATGAGAGTGAAGATATCTCAGAGGATGGAATCTGATGGCAGATTTTTTGCCACTGCTGATGTTTCTCTGTATCTGTCTGGTGCTGCTGCTAGGCTACCCAGTGGCCTTTTCGCTGGCAGGAACGGCACTTGTGTTTGCCTGGGTTGGCGGTATGACCGGCTATTTTGATGCGGTTTTTTTACAGGCACTGCCCAATCGGCTGTATGGGATTATGACCAACCAAACGCTGATTGCTGTGCCGATGTTTGTGTTTATGGGGGTCATGTTGGAGCGATCCCGTGTGGCTGAAAACCTATTGGACACCATGGCATCTCTATTTGGCTCACTGCGGGGTGGGCTGTGACTCTCTGTAACACTGGTGGGTATGCTATTGGCTGCCAGCACCGGTATTGTGGGCGCAACGGTGGTTACGATGGGGTTGCTTTCGTTGCCGACGATGTTGCGCCGCAATTATGATCCAGCATTGGCTGCGGGAACCATCTGTGCCTCGGGTACCTTGGGGCAGATTATTCCGCCATCGATTGTACTGGTCTTGCTGGGTGATGTGCTTTCATCCGCCTATCAACAGGCACAGCTGGATATGGGCATCTTCTCACCCGATACTGTTTCGGTGGGTGATCTCTTTATCGGTGCGCTGATCCCAGGTCTGCTGTTAGTGCTGCTTTATATGCTCTATCAAATCGGGGTGGCTTTTTTTAAGCCAGATGCAGCACCGGCTATTCCTGCTGAAGAGCGGGAGCAAAACAGCGCGGCGCTATGGGGGAGGGTTGTTAAGGTCTTGCTGCCCCCATTGTTGTTGATTTTGGCCGTGTTGGGTTCAATTTTGGGTGGTTTAGCCACGCCAACAGAGGCCTCTTCTGTGGGGGCTGTTGGGGCAATGCTGTTGGCTGCATCACAGCGACAGCTGAATTTTTCTACTCTGCGAGAGGTGATGCAAAACACTACCCGTGTGACCAGTATGGTGTTTCTGATCTTTATTGGGGCGGCGGTCTTCTCTCTGGTTTTTCGGGGTTTTGAGGGTGATGAGCTGATCACTGATCTGCTCTCTGACCTGCCAGGTGGTGTTTTCAGCGCGGTGCTGATTGTTATGCTGGTGATGTTCCTGTTGGGGTTTATCCTCGATTTTATTGAGATTACCTTCGTGGTTGTCCCCATTGTGGGGCCTATTCTGCTTGCCATGGGGCTTGATCCGGTCTGGTTGGGTGTGATGATTGCTATCAATCTACAGACCTCATTTTTAACCCCCCCCTTTGGTTTTGCGCTCTTTTATCTGCGAGGTGTGGCACCCAAAGAGATCACAACAGGGCAGATCTACCGTGGGGTTGCCCCTTTTATTGCGATTCAGCTCTTTATGCTGGGTCTGTTGGCTTGGCAACCAGGGCTTGCTACCTGGCTGCCAAAGGTTGTTTATGGTGAGTAGTCAAA
>JAJRWL010000027.1 GCA_024276875.1 Gammaproteobacteria bacterium
AATGGAGGCTGAGCCCGGAATCGAACCGAGGTCCACGGCTTTGCAGGCCGCTGCATAACCACTCTGCCACTCAGCCAAGAGAAGCCACCTTAAAGCAGCTCAGGGAGAGCCGTGGCTTTAAGGCAAAAACCCCTGTGCCTATAGGGGTGTAGGTACTTAGCCCTAACAGGGAAGGAAGTGCGCCTAAAGCGCCTGCTTTTGAGCCTGTTCGGGGGTTTTTAAATTTGGAGCGGGAAACGAGATTCGAACTCGCGACCCCAACCTTGGCAAGGTTGTGCTCTACCAACTGAGCTATTCCCGCTTTAAGAGGGCGCTATTGTAATGCCTTGGACTTCAGAGTCAAGCGTAAAAAGCGCTCTTTACTGCTTTTTTAATTTTGAACTCGAATTCAAGCTTGGCCAGGCCGCACGGAGGTAAATAACCATAGACCAAAAGGTCAATATCGCAGCCATATAAAGCAAAACATATCCAACGGTGTAGATTGGAATGCTCAAAATATCATCTTGGTAAATTAACATTGTTATGGCGACCATTTGGGTGACTGTTTTAATCTTGCCAATAGCCGATACTGCAACTTTGGCTCGCGCACCCATCTCTGCCATCCACTCACGCAAGGCTGAGATAGCAATCTCTCGGCCAATGATAATCACCACTGGAATAGCGAGTGCAGGTGAGGGATTCGCCTCAACCAATAGAATCAGCGCCGCTGCAACCATGAGTTTATCCGCAACAGGATCAAGAAATGCACCCAGTGGGGAGGTTTGGTTGAGACGGCGAGCCAGGTAGCCATCCAGCCAGTCTGTCACTGCGGCCACTCCATACACAACGGCACAGGCTGTGTTCGCATGCACCCATGGCAGATAGAAGATCCCGACAAAAACAGGGATCAGTGCAATCCGCATAAGTGTAAGAAGATTTGGAATACTATAAATCATTCATCCCCATGAAAAGCTTCGTAGATCTGTTGCGCCAATTTTTGGCTCACACCTTCCACCTTGGAAAGGTCATCAACTCCGGCTCGGGCAAGCTCTTGTAATCCACCAAACTGCCGCAAGAGACGCTGTCGGCGCTTAGGCCCAATACCTGTTATCTCTTCCAGCATCGAGGTTTTTCGACTACGTCCACGGCGCTGGCGATGCCCCGTTATGGCAAACCGGTGAGCCTCATCACGAATTTGTTGAATCAGGTGCAAAGCAGGTGAGTCTGACGGCAGTATAATAGGGGCTTGCTGGCCAAACAAGAAAAGCCGTTCCAAACCGGGTTTTCGGCCTGCAGCCTTAGCCCCCCCCAGCAAGGTAACACCCTGCACAGCCAACTCCTCAAGTACTAAAGCGGCAGCTGAAAGCTGGCCTTTACCTCCATCAATAAACAGCATATCAGGCAGCTTGCCCTCTCCTGCCTGTATGCGTTTATAGCGTCGATACAACGCCTGCTCCATGGCTGCATAATCATCACCTGGGGTGATCCCTTCAATATTAAAACGACGATAATCTGACTTGACAGTGCCTTGTTCATCAAATACCACACAGGAGGCGACCGTTTGCTCCCCCCCTGTATGGCTGATATCAAAACACTCCATCCGGCTTGGTAATTCATCTAAATTCAGCGCCTGCTGTAGTGCGCTCAGCTGCGCTCGCAAGCCGGCCTTGCTGGCCAATCTTGCATCCAGTGCCAAGCGGGCATTCTGTTGCGCCATTTGCAGCCAACGCAGCCGACCACTGCGCACGCGATCAGTAACAAATACCTGTCGCCCAGCCTGCTCTGCAAGCACATTTGCCAATAACTCAGCGTCATCGGGCATGGTGCTGACAATCATCCCCAGTGGAACATCTTTGCCAATATAGTACTGTTTCATAAATGCTGACAGTACAGCCTGCTCCTCTGCAGCACTCGGAATTTTTGGGAAAAAAACCTTATTACCAAGGTTACGCCCAGCACGGATAAAAAAGAGCTGGACACAGCCCATTCCGCCTTTGACTGCCACAGCAAGAACATCCAGATCACCACGTTCACCGCTAACATACTGCTTCTCTTGAATGCGCCTTAAAACAGCTATTTGATCCCGATAGCGTGCTGCTTGTTCAAACTCCAATTGTGCAGAGGCCTGTTCCATCCGCTCGATGAGATTATCGATCACCTGGGCTGCTTTTCCTTCTAGAAATAGCACGGCATCTTGCACATCCTGTTTATAATCTTCTTCGGTGATAAAGCCAACACAGGGCGCTGTGCAGCGTTTTATTTGGTATTGAAGGCAGGGGCGTGAGCGGTTGCGAAAAAAGCTATTTTCACACTGTCGAACAGGGAAAAGCTTCTGTAGCAACCGCAGGTTTTCCCGCATTGAACCAATATTGGGATAAGGGCCAAAGTAACGGCCTCCGCCATTTTTAGCACCTCGATGCCATGTCAGATGTGGAAATGGCTGGTCACTAGAGAGATAAATATAAGGATAACTTTTATCATCCCGCAGCAAGATATTGTAGCGGGGCTTTAATGATTTAATCAGTGTGTTTTCTAAAATTAGTGCTTCAGACTCAGTATGAGTCACGGTAACTTCAATCGCACTAATCTGAGAGACCATGCGCTGAATACGCATATTGAGTGAGCGCGTAAAATAACTGCTGACACGCCGATTTAGATTCTTTGCCTTGCCAACATAGAGCAGCATCCCTTCTCCATCCAGCATACGGTAGACACCAGGACGGTTAGTTAGCGTTTTAAGAAAAGCCTTGGAATCAAATTGTGCTGTCTGAATTTCAGATGCCATACGCGCAATTATACGATACAAATACTAACAACAGCAGAGACTCACAAATGAACTGGCACAACCTCAGCAAGCTTTAATAAGATCCCTGGCACGGGCAAAAACAGCATGGAACATCTTCGTGGTCAACCGCCGCGTCTGAGTGTTGTATCGGCTACAGTGATACGAATCAAGCAGGCGCAAGCCATTATCAAACTCATGCAACTGATTATGACCAAAGGGGTAGGCCTTCTGCCTTAACCCTAGCGCTTTAATGACCGCATTATGGGCGATTGAACCCAACGCAAGCACCACGGCACCTTCGTAAAGCCCATGCAGTTCATGAGAAAGATAGATGTTGCAGGTATTAATCTCTGCACCTATCGGTTTATTTTGGGGCGGCAGACACTTCACCGCATTGGTAATGCGGCAATTAATCAGTTTAAGGCCATCACTATTAGATAATGATTCTGGGGCGGAGCTAAAACCATACTTATGCAATGTCTGATAAAGCAGAATGCCCGCATGATCCCCAGTAAATGGACGGCCTGAGGCATTGGCTCCATGCATTCCCGGAGCCAAACCAACAATCAATAATCCAGGTTCAATGACACCAAACGAGGGAACAGGCCGTGCATAATAATCAGGGTAGTCCGCCTTGACCTGGTCAAGAAAGGTCGCCAGCCTGGGGCACGCCCTGCAATCAAGGTCGAATGAGCGTAAATCAGACATCAATGGAAATTATTTTTGAGACTCAACCAACCCATGACGGATGGCAAGGTGTGTCAGCTCCACATCCGTTTCAACCTCTAGCTTTTCATACAGACGATGGCGATATGTGCTTACCGTTTTAGGGCTTAGGCAGAGTGAGTCTGAAATGTCCTGTGTTTTAGTGCCTTGAATAATCATCATCAGCACCTGCATCTCTCGCTGGGATACTTTTCCAAAAGGCAGATCATCAGCGTGACCAGACATATGCGCTAAAGCCAGTTTTTGTGATACTTCATTCGAGACATAAGGCTTACCAGAAGCAACTAGTAGCACGGCTTTGAGCATCTCTTCAGCTGGGCAGCCTTTGGTTAGATACCCCAAAGCACCCGCTTCATGCAATTGACTGGGAAAGGGACTATCAGAGTGTACGGTCAGTGCTATTACTTTAAGATCTGAGTTAATGCGCAAAATTCTACGCGTTGCTTCAATCCCACCAATGCCTGGCATATTAACATCCATTAACACCAGGTCAGGCAACGTCTCTCGTACAGAGGCAATTGCCTCCTCACCAGAAGAGGCTTCTCCAATGACCTCAATACCTGGGGCTTTATCCAAAATATGCCGAAATCCAGTTCTAACCAACTCATGATCATCAACAAGCAGCACTCGTATCATTGCTGATTCCCCCAATAAAATTAAGTCGGTTTTATTCTCAGCGCATAAATTATACGCAATTAATTATTTAACAAAATAACAATAATTTGCACTATTTTTAGATTCAAAAATAGTGGCATGGAATATAACTTAAGTCCGTAATTAATCCAAGCAGTCAACTAGGCTTTTGTAGATAAAAAAAGCCCCCTGCTTAAACGCACACAAAAAGTCACATATGTTCTTTCTAACTTTAGCCCAGTCCTTAAACACAAAACCAACCCAGGTTTCTGCTGAGACCTTTCCGCAACCAGACCCAGAAATCAGGCTTATCCCGCCTGTTTGAGTGGTGACAAGTAAGTCGTGATGCTCAGTATGCAAAACGGGACATCCAAGTCCCCCTTTTGCCTTCGCTTATCACGACGGTTAATTCCTTTTTGCCGCAGTCGTCCTGCTTACGTGCCGCTTCGCCACACCATCGCAAGCTC
>JAJRWL010000004.1 GCA_024276875.1 Gammaproteobacteria bacterium
AGATCACCGTTTTCCATCATCTGATAAAGGCGATGTACGCCGGTGGTGGTCTCTTCAGTTACGCCCTGGATATTGGCTTTGATGCGGGAGTAGAAGGTGGCATCACTCTCCAGGCGTTTTTTGATGGCGGCGTAGAGGATGGTCTCCTCTTCGCTGCCGGGATTGTCCAGTACGGAGATGTCTTGCTCTGCCTTGGAACCCAGGATGACCAGTGAGGTGGCATCACCACCATCATCCAGAATCATGTTGGGCGTGCTGCCGTCATGCCACTCCATGATGCGGTGGGTGTAATCCCAGTAATCTTCCAGGCTCTCACCTTTGATGGCGAAGACTGGGATGCCCTGGTCAGCGATAGCGGCTGCGGCGTGATCTTGGGTAGAGAAGATGTTACAGGAGGCCCAGCGAACCTCAGCACCCAGGGCGATCAGGCTCTCGATTAGTACGCCGGTTTGGATGGTCATGTGCAGGCTGCCCGCGATGCGAGCGCCTTTCAGTGGTTGTTCATCCGCATATTTTTTACGGATGCTCATTAGGCCTGGCATCTCGGTCTCGGCAATGCGAAGCTCTTTGTGACCCCATTCGGCCAGGGTCATATCAGCGACTATGTAATCCTTTGTCGGTGCGTTCATGGTTTTTACTCCTGAAGGAACCGAGCGCCGTTGTTAATAGAGTCGCAGTACTAAGCCTGGCAGGGGCTTCCCCCGTTGCAGCGCTCCTCAGTATGCGAAGTGAAGTTTAGTTCAATTTAGTGGTAGTAACAGAGGGACAGAATTCAACTCAGTTTCTGCCACTCCGTGTCTGTTTTAAAGCCCCGCTGCGTCGCGTAGTGCGTCAGCCTTATCCGTGTGTTCCCAAGAGAAATCCGACTCTTCGCGGCCAAAGTGACCGTAGGCAGCGGTTTGCTGATAGATGGGTTTGATCAGATCAAGCATTTTAACCAGGCCGTAAGGGCGCAGATCAAAGTGCTCACGCACCAGTTCTATCAGACGATTCTCATCAACCTTGCCGGTGCCGAAGGTGTTGATGCTGATAGAGGTGGGTTCGGCAATGCCAATGGCGTAGGAGATCTGGATTTCACAGCGCTCTGCCAGACCGGCGGCTACGATATTTTTGGCAACATAGCGTCCAGCGTAAGCTGCGGAACGATCCACCTTGGAGGGGTCTTTGCCTGAGAAGGCTCCGCCGCCATGACGGGCTGCACCACCGTAGGTGTCAACGATAATCTTGCGTCCCGTTAGACCACAGTCACCCACAGGGCCACCGATAATAAAGTTGCCAGTAGGGTTGATGTGGTATTGGGTCTTTTTGCTCAACCACGCTTCTGGGAGGATGGGGAGGATGATGTTCTCCATCACCGCTTCGCGCAGATCTTCCAGAGAGATGCTGGGATCATGTTGTGTGGAGAGTACGACGGCGCTGATGCCGGTCGGTTTGCCGTTTTCGTAATTGAAGCTCACCTGGCTTTTGGCATCGGGACGCAACCAAGGCAGTACATTTTGTTTACGCACCTCTGCCTGACGTTTGACCAGTCGATGTGCGTAGGTGATGGGGGCAGGCATCAATACGTCTGTCTCGTTGGTGGCATAGCCAAACATCAGACCTTGGTCGCCAGCACCCTGCTCTTCAGGGGCTTCACGATCAACCCCCATGGCGATGTCGCTGGACTGCTTGCCAATCAGTGACATAACCGCGCAGGTCTCACCATCAAAGCCCATATCAGAGCTGTTGTAGCCGATCTCCATAATGGTGCTGCGAACCACTTTTTCCAGATCGACCCAGGCCGAGGTGGTGATCTCACCGGCAACGATAACAGCGCCGGTCTTGATCATGGTTTCGCAAGCGACGCGGGCATGAGTATCTTGCTCGAGGATGGCATCCAGTATTGCGTCAGAGATTTGGTCGGCAATTTTATCTGGGTGGCCTTCTGATACGGATTCGGAGGTAAAGGTGAAATCTTTCAGCATGAGTTTGTCCGTGTTGGTTTGATTTGTGCTTATCAGTTAATTTAAGTGGCTGATGCCGGTAATCCACAATGAAACGCGCGATTATACAGCGGATTTTGGGTTTGTGCAGCGGTATGTTGTTGGGTTTTTTTGTGCGGATACAGTCTGGGAATTAAAAACCAAGTGCTTTGGTGGGAAATTAGTGGGTTTTAAGGTAGAATTCGACACAGTTTTTTTCATGCTTAGCAGTAATCGGCCGTTCTAATGCTATTAGCAGGAGACCCATACATGTCAGAAGTTACTCAGAATCAGATTGAAGAGGCGATAAAAACCTATATAGAGCCTCATCTTGATAAGGACTTGGTGAGCGCCAAGGCGGTTAAAAATATCACCATAGACGGTGATAAGGTTAAGGTTGAAATTCTGTTGGGTTTCCCTGCAAAAGGGATTGGCGTTACGCTGGGTGCTGCCGTTAGAGAGAAGGTTGAAGCGGTTCCAGGTGTTGCAGCAGCAGATGTGCGGGTTGATTGGAAGATTACCGCGCATACGGTACAAAAAGGGCTTGCCCCCATCAAAAATGTTAAGAATGTGATCGCTGTTGCCTCAGGCAAGGGTGGTGTGGGCAAATCAACAACCTCTGCCAACCTGGCGCTGGCATTGCTGGCTGAAGGTGCTACGGTGGGGGTGCTTGATGCGGATATCTATGGCCCTTCTCAGCCCCGTATGCTCGGTGCTTCTGGTCGTCCTGAGACCAAAGATGGTAAATCTATTGAGCCAATGGAGAGCCTGGGTCTGCAATCCATGTCTATTGGTTATTTGATTGAAGAGGATACGGCCATGATCTGGCGTGGTCCGATGGTGACCCAGGCCTTAGAGCAGCTATTGAATGATACCAATTGGAAAGAGCTGGATTATCTCATTATTGATCTACCACCTGGCACAGGTGACACCCAGCTGACCTTAGCCCAGAAAGTGCCTGTTTCTGGTGCAATCATCGTAACAACACCTCAGGATATTGCCCTGCTGGATGCTCGTAAAGGTCTGAAAATGTTTGAGAAGGTGGATATTCCAGTGCTGGGCATTGTCGAGAATATGAGTACCCATATCTGCTCTAACTGCGGACATGAAGAGCATATCTTTGGCAAGGATGGGGGGGCTGAGATGGCCAAAGAGAATGGTCTTGATCTATTGGGTTCTCTGCCGCTTGATATTCGTATCCGAGAAGAGACAGATGGTGGTGTACCTACCGTCGCTTCTGAGCCTGATTCAAATATTGCTATGCTCTACCGTGAAATTGCACGTAAAACAGCGGCAAAGCTCTCGCTGATGACTAAGGATTATGCTGACAAATTTCCCAATATTGTCATTGAATAACAGTCGTTGGGTTTAGAGTAGGAGTAAAGACGCAGCTTATAATCAAGCTGCGCCTTTTTTCGTTTTGGTGGCAGCCATTGCGCTAACCCTTTTAGAATCATGTAAAATGTGCGCCATTCTCATCATCAGCAGACCAATAATATGAGCATTAAGTCAGATAAATGGATTCGCCGTATGGCGGAAGAGCAAAATATGATCGCCCCATTTGTGCCGAGTCAAATCAGGGAAGGGGATGATGGTCGTGTTATCTCATATGGCACTTCAAGCTACGGCTATGATGTGCGCTGTGCGGATGAGTTTAAGATCTTTACCAATATTAACTCTGCGGTAGTTGACCCCAAAAACTTTGATGACAACAGCTTTGTTGATGTGAAGTCAGATGTCTGCATTATTCCCCCCAACTCCTTCGCCCTGGCACGTACCGTTGAATATCTTCATATTCCACGGAATGTGCTGGTTGTCTGCTTGGGCAAATCTACCTACGCCCGCTGTGGCATTATCGTCAACGTCACGCCGCTGGAGCCGGAATGGGAAGGGCATGTGACGCTAGAGTTTTCTAATACAACACCGCTACCTGCCAAGATTTACGCCAATGAAGGTGTGGCACAGCTTCTCTTTTTTGAATCAGATGAGGTGTGTGAAACCTCCTATGGTGATCGCAGTGGTAAGTATCAGGGTCAGCAAGGCGTGACGCTGCCTAAGCCATAAAGCTCTGAATATATCTTTGTGTAGGGTTTGAGTGAATATAGAGCGAAGTCTATTAGAAGAGTTAAATCTGCTTCGAGAGCAGCGGGGGATGCTGGAGCAGGCGGTAAAGATTGCAGAGGCGATAGAGCATCTGCATCATGGTTTAACGGCTGTCATGTTGCTGGGAAAAGCGACCAACCTGATCTCAAAAAAAGCGATTGCGACATTTGAGGTGCTGGATGGACAGACCCAGATGCTACCCTCTGAGCAACTCCGTGAAATCCTTAAGAAACTAGAAGATGCTGTTCAGCAGAAATTAGTAACCATTCTAGAAATATCCAAGCTGGCAGATAGCGCTTTTATTGATGTTAAGGCGACTGTGGGAGAGGAGCGGACTCCTGCAACCTTGTTGAGAGAGTATCAGAAGCTGGCTCAAACCGCTGTGGCTGTACGTGTGCTGTTGCATGCGCGAGGTGAAGGAACATCCCCTGTCTCGTTTGCGATACCTGAGAGTGATATCCGGCACAAGATTGCTGAAATCAAGGTGCGAGAGCAGGGATGCCGAACCAAGGCAAAGCAAGAGATTGCTCAACTTGTTCAAGATGCTGACCAGTTATTAATCCGAGAGGATCTACCGGAAGAAATGCAAACTATGTTGGGGGCATTGCGGGAAAGTTGCCAGCAAAATCTTGCACATATGGAGGCCGGAGGGCATCTTCAAGCGATGCCCGTGAGCATCGAGATTATTGAGGTAGAGGATACTGAAGAGGCAATGAGGTGGAGTGCCCGCCCAAAGCTCCATGAATCACAGCAGAGTGAAGAGCGGCAAAGAGATTCATCATCGGATAATGGCTTTTTTGGAAAGATCAAGCATTGGGCTAAGCGTTTATTGAGCTAAAAATAGCCATTTATCCAAACATAGCGCAGCAGCAAATATCATCACCGCTAATTATTTAGGGAGTCTCTGTGGCGATAGAAAAACCAAATAAATGGGTGATTCTGTTACCTGTTCTGGCAGGCATTGTGGCTTTGGTTCTGCTGAAACAAAATCAGGGTGAGCCACTACAGACGACCGCACAAGAGCAATCATCTGGTGCGGGTGATGACAGCATTTGAAGCGACGGTCATTCCTCAGGTGAACCAATGCCATTTAAACAAGGTTTTTCGACATTGCTCCTCAGTTCCATCATCATTCATAAATGCAGTTAAGCTGTAGTCTTCAAGAATAAGGCTGGGCTATCTGAGGTAAAATGAAAAAAGGTTAATTTTGGCCTTGTGTTTGGAGAAGGGTTCGTTTTTTTAAATAAATCCAATAGAACAGTATCAGCAGTGCAAGCCAGATCGCCGCTAGGTAGCCGGTGATTCCATCGTATGTGCCGGTAAGAAAGGCCCATTCGCTCGCATGATTGTTGCTGGTGAACTGTTTGGTGCATTTGATAATGAGCACCCAGCCCGCATGTAGCCCAATGCAGTAGGCAATGTTTCCGTTATGTTCTCGTACAAATGCAAGGAATGCGCCCACGATAAATAGAGCAACGAAAGAGTCAAGGGTGGCCATATCTCCAAGCTGCCAGAATGATCCACTCAGAATTTGCAGGCCGCTCAACCAATCTACAGGATCGGTTAGTCGTACAGGATCTATAAAGTGCACGGCTGCATAGAGAAGGCTGGTGTAAGTGATGGCAGGCAATATCCCTCCTTGGCGGCGAATAACCTGGTACATTGCGCCACGGAAAAAAGTCTCTTCAATCAAACCGATGAGCAACCCACCTATTAATCCACTGAGGACTGTTTTTATTAGATTGAGTAAGAAACCATCTTCAATGGGATCAAGGGTGCGAATGCCCAGGCTGATTAACATGCCAGTGAGAAGAGCGAGAATTAAAATCCCATATAGCCAGCCAATAAAGATCTGATGTAGAAAGGTGGGGCGTGGTAACCCAAATCCCAGTGCATTTCGGTTACATAGGCCGAGCCAGGCAATGAGCAGAAAAAACCCTGGTAGGGCAATTAATTTAGCTATTCTAGAGACTTGCTTGTGGGTAGGTATTTCTAATAAGCCATCAAATAGTAGGTAGAAGGGGTAGTGAAGCAGGGCGCTAATCAAAAGGCAGCAGGCTAGAAAGCCAGTAAAAATAGCAAACGCCCGCATGTAAACAATCTCCCCTATATATTTAAGGTATATGAACGGCTTTTTTATGTTGCCAATTGGAAGCTAGCCCGTACAATATACTGTTCTTAGTCCTTGTGCTATTGGCGATAGAAAAGCACTGGCAAAAAGTAGGTAAATTTAAGCGTTTAAGCAATAGAATAGCTGGCCAGCAATAGGTATAATGCGCGCCTAGCCAGTTAGAGTACCTTGATTTATAAAGGTGCTTCGGTGATTTGCGAGAGTGGCGGAATTGGTAGACGCGCTGGATTTAGGTTCCAGTGGGGCAACCCGTGAGAGTTCAAGTCTCTCCTTTCGCACCATATTTTCTACTTATCCTATGCGCTTCAGACGCTGTTGAAACCAGCAGTGATCTGGTGAGGTGTGTGGGGTGTGTAGTGTTCTGTATTGGTATATTTTTGTAGTGGCGATAGTCGCCCGAGAGGTTTTTTATGCAAGTATCGGTTGAAGCAAAAGAGGGATTTGAGCGGTGCATGACCGTAGAAGTGCCTGCAGCGCGGATTAACACGGAAGTTGAAAAACGTCTAAAAAAGATTGCGCGTACTGCACGGCTAGATGGTTTTCGACCAGGCAAAGCGCCTATCTCCTTGATTCGTGGCCGTTATGATGGCCAGGTGCGTGAAGATGTTTTCAGGGAAATGCTGCAATCAACCTACTTTGAGGCGCTCTCCCAAGAGAAGCTTCAGCCAGCCGGTGAGCCGCGTATTGAACCTTTAGAAAAAGAAATTGAAGATGGTTTTGCTTATACCGCAACATTTGAGGTCATGCCTGAAATTGCGTTGAATGAGATGTCAGATATCACGATAAAACGGCCAGTAGCTAGGGTTGAAGAGAGTGATATTGATGAGATGGTTGAAAAACTACGCACACAACGGGCAACCTGGACAGCGGTTGATCGTGCCGCAGAAGATGGTGATCAAATCACCATTAATTTTAAAGGCTATATAGAGGGTGAGCTTTTTGATGGTGGTTCAGCTGATGATGTTCCATTGAAACTAGGGTCTGGCCAGATGATTGAGGGTTTTGAGGCAGGGTTGCTCGGCATCAAGGCTGGAGAGAGTCGCACCTTAGAGTTGACTTTTCCTGAAGATTACCAGGCTGCGAATTTAGCAGGCAAGGAGGCTAAATTTGAGGTTGAAGCTATAAAAATCGCAATATCTGAGCTGCCAGAAATAGATGAAGAGTTCGCTAAAATGTTTAGTGCTTCAGGTAATATTGCTGATTTGCGCAATGACATTCGTTCCAATATGGAGCGCGAGCTTGAGTCAAGAATCAGTAGCAGTGTAAAAGAACAGGCTATGCAGGCTTTGCTGGATGCTAATAATATTGAGGTTCCAGCTGCACTGCTTGAAGATGAGGCCGCTGGTTTGAAGAAGAAAGCGGAAGCGGAAATGGCTAATGATTCTACAGAAAGCAATGCAAAGCAGGTGCTTCCGTTAGAGCTTTTTATGGATAATGCAAAGCGCCGAGTTTCTCTGGGTTTAATCATGAGTGAAGTGATTAAAGCAAACAATATTGAGGTTGATGCAGAGCGATTAAAGGCGAAAATAGAGCAGATTGCTGCTGATTATGAAGACCCTAAAACAGTTGTTGATTGGTACTACAATAATGAAGAACAGCTTAGCCAGCTTGAAAATGTGGTGCTAGAAGAGCAGGTTGTAGATTGGGTGCTTGATCAAGTTAAAGTTGAAGAAGAGCAGACCAGTTTTGCTGGTTTGACTAGCGGTGGTATGTAACAACTAAGCAGAAATGTTTAAAGGAATCATTCAGATGACCGATAGAGGCAATATGGGTGCATTAGATACAATGAATTTGGGTTTGGTTCCTATGGTCGTGGAGCAGACTGCCCGAGGTGAACGTTCCTACGATATCTATTCTCGATTGCTAAAAGAGCGAGTTATTTTTCTTGTAGGTCAGGTTGAAGATCACATGGCCAACCTGGTTGTTGCTCAGCTGCTGTTTCTTGAGTCAGAGAATCCAGATAAAGATATTCATCTCTACATAAACTCTCCCGGTGGTTCAGTGACGGCGGGTTTGGCTATTTACGATACTATGCAGTTTATTCGCTCCCATGTTAGTACGTTATGTATTGGTCAAGCCGCCAGTATGGGCGCACTGCTATTGGCAGGAGGAGCAGCTGGCAAGCGGTTTTGTTTGCCGCATTCACGAACAATGATTCACCAGCCTTTGGGTGGTTATCAAGGGCAGGCAACGGATATCGAAATCCACGCTAAAGAAATTCTTCTGATCCGTGATCGTCTGAATCAGATCATGGTTAAACATACGGGCCAGTCATTGGAAACAATTGAGCAGGATACAGAACGGGATAATTTCATGAGCGGTGAAGAGTCAGTGGAGTATGGGCTGATCGATAAAGTGCTTACGGAGCGCTCTTCAGAATTGGATGGTTCTTAAAAGCAGATTAAGCACAAATGGGTGTAGAGTAGCATGACCCTATAGCGTGATTTAATCTGGTATAAACTCAAGTGATGCACGGCTGAATTGTAAGTCATGGATCTTTTGAGAGGGGTGACATTATGAGTGATGAAAAAAAGGGTAAAAGTGATGATGGCAAGCTGCTCTATTGCTCATTTTGTGGCAAGAGTCAGCATGAAGTGCGTAAGCTTATTGCGGGTCCATCTGTGTTTATCTGTGATGAATGTGTGGAACTTTGCAATGACATCATTCGGGAAGAGATGCAGGAGGGCGGTGTTGAAGAGGTGAGTAGTCTTCCAAAACCTCAAGAGATAAATAAAACACTCGATCAATATGTTATTGGTCAGCTAAAAGCCAAGAAAGTCCTATCCGTTGCCGTTTATAATCATTATAAACGCTTGGAAGCTTCATCAAAAGATGGTGAAATCGAAATATCTAAAAGCAATGTGCTATTGATTGGCCCTACGGGTTCAGGCAAAACGCTGTTAGCAGAAACGCTGGCAAGAATGTTGGATGTTCCCTTTACCATTGCAGATGCCACTACTCTGACAGAGGCTGGTTATGTAGGTGAGGATGTTGAAAATATCATCCAAAAACTGCTGCAAAAGTGTGACTATGATGTTGAGAAGGCTCAGCGTGGCATTGTTTACATTGATGAGATAGATAAGATTTCACGCAAGTCAGATAATCCCTCCATTACCCGTGACGTTTCAGGTGAAGGTGTTCAGCAGGCATTGTTGAAACTCATTGAAGGTACGGTGGCTTCAGTTCCACCTCAGGGTGGACGCAAGCATCCGCAGCAAGAATTCCTCCAAGTTGATACAGGGAATATCTTATTTATTGTTGGCGGTGCTTTTGCAGGGCTGGACAAGCTAATCCGTGATCGCTCTGAAAAGGGTGGTATTGGATTTTCTGCGGAAGTACGCAGTAAAGATGAATCTAAGAAAGTAGGGGAAGTGCTCACCGGTGTTGAGCCAGAAGATTTGATCAAGTATGGTTTAATTCCTGAGTTTGTTGGTCGTCTCCCCGTTGTCGCTACTTTGGAAGAGTTGGATGAAGAATCCTTGGTGCGTATCCTTGTTGAGCCAAAAAATGCTTTGGTTAAACAATATGGACGGCTGTTTGAGATGGAGGATTGTGAGTTAGAGTTGCGAGATGATGCATTGCATGCTATTGCTCGTAAGGCGATGGCGCGTAAAACAGGTGCACGTGGATTGCGAACAATCTTAGAACAGATGTTGCTAGACACTATGTATGATCTTCCCTCAATGGAAAATGTAAGCAAGGTTATTCTGGATGAGGCCGTTGTTTTAGGTGATTCAGCTCCCTACATGATTTTTGAAGGGGGTGAAAAGCAGTTGGCCGCTTCTATTGAGAAATAAAAGTGCTATTTTAGTAAAATAATTATAATTCCAGCGGATGGAAAACATTGATCCAGGGTTGAAGAGAGCACAGTTTGTCCCCACCATTATCCTATGCTCTACAAGTTAAGCTGTTTTTAAGGCTTGTTTAACTTGCAGTATCCTAGTCTTTAGTGCAACTTTTTTGCCATAAAAAGTGGCTTATCTAGTTATAAAATAGCCTGGGTTATCCCTCCCCCAGCTGTTAGGAGAAAACCAAGTGCCGGATCAAGAAGATAAAACGCCTGAAATTGTTAGCGTAAATGCACTGCCAGTGCTGCCATTGCGGGATGTCGTTGTTTATCCTCATATGGTCATTCCCCTTTTTGTTGGACGGGAGAAATCAATAAAAGCACTGGATGCAGCAATGCAAGAGGATAAGCAGATTCTGCTTGTTGCTCAAAAGAGCGCTGATGTTGATGAACCCTCTAAAGATGATATGCATAAGGTGGGTACGCTAGCGAATATACTGCAGTTGCTCAAACTTCCAGATGGTACTGTTAAGGTGTTGGTTGAGGGGGCTGAAAGAGCTAAAGTGCTCAAATTTGTGCAAACAGAAGAGTATTTTTACGCGCAAATATCTTCAATTCAAGACGAAACTCAGCTTGACGAGCAGGAGGAAGAGGTGTTGATGCGCTCTGCCGTTAGCCTCTTCGATCAGTACGTTAAATTGAATAAAAAAATCCCACCAGAAGTTTTAACCTCACTCTCTAATATAGATGATCCTAGCCGGTTGGCGGATACTTTGGCAGCGCATATGGCGCTTAAAGTAGAGGAGAAGCAAGAGACGCTAGAGATGTTTGGTGTGCGCGAGCGATTGGAACACCTCATGGCACTGATGGAGTCTGAGAATGATATTCTGCAAATGGAAAAACGCATCCGTGGCAGGGTAAAGCAGCAGATGGAAAAGAATCAGCGCGAGTATTATCTGAATGAGCAGATGAAGGCTATTCAGAAAGAGCTGGGAGACCTAGATGAGATTCCCAATGAGTTGGAGGAGATGGCTAATCGTATTGATAAAGCGGGGATGAGCAAGGAGGCTAAGGATAAAGCCCAAGCAGAACTAAATAAGCTTAAACTGATGTCCCCAATGTCAGCTGAAGCAGCCGTTGTGCGTAACTATATCGATATATTAATCAATGTTCCGTGGAAAAAACGCACCAAGATCCGCATGGAGCTTGGTGGAGCAGAAGATGTCCTTGAAGCTGATCACTATGGGCTTGAAAAAGTTAAGGAGCGTATTCTTGAATACTTGGCCGTTCAGCAGCGAGTGCGGAAATTAAAAGGCCCCATTTTATGTTTGGTCGGCCCACCAGGTGTGGGTAAGACCTCTTTGGGCAAGTCTATTGCACGTGCAACAAATCGAAAATTTGTACGCATGTCATTGGGGGGTGTTCGTGATGAGGCTGAAATTCGTGGCCACCGTCGAACCTATATTGGTGCATTACCTGGCAAAATCATACAAAATCTTACCAAGGTGGGCATGCGCAACCCGCTGTTTTTATTGGATGAAATCGATAAAATGGCGATGGATCTTAGGGGAGACCCTGCATCGGCTTTACTGGAGGTATTAGATCCAGAGCAGAATAATGCCTTTGGAGACCACTACCTTGAAGTGGATTTTGATCTATCTGAAGTCATGTTTGTTGCGACTGCAAATACGCTTAATATTCCTGCGCCACTGCTTGATCGAATGGAGGTTATTCGCCTTTCTGGATATACAGAGGATGAAAAGGTGAATATTGCTCAGCGTTATTTAGTGGCTAAGCAGATGGAGAATAATGGACTTAAAGATAAAGAGCTGCATATTCGAGAAGCATCCATTCGAGAGATTGTTCGTTATTACACAAGAGAGGCGGGCGTTCGCAATTTGGAAAGAGAGATTGCGAAGATTTGTCGGAAAGTGGTCAAAGAAATTCTGCTAAAAAAGAGGAATAAACGTATCAATGTTACTCCGGTTAATCTTGAAAGGTTTTTGGGTGTTAAGCTTTACCGCTATGGTTTAGCTGATGAGTATGATGAAGTTGGACAGGTCACTGGTTTAGCTTGGACTGAGGTGGGTGGTGAGTTGCTGCGTATTGAAACTGCGGTTATTCCTGGTAAAGGAAAGTTTACCTATACAGGTCAGTTGGGCGATGTTATGCAGGAATCTATTCAGGCCGCTACAACAGTTGTGCGTAGCCGAGCTACAGCATTAGGGATTGATGAAAATTTTTATCAAAAGTTTGATGTTCATATTCATGTGCCTGAAGGGGCGACACCAAAAGATGGACCCAGTGCAGGTGTGGGAATGTGCGCATCATTGGTGTCAGCACTAACTAAGGTTCCTGTTCGAGCCAATGTAGCAATGACAGGCGAGATCACCTTGCGTGGTGAAGTCCTGCCAATTGGTGGATTAAAGGAGAAGTTACTGGCAGCTCACCGCGGTGGAATAACCACCGTGATAATTCCACATGAAAATGAACGGGACTTAGTTGAAATTCCTAAGAACATTAAAAAAGATTTAGATATTCGACCTGTTCGTTGGATTGATGAGGTGCTAGAGCTGGCTTTAGCTCCGGTTCCTGAGTCATCAGTGCTTAAGAATGGCGTAGTAGATGCGGCCCCTAAGGAGGTAAAAAAAGATGTGGCAAACAAGAAAGCCGGTGATCTGACGACGCATTAGGGTCTGGTTCTGGAAGTGAGGCAGATGGCTAAATAAGATTAATCACCAAAATTATTGACCAAGAAAATCTGAGAGTTCGCCTGAGGTGCGTCTGAGATTTAAGCTCAGTAGGCGGCTAATGCCCTGCATGATCTTTAGGGCTATTACCGGGTGATCGTCACAGAGTGTATTTAATCTTTCCTGAGAGAGAATCAATAGCTCACTGGGAAATCGGGCGACAATAGAGGCAGAGCGGGGAAAGGTGTCGGCTAATGCCATCTCTCCAAAGGTGAATCCTTTCTTGATAAATGCCAGTCGCTTGAGTTTGCCCTGTTTGGTTTTTTTGATGACGGCAATTTCACCTTTGGCGACAAATCCCATGTAGGTTCCAGGGTCGCCTTCAGTGAAGACGTACTCTTTAACCTTTACATTGCGAAGTTCCATTTTATGCGCTAATACATCAAGTTCATCTGAGTCAAATTTATTAAAAAAAGGCATATCAATTAAGCGATCCTTAATGACTATTAAATCTTCTGGCTCTTGGTTATTCACGCGGGATTGTCTCTTTGAATTAAGTTTTTATACTGTAATTAAGTAGGAGTTCCTTTTTTCTTGCGGGTGATTTTGTCGACTTGATCCTGCTGCTCTTTTGTAAGGTTATCGACATTCTTTGGCTTTATGTTTTGAGTGGTTTTTTTGGCGGCGACCCGTTTAATAGCCGCTTCAATGGCTGCTTTTTTAGCATCTTTGCCATTGCTTTTCTTTTTTAATGTGGCTTGTTTTTGTTGTAGGCGGGTAGCACGTTCCTGCTTGAGGCGCTCAAGGCGTGCTGCTTGCGCTAGGCGACGCTGCTCAGCATGGTCTGATTTTTCTCTTTTCAGTTCAGGCGACCATGTCTGGTTTTCGAAGGGTAGCATCTGAATGCAATCCACGGGGCAGGGTTCAATGCAGTCTTGGCAGCCTGTGCACTCATCTGTGATGACAGTGTGCATCTGTTTGGCTGCACCCAGGATGGCATCTACTGGGCAGGCCTGTATGCAGAGGGTGCAGCCTATGCACTTCTGTTCATCAATGAAGGCATGTACCTTCATCTATTACCTGGGTTTTCAAAGAAAATATAGGAGGTTGAGTAGTCGCTAAATTCAAAATAGACTTTTTTCTCACCAGGGTCGGCTATGTTATTTAGATTCATGTCCAAAACGCCGTAGCCATATCTATAGGGGCGATCACCACCATTTGATGTGCCTGATGCGGTGGTGAGCTTGTCGATTTTGATAAAGCGTTTGACAAGTTTTTCACCGGCATAAATCTCTAGCACACAATTGGTTCCTGTCCAGTTTTGTAGTGCTCGGCCAAGTTTATTTTGGCTCTCTTGGGTGCAGGCGGTCAGTGTGAGTGCTATGCATAGGGGGAGTATGTATTTCATGATAGTTCGCTTTGATTGGTTAGGGATGATGTTTAAGTTATTTGACCTTCATGCCGGGTTTAGCGCCTTCGTCTGGGCTGAGAATAAACAGCTCCTTTTCACCAGATCCTGCGGCCAATACCATACCTTCAGATAGGCCGAAACGCATTTTTCGGGGTGCTAGGTTGGCCACCATAACGGTGAGTTTTCCTTCAAGCTCTTCTGGAGTATAGGCGGATTTAATGCCTGCGAATACATTGCGGCTCTCTCCTTCGCCGAGATCCATGGTGAGCTGTAACAGTTTATCAGCTCCTTCAACGTGAGCGGCTTTTGCAATGCGGGCAATGCGCAGATCTATCTTGGCAAAGTCACTGAATTCGATGGTGTCGGCTATGGGCTCTTTTGCCAGATCTCCTTCTGTGCACGTCTCATGCGGTTTTGTTTGTTTGGCATTCTGAGCGGCTAGATCTTCTTTGGAATCTTCTAGCATGGCTTCAATCTGTGTTGCCTCAATGCGTGTCATGAGGGGCTTAAATTTTGCGATAGTGTGTGAAGTGAGTGGTGTTGCCAGCTCAGCCCAGCTTAGAGGGTCAATCTGCAGAAAGGCTTCTGATTTCTCTGCGGTAGTCGGTAGGATCGGGCGCAGGTAGCCAATGAGCAGCCGGAACAGGTTGATGCCCATGGAACACACAGCTTGCAGCTCTGCACTTTTGCCCTCTTCTTTGGCGATGACCCAGGGCTTTTTCTCGTCGATATATTGGTTGGCTCGATCAGCCAGTGCCATGATCTCTCTTACCGCACGGTTGAATTCACGTTTTTCGTAGTGGTTATTAATGGATTTTCCAGTGCTGATGAATTCATCAAATAGCGCAGGCTCTGAGAGTTCAGCCGAAAGCTGACCATTAAAGCGTTTTTTAATAAAGCCACTACAGCGGCTGGCGATGTTGACGACCTTGCCTACCAGATCAGAGTTTACCCGTTGGGAAAAATCTTCCAGGTTAAGGTCGATATCCTCTATGCCGCTACCGAGTTTGGCCGCAAAATAGTAGCGCAGATACTCTGGATTCAGGTGTTTAAAATAGGTGTTGGCTTTGATGAAGGTGCCGCGGGATTTAGACATCTTCTTGCCATTTACGGTGAGAAAACCGTGCGAGAAGATGGCGGTTGGGGTGCGGAAGTCAGCGCCACTCAACATGGCAGGCCAGAATAGGGCGTGGAAGTAGATAATGTCTTTGCCGATAAAGTGGTAAAGCTCGGTCTTGCTCTCTTTGCCCCAGAATTGATCAAAATCCAAGTCGGTTTTATCGCATAGGTTTTTGAAGCTGGCCATATAACCGACAGGGGCATCCATCCAGACGTAGAAAAATTTACCAGGGTGATCAGGGATCTCAAAGCCAAAATAGGGGGCATCACGGGAGATATCCCACTCCTGTAGTCCGGCCTCAAACCACTCGTCTAGTTTATTGGAAACCTCTGTTTGTAGATGCCCGCCTTTTGTCCACTGCTGCAACATAGGCTCAAAATTGCCCAGTTTGAAGAAGTGGTGTTCTGACTCTCTATCTACTGGCTTTGCACCGGAGACAGCAGAGACAGGGTTCTTCAATTCATTGGAAGAGTAACTGGCACCGCAGGCTTCACAGTTATCGCCATATTGATCGTCGGCTCCACATTTGGGGCATGTGCCCTTGATAAAACGATCGGGTAGAAACATATTTTCTACAGGATCGAAGGCCTGGGTGATGGTGCGAGTGGTGATGTTGCCTTTGTCTCGATTGCGTCGGTAGATCGTTGAAGCGAGCTGTCTGTTTTCGTCAGAGTGGGTGGAGTGGTAGTTATCAAACGCCACATTAAAATCAATGAAGTCTTGCTGGTGTTCTGTGCTGATGCGCTTAATCAGCGCTTCTGGCTCAATCCCTTCCTGGCGTGCACGCAGCATGATGGGGGTTCCGTGGGCATCATCTGCACAGACGTAGGTGCATTGGTTGCCCTGCATCTTTTGGAATCGCACCCAGATGTCAGTTTGAATATATTCAACTAAATGGCCAATGTGAATAGGGCCGTTGGCATAGGGCAGTGCGCTGGTAACTAGAATCTGTCGTACTTCGTTGTTCATTGTTCAAGCCAGGGGGGAAGTCCAAATGGGGGCTATTATCGCATAGGTCGTGCTGTGTTAATTTATTATATTGCTTAAGCGCGTCCTCGTTGTTTGCTTAAAAAAACCACTACAGTCGAAGGTATTTGCCTGTAGTGGTTTAAACATCATTGAATGGATAGACGCAATAAAATATATTTTTGGTTATAAGCCCGCCTCTTTAATAAAAGCGTTTGCTTCATTGATGGATTTTTCCATATCTTTAACCAGGGCAGCAATATTGGATTTAACTGAGCGCAGCTCTTTTTGCAGTGACATGATCGCTTTGGCATTGAGATTATGCTTTAGATACAGCACCTGATCCTTAAATGCATTGAGTACAGGATCCATCTTTTTTTCAGCGCGACGCATTGCGGTAATCAGCTTTTTATAGCGTTTGCGTGTGTTACGCAATTTGCTTTTACTGTCTCGTTTCAGTGACGCATTGGTGTATTGATCAAGCTCTTCTGCCCACTCTTCAAAAAGGGCTTCGGCAACGGACTCTACTGAATCTATCCGGTTGCGCACATCCTCGGCGGCCTCTTCACTGTTTTCGTACTCATCATTCAGTTGCTTATATTTGTCTTCCAGTGCGCCACCTTTAAAGTTAAGGACGCTTGAGAATTTTGCTAAAGCAGATTTGAACTGTTCTTTACCCTCTTGTTGGGCATCGCGTGCCTTGCCAACGCGTTCAACCAGAATGTCGCGCTTGTGGTAGCCCACTTTTTCGAGAGTAGAGTAGTAGGCTGATTGGCATCCACCCAGGATGAAAATTAGGCCTATAAATATAAGATGTTTTTTTGCACCGATGTGCTTGATGAAATTCATGATCAATAATGTCCCGTTGTGTTTTGTCTGTGGTGTGTTGTTGTTTTGCTATTCGCCCTGAATGGTTACGATAATCCCTCTTTTATGGGGGTGAGTTCGATGCTCCCATAGAAAGATACCCTGCCAAGTGCCCAATGCGCAATGCCCGTTGCATATGGGGATGGTGAGATCCATTTTAGTAAGAATAGTGCGCAGATGGGCGGGCATGTCATCGGGACCTTCCTGTGTGTGCTCAAAGGTTGGGTCACCATCAGGGATCAACCTAGCCATAAAAACCTCAAGATCATCACGTACGGAAGGATCTGCATTTTCACAGAGAATAAGTGAAGCGCTGGTGTGTTGAATAAATAGATGGCATAGGCCGTTGTGCGCAGCTGACTCATGCACAATCTGTTCAACCTGGCGGGTTATCTCATAAGTGCCACGGCCACGGGTTTGGATCTGTAGGGTTTGCTGTTTGATCATATGCGCTATTTTAGGCATTCTGTGGTGCTTGCAACAAGACACCTGACTAAAAAAATGGCGGCAAATGTAAAAAAGAGTAGTCTGGATGAGATACCTGTCATGGCGCTACAGGGTATTGGACCGCGTAATGCGGAGAGATTAGCGCGGCTTGGCATTAATACCGTGCAGGATCTGTTGTTCCATCTGCCTTCTCGTTACCAGGATCGAACCCGAATTATTCCTATTGGAAGCTTGCGGCCAGGTGAGCAGGTGGTTGTTGAAGGAAGAGTTGAGTTGACGGACATAAAGTTTGGTCGACGACGTTCATTGCTGGTACAGATTGCGGATGGCTCTGGCTCTTTGATCCTACGCTTTTTTCATTTTTCCTCGGCGCAAAAATCCAATCTAACCAGAGGTATCCGTCTGCGCTGTTACGGCGAGGTGCGACGAGGACCGACATCACTTGAACTCATTCATCCAGAATATAGCTGTGTTGATGGGGATGATGAGGTGGCGGTTGAAGAGACGCTCACGCCGATATACCCCACAACAGAGGGCATGCATCAGCTGAGTTGGCGAAGCATGACAGAGCGGGCATTGGCGATGTTAGATGAGCAGCCCACGCTACTGCATGAGTGGCTGCCACAGGCGCTATTGGATCGCTATAACTTATCTGCCTTATTGGAGACAATCCGTTTTTTGCATCGACCGCCACCGGATGTGTCCCAGCAGCAACTGCTTGAAGGGAGTCATCCTGCGCAGCTGAGGCTGGCTTTTGAAGAGTTGCTCGCCCATCAAATCAGCCTGCGCAAGCTACGACAGGAGCAACGCCGCATTGCCGCGCCAGCACTGGTTGGAGATGCCTCATTGGAAAAGGCACTGTGGGCGGCGTTGCCGTTTAAATTAACGGCTGCCCAGCAACGGGTGGTCAGTGAGATTAGTTGTGACCTTAAACAACAGCACCCCATGATGCGCTTAGTGCAGGGGGATGTTGGCTCAGGCAAAACAATCGTGGCAGCGCTGGCGGCACTTCAGGCAGTCGAGGCCCATCATCAGGTGGTGATGATGGCGCCGACAGAGTTGCTGGCAGAGCAACATCTGAGGAATTTTCAGGGTTGGCTGGAGCCACTGGGGATCAACGTCGCCTGGCTTACGGGGCGGCACAAAGGCAAACGCCGAGAGCAGATATTATCGAAATTGGCTGATGGCAGCGTGTCCGTCATTGTGGGTACACATGCCCTGTTTCAAGAGGACGTCTGTTTCAATGCCTTGGGGTTGGCGATTATTGATGAGCAGCACCGTTTTGGTGTGCATCAACGTCTGGCACTGCGAGAGAAAGGTGCGGCCAGTGGTAAAGTGCCGCATCAACTCATCATGACGGCCACCCCCATCCCCCGTACCTTGGCGATGTCTGCCTATGCTGATCTTGATATCTCGGTGATTGATGAGCTGCCCCCAGGGCGCAAACCGGTCACTACGGTGGTGATTCCTGATAGTCGCCGAGATGAAGTGGTGGTTCGAGTGCGCAATGCCTGTAAAGAGGGGCGGCAAGCCTATTGGGTCTGCACCTTAATTGAAGAGTCTGAGACGCTGCAATGCCAAGCGGCTGAAGATGCCGCAAAGTTATTGGTTGAAGCCTTGCCTGAGTTGCGAGTGGGGCTGGTGCATGGTCGCCTGAAGGCGGCTGAAAAAGAGCACATCATGCTGGAATTTAAATCAGGGGAGTTGGATCTGCTGGTGGCGACAACCGTGGTTGAGGTGGGTGTGGATGTGCCCAATGCCAGCTTGATGATCATCGAAAATCCTGAGCGTCTGGGTCTGGCGCAGCTGCACCAGCTGCGTGGACGGGTAGGGCGTGGCTCTGCTGAGAGCCACTGTGTGCTTATGTACCATGCCCTGTCAAAAAATGCGCGGGAACGGTTGAGTACCATGCGATCCACCAATGATGGTTTTGCCATTGCCCAAAAAGATCTGGAGTTGCGAGGGCCGGGAGAGGTGCTGGGTACACGCCAGACCGGTGAAATGCAGATGCGCATTGCCGATCTTCTTCATCACCAGTCATTACTGCCTAAGGTGCAGCAGGCCGCAGAGATTATTTTGGAGCGTTATCCCTCTCATGCAGCGCCACTAGTCAAGAGATGGCTGGGGAAAAAGATAGAGTACGGTTCAGTTTAAGGTTCGACAATGGTGGTGTCGCTTGGGTTCTATTTAACCTTGGCTAAGCAACTGTGTACAATCGGACTCCAAATGGGCAGCGCAGCAATGCGGGGGCGCTTTATTGCTTGCTGTGAGCCTGTTTACGTTAAGGTCGGCTGACGACATTTTTTATGAAAAATATAATGAGGGGATAGACACAATGAAGTTAATTAAGGTAAATCAAACAAGCCTGATTTTGGCTATGGGTTTGTTTTCTATAGCGGCCATGGCGGGTGACCATGGCAAACATGACAGCCATGATGAGCACCAGATGTCAGGTGAAGCTTGTAATGGTTATGGCCCTCAAACCCCTCGGGATATTGATAATCTGGCGGGTGTCAATAAGCGTGTTTTTACCTTTGCTCCAGCAGCTTCGGAACTGAATCTGTGTAATATTCACTTTCATAAGAATGCGGAACACAAGGCAGCGGCCTTTTCAATCTACGCAGGGGAGGGTGATGGCCATGGTTATGAGAGTGGTTACCAGTGTGGCATGAGTAAGGCGCTGAACAAGGCTGAGCTGATGCCAACCAAGGAGTCAATTTGTGATAGTAGCCATGGTAACCTGAAGCCAGGTGACACCATTGAAGTGCACTGGGTACACACCTCATGTGATATTAAGCCAGGTAAAGGCCTGGGTTCTTGCGTATCTGATGCCTGTGCCAACCCTGATTTGCGTGTAGAGACTCAGGTCTTTACCCTGGTTAATGATAAGAGTGCGCTGAACTTCAATGAGCTGACATATGATGGTCATAAGGCTAATGGACTGCATCAAGCCAAGGCACTGCCAACGGGCACGGGTAAGCCGGTTGAATTTTTGGGTTCAACCACCGGTCCAAGCTACAGTGAACAGCAGTGCTCACCTTATCAGGTGACCTGGAGTGTTCGCCCTGACTGTGCCAAAGTTGATATCAATAGTGTGGGTGAATGGTGTAAAGGAAATGCTTTTGAAGAAGACCACGCGCATGGCGTAAGAAAGCTTGTTGTAAATCCAAAACTACTGTCTGTAATCAAATAGTTGCTTTGCTATTTATCCAAACTGGCATAGATAAAATTCGGCTGACGTGGTTTTTACAGCGCTATTCCAAGCTGTGGAATCCGTCAGCCGGTTTGCGTTTTGATGGCAAAACTTATGCGATAATCCCTCTCCTTAATTCATAACGGCTGGAAAAAATATTGAGCTTAGAGAACAAACCATCCGCTAATCTTGAGCCAAACTGGGGTAGCTGGAAGATCCACCGTGGATCAGATGTGCCGATGGGGATGGAGGATTGGCTGCTTGACTGCGGTTCACTAACCCGTCGGCTGATCAAGGCCAGTGAGGGAGAATTTCGGGTACGGGTGGTACATCAAGGCTGGGGTCGTCCACTCTATAGCGAGAGCCAACTGTTGTGTACTCGCCGCGCTGAAACCGCATTGGTGCGAGAGGTTGAGCTGTTGGGGCATGATACGCCCTGGGTATTTGCACGGACATTGATCCCTGCCAGCAGTCTGCGCGGTGGCGCTCGGCGGCTTGCCAATCTAGGTGAAAAGCCGTTGGGTGCGGTGCTGTTTTCTGATCCCAGCATGCGGCGTGGCTCTATTCAGGTGGCTCGGTTGCAACCGCGTCATCCTCTGTTTGCTGCGGCAACGAGCCATTTGGAACAGAAGCCAGCAGAGTTGTGGGGGCGGCGTACGTTATTCTATTTAGCGGGAAAACCCCTCTTGGTTAATGAGATTTTTTTGCCAAAGCTCCCTTTGGTCGTTAAGGAATCTAAGTCGTGACCTCATCTGAATTAGCCCAACCTTCCTGGCGCGAACGCCTGGGCTACTATGCTTTATTGATACGGGTAAACCGTCCCATTGGCATGCTGCTGTTGATGTGGCCCGCTCTGTGGGCGTTATGGATTGCAGGTGAAGGTGCGCCTGATTGGGGTGTGGTGGTGGTTTTTATCATGGGAGTCACGCTGATGCGTTCAGCTGGCTGCGCTATCAATGATTATGCCGACCGTAAAATTGATGGCAGGGTTGAGCGCACAAAAAACCGCCCTATTGCTGCGGGTCTTATCACCCCTAAAGAGGCATTAAATGTATTTGCTGCGCTGGTGGGGTTGGCCTTTCTGCTGGTGTTGCTATTAAATTGGCAAACGATCTTGATGTCATTTGTGGCCGTTACTTTGGCGGCTGTCTATCCTTTTATGAAACGCTACACACATCTCCCTCAGCTGGTATTGGGTGCGGCCTTTGGGTGGGCTGTTCCCATGGCCTTTACCGCACTTACTGAAACGGTTGCTCCAGTGGGCTGGCTATTATTTGTGGCTACGGTCATTTGGGCGTTGATCTATGATACTCAATACGCCATGGTCGATCGTGATGATGATATAAGGATTGGCGTAAAATCAACGGCCATACTATTTGGGGATATGGATCTTATCATCATCGGTATCTTGCAAGTCACTATGCTGGGTATCTTGTGGCTGGTTGGGATTAATGCGGAGCTGGGTGCTGCTTATTATATTGGACTTGCAGGGGCGGCATTGCTGTTTGTCTATCAACAATATATTACGCGTGAACGTGATAAAAAGGCCTGCTTCACGGCTTTTTTGAACAATAATAATTTGGGCGCAGTCATATTTGCAGGTCTGCTATTGGACTATCTTATCTAGGCACGTTGTTATTCTTTTCTTAAAAAGCGGGTTTGAAATGAAAATATCCAAGGTTTTGTATCATTCCGCCTGGCTTTTATTCTTGTTGTCGCTGTTTCAATCACTGGCTGTTGCGGCTTCTGTAGAGGGGAAGGTTTGGATTTCTGGCTGGAAGCATGGGCCTGCACTCTCTATGGAGCGAACGGGAGCCGCTGCCCTAATAATTCAGGATCGTCTCTACTTGATTGGTGGAACCAATAAAGAGACCTATATTAGTCGTATTGAGTATAGTTACATTGCGTCTGATGGCACGCTTTCAGATTGGCAATACAGCCCGTCTAAACTCAATGTGGGTCGCTCTTATCACGGGGTTGTCCATGTTGGACGTTATATTTATGCCATTGGCGGCTCTCGCACCAATGTAAAAGGGCTGTTAGATTCAGTTGAGTGGGCAGAGGTTAGCTCAGACGGCACTATTGGCTCCTGGAAAATGGAGGAGACTAGGCTCAATATCGCCAGGCGCTGCGTTCATGTGGTACATATTAATGGTTACATCTACGCGGTGGGTGGCTTTGGCGGTAAATTGCTGGATACCATTGAGCGCGCAAAGATTGAAGCAGATGGTCGCTTGGGTGAATGGGAGTTGCTATCAGATCCAATGCAGTATGCACGTTATGTTCATGCGGTTAAAAGCGTGGGTGATAAGCTTTATGTGCTGGGTGGTCATGATAAGAGTGCAGGTGTGGGTATTGCCTCTGTGGAGTGGTCACAGCAGGATGATGAAGGGATGTTCAAACCATTCCAGGCGGCATCTAAAATGCAAAAAAATCGCTATGGGCTAGAGGCAATTGTTCATGATAGTTATATATATTCGATGGGTGGAATAGACGGCATTATGCATCTGTCCAGTGTTGAGAAGGGGCGCTTAACAGAAGATAAAGGTATTGTTGATTGGCAATATACTACGGCTCTCCCTAATGCCCGTGGCTCATTTGCTTCAGCGGTGTACAAAAATACAGTCTATATATTAGGTGGCTCTATTGGCAAGCATTTAACGAATGATGTGGCGTTTGCTTATTTTAATGAGCAGGGTGATATGGGTTATTGGGGCACGCCAGAAGAGGCAGAAAAAATCAGAAAAGATAAGAGTAATAAGCTGCAACAAATTAATAGCCGTTATCCAAATAAAGTAAAGGTTATTGATTATCTGCACGCGGGGCAATTCAGTTTATTACAGGTTGCAAGAGCTGATGGCATGCAGGCTTGGCTTGTGGTTCCAGCTGGAAATTATGCTAAAGGTATGTTTGTTCGTTTTGCAGATGGCAACCTCTATCCTAACTACTATAACGCCATGTTAAAAAGACGATTTCAAATTGTTATGTTTGTAAAAGATTTGATTCCAATTGAGATTTTTGAATAGACGCTTTTAATAACTTTAGATGGCTTGTGCCCATTTTGGCAAAGCCATAGAGTCCCCTCCCATTCTTTATGTGCTTGTATTTAAGTGCCATATTGTGTGTTCATTCCAAGGTAGGCTAAAATTACAGTATGGGTTCTTATATATTAGATGCAGTGGTACGCACAGATAAAGGCTTGGTGCGAAGTGGTAATGAAGATGCATTTAGCCTTCTGCCTGAGCATGGCATTGTGGTTTTGGCGGATGGTATGGGTGGCCATAAAGCAGGAGAGATCGCGAGTCAGATTGCTGTACAAGATATCAGTGATATATTGGTCTCTGGGTTAAATCAGGTTAATGATGGTTTGGCTGCTGCTCAATGTTTGTTGCAGCAAGCACTGATGCAGGCTAATCAAGCAATATTTAATAAGGCTGAGCAATCGGTTGAACATAGGGGTATGGGGACAACGGTTGTTGCTGGGTTGTTTATTAAAGGTCGATTATTTTATGCCCATGTAGGTGATTCTCGTCTCTATCTATTGCGTGATGGTCGGTTGCTATCACTAACAAGTGATCATACGTTGTTGCAGTCTTTGCTAAATAATGGTGTTTTTGAATCACAGCGTGAAGCGAGGTTAGCAGGTGTATCAAGTAGTAAATTGATACGAGCTGTCGGCTTGTTTTCTGAAGTTGATATCGATAGTGCTGATATTGAATTAAAAGCGGGTGATGTCTATCTATTTTGCTCTGATGGGCTAACAGATATGGTGACAGATGGAATGATTAGTGCGGTGATTCAAGAGGGCTTATTAAATCTTCCTCATGCTGTGGATCTATTACTAGAATTGGCCTTGAGACAAGGAGGTACTGATAATATATCGCTGGTATTAGCACGACCTGATCAATCTGTTTGCGGTTGAGCTCTACCGCAAGAAATAAAATTCAATTTTGCTTGCCCTTTGCCCCATCTTCGTTGCTGCAATCCTAAGATAAACATAAATAAAATTGCATAAGCAATTGTATTGATTTGAGTCTACACTTTATACGATCTCTTACCATTGCTAATGGATATAATGACGAAAAAAAACATAGGGAAATTAGAGATATTCTCTGGAGAGACGCTTGTCAGTGAGTGGCCGTTAAATAAAACACCATTTTCGATTGGCCGTGACCCATAAGGCGACCTCTTGCTAATGGATCCGCGAGTCAGTCGCCGGCATGCTAAGCTCACTCAAATTTCATCAAATTATTTTATTGAAGATTGCAACAGTACCAATGGTACCTTGTTGAACCTAGAAAAATCAGTTAACCCTACTGGAATGCCAAATTCAGTATAAATCCACCAAATTAAATCCGTGATGAGCTATACAGGTATTGGTGGGCCAATTTGGTTGTTTCCTCTGATATTG
>JAJRWL010000028.1 GCA_024276875.1 Gammaproteobacteria bacterium
GAACTATTCAGAGGTCACTCTGAAAATTGGCATCTCGACATTCACTCTCCGCCCTAAAAAAAGCTATTTATCCAACAATGAATAGAGGGCTTTTAACTCAGACAGTGGTTTTGTCGTATGAATAATGGACCACTTTTCATTTTCATCTTCTTTTTTTCCGGCAGCCCAGTAATACATGTGGACAATACCTCTCTTATCAAGAACCAAGCTTGGCGCAAGAATTTTTACATTATCCCACTGATGCCTTCCTGGGATAGCAGCAATATTGTCCGGTGAGTTTACCCATTTATTACCATCTTCAGAAAAAGCAATACGAATTTTGTCTTTATGTGCAAAGTCATCTGTTGCTGAGCCATCGACTACCGTTTTCCCAAGGTATGCCATGATATAAAAGCCATTAACAAATAATATGTCTGGATGAGCTACCGCCTTAACCGGTTTATGCTGCAATGTTTCTGTAGAGATAATGGGGGTTTTTGATTTTTTCCAATCAGTGCCATTTTTGCTGCTGGCCTTCCCCACAGGTAAAACCCATTTCCTACCAAATATCCAAAAACCATCACCTACCAATCCAAAGGCATTGTAATACATCTCAAATAACGCACTTTTTGGGTTATAAATAACAGTATGTTCAAGCAGACCGCCTACTTCGCCAATTATAGGGAGGTAAAATGACTCTTCAAAAGGCAGTGTAATATCAAGCACAGGGCCTTTTTTTTCAAAGTTAATGCCATCACGAGATTCTGCAAGGCATATAAAGCCTACACCAGGTTCCCCCTCTTTATAGGTTGTGTAATAAAGATTATATTTTCCTTTATGCTTAATAACCGCGACTGTTTCAACACCATAATTTTCATAAGGCTGATCCACTTTTATGATCGGATTTTCTTCTGTTCTTATAAACCGAAAGTTTTGCCCATCACGACTGGTAGCAAGCCCTAAAACAACAACGCCGAACGCCTCATTTGGTGATGAAAGGGTGACATACATCTTATATTCATCGCCATCTAAAAGCACATCCGGATCAGCCACTAGCTGTGCTTTTTTAAAATACTCACTGCGATGACTGAATACAACAGGCCCTTGGAGGTTAAATAGATAATTAGAATGATTTTTTAACTCTTTAGAAAATAGAGTTTCAGATCCACCTATAGAAAATATAACTATCAATAGTAGTGCTGTATATCTTAGCAATGTCTCATTCCTTGCATTAGTTAATAGCGTTATCGTCAACCTTCAAGTGCTCTTTTCCACAACGCTGCAACAGGGTCTTGATCTCCTGAATCTCGTTACGCAGTGAGCTGATCTCATTGTGTAGCATCTGAGTATCTTTATCCAATCGGGTCGTAACAATCTGCTGGCTTGCTTCAATCTCATCATGCTGCTCCATTTGTACCGCATTGACGATGACGGCGATGAAGAGATTCAGCATGGTAAAGGTGGCAATCAGGATAAAAATAATAAAAAAGATCCAGGCGTTGGGATAAACCTCCATCACCGGCCGAACAATGCCCATCGACCAGGACTCCAGTGTCATCACCTGGAACAGGGTGTAGCTGGTGGCAGCAAGGCTGCCAAACCACTCGGGAAACTGCTCACTAAAGAGGTTGGTTGCAATAACGGCTGAGACATAAAAAATAACCAGCATGATAGCTATTACAGACCCCAATCCTGGGATCGCAGCCATCATGCCGCCGATAACCCGCCGCATAGAGGGAACCATGGTAAGCAGACGTAGCACCCGCAGCACGCGCAATGCGCGCAACACAGCCAGAGGACCCGATGCTGGCACCAGGGCAATAGCGACTACGGTAAAATCAAACAGACTCCAGGGGTCACGAAAAAAGCTCAGGCGATGTACGACTATACGCAGCACAATCTCCACCACAAAAACGACCAGAATTATTGAATCAATCGTACGCAGCAGTCCACCCCACTGCTGCATCAGACTCTGGCTTGTCTCCAGCCCCAGGATAATGGCATTGATAATTATCAGTGCAATAATGATCCGCTGAACAGGTGTGGATTCAATAAAAACACCTAGCTTCCCAAGCTCGCCACGGGGTTCCACTGAGCCACTCATCAGTTTTTTGACCGCTCCAGTTGTGACATCAACCAATAGACCAGACCCAGCACGCCCAATGCAACAATCAGAAACCACTGCGCTTCAATGGCATCACTCTTAAGCGAGGTGATCAATAACTTGCGGATGACGGCTACCAATGCAACGCCAACAAAGATCTTGATCGCAAATCTTTTTGCTCCTTGCAGATGCTCAACCTCAGTATCTACCAGCTCAATCACTACCCATAACATCAAGAGCGCACCCAAGGTGGCCAGCACCCCCTTTTCCAAATCACCTTTGAATATTTCAATAACATCAACGGTGAACAACGCCAGTACAATAACCCCCAGAAAGACCAGACCAAATACCAATAGCAGGTTTAATCCGTAGGAAAAGCGTTTTGCAAAGCTGATAAGCTTACCTTCTGTTTTTTTAGATATAAAAAAGCGGTTCAGCTCTTCTCGGATGTAGGATGCGGTCAAAATATCTAGATTGATATCCAGCATCTTGCCCAGCGCCGCCAGCATATCACCCCGTTCGCTACAATCTGAGACTTCATTATTAATCAGGTTTGTGCAGTAGCTGCGCACAAAGCTTATAGATGAGTTGACATAGTGTGAGGGCAGCCCTACCTTTACATGGGCATAACCTATCCCTTCCAGATAGCGCAGATAATCATCATCAAAGACATCAAAAAGCTTAACAAACCAGACCTTTAAGGCGCGTTTATGCCTTTGGATAACCAGCTCATCCTTTAGGTATTTTGAACCACTTTTGTACTGCAGGGTGTGTTGATAGAAGGCATCAATAAAGTCATCTTTATGCCCCTCCATAAGGGGTGCCATTTTAATCAGGATATTTTCATCCCAACCTGTGAGTCCGTAGTGCTTTATATACCGCTGTTTATTCTCTTCGGCCATGGTGGTCACATTAATAGGGTTGATTGTAAGACAGAGTAGAGCCCGACTCCCACTCGATGTGACGACATGCTGTCATGTTTGTTGCTATTGTGTCAATATTGGGGTCTTATTTGATACGAAGGAGCTGGGGAGCGTGGGTCTCTCCACCCATGGGTAGATAAGCCATGCTATACAATGGGTTGAAAAGCGCCTGTAACGTGGTTAAGGAATAAAAGGTCGCCCGCTTCCAGGTCATAATACCAACCGTGAAGCTGGAGCCTGCCACCCTCCACGGCCTCTGCAATCCAGGGGAAGGTTTGCAGATTGAGCAGTGATACCGCTATCGCTTCTAGTTCACAGGCATGGCACTGTGCTTCGAATGATTGAAGATCGGAACGGCTTAAAACCCGCTGGCGGGCTTTATCTGCAATGCTCATCCAGGATTCAATAAAGCCCTTATCAGTGCCTACGGGCTGCTGTTTAAGAAGTGCATTAATTCCGCCGCAGCGGGCATGCCCCAGTACAATGATATGCTCCACTTGCAGGTCGCACACCGCAAACTGTAGTGCCGCACTGGTGCCATGCCAAACACCTTCGCCCTCGCAGGGCGGTACCAGATTGGCTACGTTGCGTATCACAAACAGTTCGCCCGGCGCACTTTGGGTTATTATGGCGGGATCGACGCGAGAATCACAGCAGGCAATAACCGCAATTTTGGGCGACTGACCCTTTCGAGCCAGTTTGACCAGCTGCTCACGATTTTCCTCATAATAGCCACCCCGAAAGCACTTGTACCCTGTAATAAGTTTCTCAATCATTTAGGTTCCTATTTCAGATTACTCATCAGCACCAAATACGCCCATAAAAAAGGCGCATCCCATAATGGGATGCGCCTCATCGGTTGCGCTTAATCAATAGCAGCCAGTGCGGCATTAAAGGTTGCACTCGGCCGCATTATGGCGGATATTTTTTCTTCATCTGGGCAGTAATAGCCGCCCAAATCAACGGGTTGCCCCTGGACTGCATTCAGCTCATCAATGATCTTCACCTCATTCTCTCCAAGCTGCTGTGCCAGTTTGGTAAAATAAACCTGAAGATCGGCATCCTCGCTCTGCTCAGCTAGCGCCTCTGCCCAATAGAGAGCCAGGTAGAAGTGACTGCCACGGTTATCCAGTTCACCACACTTGCGTGAGGGTGATCTGTTGTTGTCCAGAAATTTGCCCGTTGCTTGATCTAGAGTATCGGCCAAAATCTGTGCTTTTCTGTTACCTGCTTGGCTGCCGATCTGCTCCAGAGAGGGAACC
>JAJRWL010000029.1 GCA_024276875.1 Gammaproteobacteria bacterium
CCATGGCTGTCTTCCATTGAGATGCCGCAGCAATGGTGTTAATTGCAGCAGGTTTATAGCCTGTTAGCATGGCGCTTACTAGGTTTTCTTTGTGTAGCAGACTCTCGACTAATACACCGATCAAATGAGTGCCAACAACACCCAGCATGAGCCATGCCAGTAGCTCATGCAGATCTTGTGCTTGTTCCCCTTGGGGGAACGTGAGCCATCCAGCCAGTGGTCCTTGGCGTTCTTCGCCACCAAACCCTAATAGTCCTGTTATTATGATCAGTGTCCCTAGTGTTAAGAGAAGATAGATAGCCCAGCTGCCTGCGGGGTTGTGACCCAGAAACCGAGGCGGTTTTCTGTTGAGTACGCCTTTTACATAATCTAATACTTCGTGCCAACCAAAGGCAAAATCATGGAAGCGGGCGTAAGAACCACCAATAAAACCCCATAAGAGGCGAAATAGAATTAATCCTGCCATTAGGTATCCAGCAAAAATATGAATATCTAGATAGCGGTTATCACGGGTTAACCAGGCAGTGATAAAGCAGGTAACCAGTGTCCAGTGAAACAGGCGGATAGGGATATTCCAGATACGTACGAGTGTCTGTTTAGCATGTTTCTCTTGTGGCTGAGTCATCTGGTGGCTTCCTTTAATCTGCTTGCTTTGTGCCGGTAAACATGGCGCGTACTAGATTTTCACCATGAGAAATGCTACCTAGAATGACGCCAGCAACGTGTGCAACAATTAGAAATAGAGTGAAATTGGCAAAGAACTCATGTGTTTCTTCAAAGGCTTCTTTTCCAAAATGCCCCATATCTGAAAGCCAGCCTGCGAGTGGCCCACTGCCTTCGATGCCGTAAGCACCTAAGCCCGTTAATGTGGTCAGTGATAGGCTCACGAGTAGGGCAATGATCATTAGGCCGCCTGCTGGATTATGTCCCAAATAGCGTTTTGCTTTGAATCTGGCTGTATCTTTAATGTAGTTTAATGCCTCGCGAGGTGGGCGAATAAAATCAGAAAAACGGGCGTGCTTTGTGCCAATAAAGCCCCAGATTAGTCGGATGAGTAGTAATCCAATGATGATGTAACCCGCATAGGAATGTATTAGCATGAAATCATCTTCACTGGCATAAGCAATAATGAACGCCATGACGAGACTCCAGTGAAATAGACGAACCAGTAAATCCCAAACTTTTATCTCTTTGGTCGTGGTGTTCATAATAAAATCCTCTTCTTTGATACTTAACTTTATTGTAAGTAGCCAAGCTTAATCCAAACTGAAAAGAGAGGGTTTAATGGGGAAGATGAGGTGTGAGTCGTAGACTTTAGTTAAGAGAGTGGGCGTTGGAATGGTGTTATTTTGCTAATCTCGCCACTGTATGTGGCGGGATTAGCCGGTAGAAATGTGCTACGGGGTTAAGGCTGAATGAAAATTGTTGCGGATATTTTTTATTTTTTCAGTTTGGCAAAATTGTTTTCCTCCACGAGAGTTTTTGCACTGTAGATCGAGAAAGATTTCAGCCCCTGTGCCTTCTTTATTGGCAATTCGTGAGACGGTCAGACTAAACTCATCATTCTGTCTGGGGGTGCGGGTAAGTAGAATGATGTTGCTGGTTAAGTGTAGGCGTGTTGTTGCATGTTGTTCGACATAGGCACTGGCTTTTTTCCAAGCCAGATCACAGCTTTTAGTGTCAGGGCATTGCACGACAGTTTCTAGTAGTGATGCCGTCTGTTGCGAGGGAGTTATGCCCGGTTTTTCTGGCTGTAGCCTCTTTAGTGTTCGGAATCGCTGTAGGTCATCTTCATGATTGATCCAGATAGCATCTTTATTTCGCTCTTTAACGATGATAGAGGCGTAGGCATCTTTGATCTGTTGGTGAAGAGAGGTCATATCATTAAGGTAGTTTTTTGGCGGGGTTCTCCCTTGACGCTCCATATCTGCCGCCCCTTTTTGTAGATCTTCAAGGCGATTTTTTAGGCGTTTAATATTGCCTCTAATAACCTGGATGTGGACATCAATGGCAGTGAGCTTGCCATCGCGCGCCATTTTAATATCGTCTTCTGAACGAAAGGTGCGCAGTAGAACGCGGTCAGCTGCTTTTTGTTGGTCAATCAGGCGTTGTTGTTCTGCACGGAGTCTTTTTAATGCCTTCTCGCGTGCCAGCTCTTTTTGAATCTCTTCTTTACTCTTGGCCGCCCCGCTTGTTTCAAGCTCGACCCCACTTTTGTCTAGCCGAGAGTGCCCCCTGGCTTGTTGCTCTGGTGGTACTCTATCGGAATATTGAACCCTTCCTTCGGCATCTACCCAGCGATACATTTTTCCACCCATTGCGGTGATCGGTAGGGTAAGAAGTAGGATAAGAGTGACGCTGATTGCTGTAATATTAATTTTGCGCATATCAATTCTCAAGGAATAACTCTGGCCTATTGCTGGGATCTTATAGGATCTGCTGAGGGCATTATCTAAATATTTGATCATAGGGTCTATTATTTGTGGATCAGATTTTTCTATTTATCATATCGTTCCTGGCTAATCTGTTTTCGGCCTTTTCGGGTGGCGGCGCTGGATTGGTTCAGCTGCCTGCAATCATCTTTATGGGTCTGCCATTTGGTGTGGCACTTGCAACGCATAAGGTCGCCTCGGTTGCGTTAGGCCTTGGCGCGACCTTGCGGCACTGGCGCGAGGATTCGCTGCAGCGCCAGTTCGTTATCTTCATGCTGATAGTGGGTCTGCCAGGCGTTATTATCGGTGCCAGCATTATATTGCATATCCCTGGTCGTACGGCTGAGATTGCCCTCGGTTTTTTGACCTTGAGTTTGAGCGTTTATTCCCTGCTGCGTAAAGAGTTGGGTCAAAGCTATCAACCATTGCATCGAGATCATCGTGGCTTCCTCATTGGTGGTGCTGGCCTATTTTTTATCGGCATCCTTAATGGATCCTTGACCTCTGGCACCGGTCTGTTTGTTACCCTCTGGTTAGTTCGATGGTTTGGGCTGGATTATAAACGGGCGGTAGTCCATACGTTGGTGGTGGTTGGCATCTTTTGGAATGGCGCTGGGGCGACCACATTAGGTATCTTAGGCGATATTCAGTGGGATTGGCTGCCCGCCCTGTTATTGGGTTCTCTGACAGGGGGGTATTGTGGGGCGCATCTCTCCATTGTGAAGGGTAATCGCTGGATTAAACGGGGGTTTGAGATAGTGACCCTATTGATTGGCTCAAAGTTGATTGTGGGTTAAATAGATGCGCAGATTGGTTAATCTGTCCATCTATTTTTTATGCGCCTTATACCCCGTATTGATCTCGGTAGGCTTTGATGCGTGCGAGCGCATCAGCAGAGCCTGGTTTTTCAGACAGGTAGGTGATGAGCTGTTCCAAACGAACAATGCTGGCAACGGGCATGTTGTAGTCTGCCTTTACCTCATCAATGGCTGAATGATCCTGCTGGCCTCTCTCTTGGCGATCAAGTGCGATGATAACGCCTGCGGGTGTCGCGCCATGTTCACGGATAATCGCTACAGATTCTCGAACAGAAGTACCCGCAGAGATAACATCGTCAATGATGAGTATTTTGCCTTGCAGAGGGCTGCCAACAATATTACCGCCTTCGCCGTGGTCTTTTGCCTCTTTGCGGTTAAAGGCGTAGGGGATATCGCGGTCGTGATGATCAGCGAGTGCCACGCAGGTAGCTGCCGCCAGGGGGATGCCTTTGTAGGCAGGGCCGTAGAGTAGATCAAATTCAATGCCGGAATCTACAACAGCTTGTGCATAGAATCGTCCCAGTCGTGCCAGGCTGACACCGGTGTTAAATAGCCCAGCATTGAAGAAATAGGGGCTGATCCGACCTGATTTCAGGGTAAACTCTCCAAATCGAAGTACGTCCACTTCCAGGGCGAAATTTAGAAATTCACGTTGATAATTTTGCACGGGATGCTCCAAAAATTATGTTGGCTGCATTGTCTGCAAGGTGGGGGAAGGTTGCAAGTCCAATATGGGTCAAACGAACAATAATCACAGTTGGATGCGCACATTGAGAGCCTATCGGCATCCTCGGGTGATCACGATGTTGTTTTTGGGTTTCTCTGCGGGGCTGCCTCTGTTGCTGATCTTTTCAAGCCTTTCACTTTGGTTGCGTGAGGCGGGGGTAGACCGTTCCACTGTCACCTATTTTAGTTGGGCAGCATTGGGTTACTCCTTCAAATTCATTTGGGCTCCTATTGTTGATAAGTTGCCATTGCCACTGTTGTCTTCATGGTTGGGGCGGAGGCGGGCTTGGTTGCTATTGGCGCAGCTCTCCATCATTCTGGCTATTTTGTGGATGGCCTTTACAGACCCTGCACAGGCATTGATGCCGATGATCTTTGCGGCGGTCATGCTGGGTTTTTCATCAGCAACGCAAGATATTGTGATTGACGCTTATCGGATTGAGTCAGCGGGAGAAGAGCTACAGGCATTGATGTCCTCTTCCTATATTACGGGTTATCGAATGGGCATGCTGGTATCCGGTGCTGGGACACTGAAGTTGGCGGCCTGGTTTACGAGTGGACAGGGGTATGACTACCTGGCTTGGCAGTGGGCCTATCTTTGGATGGCAGCGGCCATGACAGTGGGTCTGCTTACGACACTGTTGATTGCTGAGCCGATAACAGAAAACAGAGAAAGCCGTTACCTCAATAGTTTGGACGATTATCTTCGGTTTCTGGCGTTGTTTGGTGTGACGGTCTGTGGGTTTATATGGGTATTTGTTGGGATAGGATGGCTGGTTGACTCACTCAATCTGGATGTGGGGGTGATGGGGGCATTTATGATTGCAGCAGCAAGGCTGGTGGTGGCGATAGGGGGGGCTTGGGTAGTGGCGTGGCTGGCCATCCACATTGGGTTGGCACGTAGAGTGGTGTTTCAGGAGACCTACATTGAACCACTGGCTGATTTTTTTAAACGCTATGGTAAGACGGCACTGCTCTTATTGGCCTTGATTGGATTGTATCGTATATCGGATATTGTGTTGGGTGCTATATCCAATGTCTTCTATCAGGATATGGGATTTACCAAACATCAGATTGCGGATATTACTAAAACCTTTGGTTTAATAATGACAATTGTTGGGGCTTTTTTAGGGGGTGGTTTATCGCTACGTTACGGCGTAATGCGTATTCTTTTTCTGGGAGCTTTCTTGTCGGCGGCAACCAATCTACTCTTTTTGTTGTTGGCAAACTCTGGGTCTGATGTTTCATTGCTGATTCTGGTTATTGCAGTCGATAATCTGAGTGCAGGACTGGCCAGTGCGGCCTTTATTGCCTATCTTTCCAGCTTGACCAATATCTCATTTACGGCCTTTCAATATGCCCTGTTTAGTTCGTTGATGACGCTACTTCCAAAGTTGCTGGGTGGTTATTCAGGGTCGATTGTGGATACGATGGGTTATAGTAATTTCTTTATGCTAACGGCCTTGATTGGCCTGCCAGTGATGCTATTGGTTTGGTTGGCGGGTAAGAAATTGTCAATTTAAAAGCGACTCTTCTTGTTGGCAGCGGTATATCGCTATCTGTCCCAATAGGTTGGGCAAAAAGGTGATGGGTGCGCTTGCGCGGTGAGCATGGTCCAGTATGACCTTTTCCTTAATTTTGACATGACGTTGCCGACAGAGTTGCTGAAAGTCTTTGATGGTGCAGAGGTGAATATTATTGCTTTCGTACCACTGTGCGGGTAGTGCGCGTGATACGGGCATTTTGCCTTGCAATCCGATCTGTAGGCGATTTTTCCAATAGGCGAAATTAGGAAAGGTGACAATGCCCTGTTTGCCAACGCGCAGCACCTCTTGCAGCAGGTGATCGGGGAAATGTACGGCTTGTAAGGTTTGGGTCATGATGACATAGTCAAAGGCTTGATCATCAAAATCATCCAGCCCTTTATCCAGATCTAGTTGGATGACGTTGATGCCTGATTGCAGGCAGCTGACGATGTTTTTCTGGTTGATCTCCAGACCATACCCTTCCACGTGCCGTTCATCGCGTAGTACGCGCAGTAGTGCGCCGTTGCCACAGCCAAGATCCAGCACGCGAGAGCCAGGGGTGATCCACTTTTTGATAATGGCGAGGTCTGATCGTAGTAGTGACATTTTATTAAACCCTGGCCATGTAGGCATTTAAAATATCGGTGTAGTAGCTGTTTGGCAGAAGAAAGGCATCATGCCCCTCGCTGGATTCAACCTCAGCATAACTGACTTGGCGTTGTGCATCGGTCAGTGCTTTGACAATCTCTTTTGAGCGTGCGGGGGAAAAACGCCAATCGCTGGTGAAGGCGATGACGAGGAATTTAGCCTCTGTTTGACTGAGTGCTTCAGCCAGTCCATTTTCAAAATCAGCACCAGGGTCGAAGTAGTCCAGCGCCTTGGTCATGAGCAGATAGGTATTGGCATCAAAACGGTCGACAAATGAACTGCCTTGGTAGCGCAGATAGCTCTCTACTTGGAACTGCACATCAAAGTCATAGCTGAGTCGGCCTGTTTGCAGATCACGACCAAATTGAGCGCGCATGGCATCATCAGAGAGATAGGTAATGTGTCCCAGCATGCGAGCCAACATAAGGCCGCGATGGGGAACCACATTGTGTTCGTAATAGTGGCCGCCATGAAATTCGGGGTCTGACAGAATGGCTTGCCGAGCAACTTCATTAAATCCAATGTTTTGAGCAGAGAGCCGAGGCGCGGCTGCAATCACTAGCGCATGGCGCAGTTTGTCGGGATAGTCGATGGCCCATTGGATAACCTGCATGCCGCCAAGGCTGCCACCGACAACAGCGGCCCACTGGTTGATGCCGATGCTGTCCATGAGTTGTTTCTGGCTGTTGACCCAATCTTTAACGGTAAAAAGAGGGAAGTCAGGGCCATAGATTCTGCCTGTTTCGGGGTTGGTTGTGTTAGGGCCGGTTGAGCCTTTGCAGCCGCCTAGATTATTGGGGCAGACAACAAAGAAGCGATGAGTGTCAAATGCCTTGCCCGGGCCGATGTGGTTGTCCCACCAGCCGGGTTTGCGATCTTCCATGCTGTGATAGCCGGCGGCATGATGGTCGCCAGAGAGGGCGTGACAGAACAGCAGGGCGTTGTCGCGTTTTGCATTGAGTTTGCCATAGGTTTCATAAACCAGGTCAAATCGAGGCAGTGTTCGGCCACAGACCAGCTCAAGTGGCTCATCAAAATGTTCTGTGAGTGGGGTGACCAGCCCAACTGAATCGGCTGGTATTGACTTTGGCATACAGTGTTCCAGAGGCTTTAGGCAAAGAAACCCAGTCTAATTATTGCTTGGATTGGGTGCAACTGCTCTTTGCAAGTAGCGTTAACGTGTGGTTTTTAATTATGGCTAACCAACCGAGGGCGTGGGCGCTCTTCATCGGCAGGCGGGCGACTTTGCGTTAGCCTGTTTTGCATGTTCCGCAGGGTGGTAAGCTGGTGTGTAAGGGTTTTGTACTCTTTTTTTAGCTCGTCAATGCGTGCTTGCAGGGTGTCTCGGGATTTGCTGATTTTGTGCAGATCTTTTAATCGGCGCTCAAGCATGTCGCGATGATCGCGTATTTGATACATCAAGGGTTGGAGGGCGGTGTCTATCCAGCCATCGGCCTCTTCATTGGCGTTGACGAAAATGTTACGCGCATGGTCAATAATGGTGCTAAAGAAGCGTTTAACCACGAAGTGTTTAATATTAATGATGGTTGATGTGCTGTTGCGAAAGGCCGCTGCTTCGTTAAACAGCGCCTTCAGCTCCATCCGAGATTTCATGATGGAGAACATCTTGGGTTGAATGGCGGCGAAACCATGATCGTATTGAAAACGACGGTATGCCATGCGCACCAGTTTACGTGATGCTTCACTGTGTTTGGTGACAAGCTGCATCTTGGTGCGTAATTTTTCGAACAAGCCCTGCATCTCAGTTTTGAGGCCATGAGTGGTCCAGTTTTCCAACATGTTGGCGTGTGCATCTGTGATGAGTTGATCCAGCTCATCCATATCTAACGCCTTGCGCAGCATGGCCGCTTGTTTTTTGAGTTCACGACGGTTTGTTTGAAAACGATCGGCATCATCCAGGTATTTGGCTTTTTCAGCCTGTGATTTTCGGATCAGGTGAATGATGATCTCTGTGCTTTCGTTGCTGAGGGATTTAAGTTCCTGGTACTCTTTTTTGATCTGTGACAGATGGGTGGAGATGATGCTGCTGGTGTCTTCTAATAGCTCGCATATATCAGTTGCTGTGTTCTCTTGGAGTATCTTTTGTTTGGCTTGAAGGATGTTATCAGAGAGGTATATTTCAAGTTCAGGGAGGCCGCTTTTTTGTAATAAGGCATCATCTTTTTTTACCTTGGCGAGCAGCCCTTTTTGTGCCGATACGGGGAAGATAGTCTCTTCTTTAATGCCCAACATGGTTGCGGTTAAGGATTGCTGGCGTTTAATCGAGTTTTGAATGTCAGCCTTATCCAGTAGCTCATCCCAGAGCATGTCTATTTTATTCATGACGACAACCAGCCCTTGCTGCTGGTTGTTTTTAAACCGCTTGATGTGATGTTGCCACATCTGGAGATCAGAGCGGGTCACGCCTGTATCTGCGGCCAGTACAAATAGCACTGCTTGAGCTTCTGGCAGTAGGTTTAATGTCAGCTCTGGCTCGTGCCCCAGCGCATTGAGGCCAGGGGTATCAAGAATGCTTAGCCCTTGTTTCAAAAGTGGATGGGGGAAGCTGATGAGTGCATGTCGCCAGCGGGGTACGTCTACATGTGTTACCGGTGTGTTGTGCCCCAGTTCCATCTCATCATCATAAAGCCCCAGCCGTCCGGCTTCGTCTATCGCGACCCGTTTTGTTTCGCCTACTTGGCTCAGTGCCTCTTCAATCTGTTTGGTGGATTCAAGATTTAGCGGGTAATGAACCCACTCGGTTGCATCTTGTTTTAGCGCTGTAAGTGAAATGTCTTGCAGCCGTGTTTCGATTGGGAGCAGGCGAATGTAGGCTGCGTTGGCTTTATTATCATAAAAGAGTTCAGTTGGGCACATGGTGGTGCGCCCAGGAGTAGAAGGCAGCAACCGATATCCGTAGTCGGCGAAGAAGATGGCATTGATGAGTTCTGTCTTTCCGCGTGAAAATTCTGCTGCAAAGGCGATGGTCAGACGGTCTTCTTTCAGGGTGTTGAGACAGGCTGCAATGCGTCGGTCTGTCTCTGGCGTAG